>NZ_JAYMZK010000001.1:0-442256 GCF_037070895.1 Bartonella vaga
CAATCTCATCACTAATCTGCTTGGAAACCTCCTTAGTAATGCTTTCCTGCATATTCGTGAAAGAACTACCAACTCCCGTTAAAGCAGCTGCAACATTAGCATAGCTCTGTTCCTCAGTGCTACCATCTTCTTTAATGGTATTAACTGTTAAACTAGGAGCTTTCCAGATCCCATTCTCAGATGTACCACCCAAATAGGTTACAAGTTGATCATTCAATGAATAGAGCTGCCCACCTGTAACAGCATCAGAAGAACCAGAAGCAATTTCTCCATCCAAAAGATGTGTCAGCTTGCTCTTACTCTTGGAACCACTCACTCCATGATCAGCAACAAACGCATTATCAGTTGTGCTCCAAAATAAGCTATCACCTTGAACTGTTTTAGTAATGCTTTCTACGCTCTCACTAAGCTTATCGGATTCTTTCTTTAAATCATTTTGTACAGTCTCGATACTCGCATCAAGCTGACCTTTATTAACAGCATCATTCTCTGAAGTACCTGCCTGCAAACCGGAAAGGATGCGTAGCTCCTTTTTACTATTCGCAATATTAATGGTATTGCCTTCTACTTCTTTACCAATATTGATAACATGCGTTCCAGCATCTTGCTTAACAAGACGACCATTGCTTATGTTGTCAAACTCATCCTTAATCTTTTGATTAACCGTGCTGGAAATGCTTTCCTGCATATTCGTGAAAGAACTACCAACTCCCGTTAAAGCAGCTGCAACATTGTCATAGCTCTGTTCCTCAGTGCTACCATCTTCTTTAACCGCTTTAAGCGTAAATGTTGGAACAGTCCATGTGCCATCTTCATATGTAGCACCACCTCCAAAGAACTTTAATATATTCGCAGCTGTTGTTTCTACGCCACCGGATACAGTTCCTAAATCCTGTTTTAAAGAGAAAAGCTGCGAGCCAGTTACCGCTTCACTTGAATTTACAGAAACTACACCATCCTTTAGTCCAGAAAGGGTACGCTTATTTTTATCCTTATTGAGGATATTAATTTCATCGCCATCTGTTTGTGCACCAATCGTGAGATGTTTGCTCACAATATCTTGCTCAATGAAGCTAGGCCTCATGGACAATTGTTGCGTTACTTCCTTTAGCTGTGCAAAATTCACTGCATCAGTATCTTGCGTACCCCTTTCAACATTCGTAATCTGTTTATTTCCAGCATTAATACCAGCGGCTGTTATTTGGGGACCATCAGCAATTACCAGACCTGTCGAATCTATAGAAACAATTCCTCTTACATCCATATGATCTAGCGTAATGCTCTTCGCTAAATCAAATGCAATTCCGCTGCCATCTGCAGCTTTTTCAACTTTTAAATTTTCACTCCCAGACGAAAAATCTACTGTAGCAGATAATGGAACTGTCGTAACATTCTCTTTGTTAGTAGAAAACTTCCACCCTTGCATTACAAATTCTCTCATAGATTTTAACTGTGCAACATTTACTGCATCAGTATCTCGAGTACCAGCAGCCACTCCCGCAATTTGTCGTGTTACCCCAGCTGAATCACCAACAGAAAAGACCCCTGTAGTACTTTTCCATGTTACAGTAGCATCTTTTGACGCAGCATCCTCTTTAGGATCATAACCAGAAATACCACCTGCTGTCTGGGATACAGATCCAGAACCTACAGCAGCACCCCCTTCGACAAACGCTTTCGCACCTACACCTAAAGCAACTGAAAAATCTCCTGAACTAGAGGACTTATAACCGATTGCAACTGATCTTAACCCTGCAGCTGCTGTTATCTCGGTATCCACACCACTACCACCTATCGCAATAGAGTTCTGCCCTTGAGCCATAGCACGTGTGCCCAAAGCTACACTATGACCACCCCTTGCAACCGTAAGCCCACCAAAAGCGAGCCCAGATTCTCCCGAAGCCTCCGCCCCCACACCCACAGCAATGGACACCCTCCCACTTGCAAGCGAAGCGACACCAAAAGCTTGAGAGCCCCCAGTAAGTGCAGTTGCATTTGCACCAAATGCTGTTGAATAGTTCCCGGATGCATAAGACCCACAGCCCGTAGCAAAAGAATAAATACCATAAGCCTCAGGCAAAACATTTGTACGACCACCTGTCTTAAGCCCCATATAACCAGTGCCTTTTCCTCCAGGCTTAGTCGGCACTGTGTGCCCATTCCCAGACCAACGTTGTTGTACAGTGCTCTGACTATAAGGAGAATGTGCACCAAACTCTGGCTGTTCAAAAAACCTCCTATATTCTTCTTGTGCACCTATCGTACTCTTAGAAGGAGCGGTAATACCCCCACGACCAAAAACTTCATCCGCACCACAGAAATTATCATCACCAGAAAGAACAACACTGCCATGACTGGCCCTAGAATAGCGCACTTGTGGGGTATTTGAGCTCATAACAGTAGCCGCTGTTATTGCAAGATTTGAAGCGGAAGTAGGCGAAACACTTGATAACAACACAACCATTTCGGTCAACAAAAATACATTAACAAAAGAAGAACAAGAAGACCTCAAATCACTGACTATTCGTGTGTTGTACAACTTTTTCATAATAAATTCTCCAATAAAAAAACTTTAAAACGTATTCAAAAAACACAAAAAAAACACATTTCAGTGCTAGTCAGTGGCTCGTAAGCTCTGAGGTGGTGGCAGTTAGTGACGTTGTTTGGTTTTTTGTATATGTTTTGTGTGTACCTTCTGTAATGAAACTTAAATATGCAATAGAACCTAAATGAGAAATTCAAATATATGAATAAACGCAAAAAGGAGGTGGATTTAAATTTTAACGAAAACTGCGTGTGTGGTTGTTGTTATGCAAATTTAAAAAGTAGGGTTTATGTATTTCGAAAGTTAAAAATATTTTACGTGACATAGTTTGGTTTACTTTATGATTTTGGTTACCTAGCGAAGATTGTGTTGTATGTGAGAATGGAATTCTTCTTGACGAGAGTTTTTATTAATAAAATAAGCAAAAGCCGTAGCACTTTAAGAAACATCTAAGTTTCCTGGGAGGTGTTTTTTGCCTAATGTACTCTTTTAGCAAGTGTAGTGTAGTAATTTGGAAATTGTTCTGTAGTATTTTCTTTATTTATACACATCACTTCTTTCCCTTCTAAAACTTTTTCCTGCGATTAAAATGGACTCCTCTAGCATTTTTATACCTCTATAGTCTATTAAATGAAATATCAAGACCAAAATAAAAATTTTTTTAGTGATTTAATAAAAGGAGATCATTTTTAGTTCTAGTGTGCCTATTTTAACAAAATAAGCCAAGCTATTCCTATAGAACATTAAGCATTATAGTGTAGGATTCATGGCTGTTCTAATACCTAATTGAATCTTGTCTGCATTTAAAAAGTATTCACAGTCCCTAAAAAATAGGATCAACATAATTTCTTATGAAAAATTAATTGCCTGCACCAAGTAGCTACTCAAATAAAACTTAAAAATCTAAGTATATTAATGCAAGGTATCTACATTATTTCTCTTTGAGATTATTAAATTAATTTTTTTATAATAAGCTTCCAATTGATGATATAAAAAAGATGTATTTAACGCAGAAGGTGACTAGGTTTTAATCAGTAGAATTAAATAATGTATTTGTTTCACGTTATTTAAGCTGTTGTTTAGTAAAAGGAGAAACAGACGGGTATGTGGTAATTCTACCCTGTTAAAAATTGAAATAGGATAGCAGAATTTTTTATGAAGCGTATATTTTATTATTTGCCTATTTTATATTGTTTTTAAATTAATCTTTTATTAGCTAATAGGTTTGTTTTATTTATTTTTGCCGAAATAAATTCTCGCTCTTATCTTAATTTAAGATAAGAGCAAGAAAGTTTTTTTGCTAATATATTATGTTTATTATCAATTCAACGTCATACTAAATCCTGCACCCACACCCCAATGGCCACCAGAATTGGTGATAGATACATTGGACCGAATAGCTCCGTTCTCAGATGTATAACCAGTACCAAAGGCAAATGCAGACTGACTACGCCACAAGCCGCTGCCAAATGCAACGCTCAATTTTCCAGGGATATCATTGTAGCGTAAGTTAGATACCGCTAAACCAATAGCTGCTGCTTGTCTTGCTTCTTTTTGTGCATTCTGAATACCATAATTTAAAGCTTTAAACTTTATATTTGTGTAATTGTTAGCGCGCTCAACAGCATCATCGATTGCATCAACAACGATATTGTTTACCCGTTGATCTGTGTAGTGCTTTGCATCATCGAGAATAATTTTCATCTGTTCTTGGGTGTAGTCATGAAGCTGTCCACCATTTACAGCCTCTTTTGAACCCTTCTGAACAGCACCATCTGCAACATTATCAATCATAACAGGCTCACTGGCATCGCTACCTTGCAAAACAACTTTATTGGTTTTTTTGCCATATTCATCCCGTTCATAGTGAACAACATTTTCAGAAATGTCATTAACCGTATCACCAATATCACCAATCGTGTTCATAATATTGTCAACTCTATTATCTATATGACCAACTTGCTTTTCGAGATCCGTAACACGCTCATTGGTTTTCCAAAGCTGTCCCCCGTTAATCGCATCTTTCGAATCTTTTGAAATTTTACCATCAGCTACATTGATAATCTTACTCGGCTGATCATCTCGACCAGCATCATACGCTTTTTTTACTTCATTCCACTTTAAAGTGTCTGAATCTGCCTTTTTAATGACATCATTAAGACGGTTATTAATATTTGACATGCCGTTATTAATACCGCTTAAGGCATCAGCAACATTATTATAGTTCTTCTCAACAGCTGTGCCATCAACATTGAATTGAGCGATCTTGAAATTAGGAGCTGTCCATTTGCCATTATCATATCCCGCACCACCGCCAAAATAAGCAGCAACCTTGCTCCCCATAGAATAAAGTTGGGAACCATTTATTGCATCAGTTGAGTCTTCCGTAATATTACCAGCCTTGACATTCAAAAGAGCAACCGGATTAACACTATTGTTATCACCAAAGGTCACATGACTATAATCAATAGAGCCATCTTCATTTTTATCGTAGAGAACTGCAGAAGCATTTGCTTCTTTAATATCTTGAGAAATCTTCTCTATACTTTCATCAAGTTGGTCTTTATTAATGGCTTCATCACCTTTTTCCGCTGCCTTTACGCCAGAAATAGTACGGCCTACATTGGCATATCCTGCAACACTAATAGTACTTCCAGCTGTATTTTTACCGATAGTGATAACAGCTGAGTTACCTCCTTCTTGTTGTACAAGGTTATGTTGTTTTATTTCAACAATTCTATCATCAAGATCTTTAATAGAAATGTTTACACCAGTAAAAGCAGAAGCAACATCATTATATTTCTGATTTTTAATAACAAAAGATGGCTCTATACCTGCAAGAATATCCGCACCGCCACCCAAATATTTCGATGTATTGTCAGAAATTTTCGACAGATCATTGGCAACAGTTGTAATATACTCGTTAGTGGTAAAGAGCTGTGAACCATTTACAGCTTCGGTTGATACATTAGAGAGCATTCCATTTTTCACACCAGAAATAACTCGCTCTCCGTTTTTACTGTTTGCAATATTGATTTCAGTACCATCTTTTTCAGCACCAATTTTGATAACCTCCTCACCCCCATACCATTTAACAAGGCTACTATCTGATACGTCATTAATTGTACGATAAATATCGCCAATAGAAGAGTTAATACTATTAAATGCATCAGAAACACTAGAATATGGCTTTAAAACAACAGTATCATTATCCAGATTGTGCTCGGCAATCTTAAAAGTAGGAGCTTTCCACTCTCCACGCTCATAGCGAGCATCACCGCCAAAATAACTAGCAATCTCAATGCCCATACCATAAAGCTGCGAACCATTTACAGCAGCATTGGAGTTTTGCGCAATATCACCAGCAGCAACATTCAAGAGATCAACTGGTCCAACATGTGAACTTTTACCCAAAGTAACCTTGCTATAGTCAACATTCCCACCATTCTTTTGATCGTAGAAAACCGCAAAACTTTGCACATTGCTAAGACTTTCAGTAATATCTGCAATCTCACCATCAAGCTGCGCTTTATTAACAGCTTCATTACTCTGTGTCGCTTCCTTCACACCCATGATCGGTCGATCCCCATCAATGCCTGAAACATCGATTTTTTCAGCATTTATTTTAGCACCAATTGTAATAAACTTCCTGCCCGTATCTAGATTAATTGTACGATAAATATCGCTAATAGAATTATCAACACCCTTAAAAGCATCCAAAACGGTATTATATTTTTTAGTTTGAATAACATAATCTGGTTTAATACCATGATATAGATCTGTATCTGAACCACCAAAATAATCTGCTACAATTCCCATCATACTTAAAAGCTGGGCACCGTTTATTGCTTCGGTTGAAGTGTGACTGATTTCTCCGTTAAAAACACCAGAAATAACTCGCTCTCTGTTTGCATTGTTTTTAATATTGATTTCAAGACCTTCTTTTTCAGCACCAATTTTGATAACCTCCTCATCCCCATCCCATTCAATAAGAGTATTATCTTCCATCTGATCTTTTATTTTCTGCAACTGCGCAAAATTCACAGCTTCATTATCTGAAGTTCCTTCGGCTACTCCTCTAATTTTTTTATTCCCAGCATCAATACCGGTCACAGTTATTTTTGGTCCCTCGCCATCATCAAATCCAAAGCCTGCATCATTCATAAAGGTTCTGGATGCAGTGATCACCTTCCCTATAAAATTATCAACCAAATCAAAATTTACGATTTTATCACCCTCTTTGCTAATGTTGAGATTCTTACTTTTTCCGTTATTTTGTTGTGTGTTCTCAACAGCTGCAAACTTTACTTTACTGCCTGCATTAAAAATATCCGCACCATAGAAACTATCATCACCAGCAAAAACAGGTGAAACACCTGATAAAAATGCGCTCATTGCAGTTCCCAAAGAAACCGCTTTAACCAAATTTGATGTTGAATATAATTTTTTCATAAGAACCTCCTCCAACGTGATTCAATATCATCACAAGATGCAAAAACTCCCAGAACAAACTCCTTAGTTTGCGCACTCAAAAAACGAACAAATAAAGATAAAACTTATCCCTCTCTAACGCCGGTACTCATTACGGCGTTATTCCAAAATCTCCGCGACAACATAGATGCTAAAAAAGTTCCCACTCTTTTTAGCTAAAGGGATTCAAGCTAAAAAATAAAGTTTTGAGAATATTACATAATCTCCATTCAAAAATACCACAGCTTATTTCTTAACAAAAAAGCTTTGTTAAAGAGCAATTCCAACTTTCAAATAAAGCGCATACTCAGAATGGCAAGAGTATGAAAATAATTTTTCCGTAATACTTTATAATAAGGATAAAAAGAGATGCTTTATATTCGCTGTTTTTATAAGCATACTTTTATGAATTTTTTATAATTAGAGCACTAATGTAATAAAATAATTATCAGCAGGATAGCTTCATTATTGACGATTAGATAACCCATCTATCAGATAATATATATATCTTTAAAAAAGATACACCTTCATACAATTAGGCACTTTCTATAATAAAGTTCTGCTGTTTAAATGCTACAGTCTTCATGGAAAATATAAAAGCTCTATAAATTTTCTTTCGTTCTGCTCTGTCTTTATGTAGAACGACTCTTATTTTTTATCTACGTAAATTAAATTGCTGAAATAATTATAATTTTTTACTATTTTATAGAGTGTTGCTAAAAGGAAGTGATTTATCTTTTTATCTCTTAAGCCTATTATAACCAGTTATATTTTCGATTCCATAAGTATTATTTTCTTCAACCTAAGGGTGTTTTAGGAGAGGTGACTTTATTAAGTATAACCTTCCTTGCAAAAAATTATAAAAATACTAAAATGTGAAATTATTCGTACGTTGAATCTCTACTATAACTTTCTTTTTCTTAATAACTGCTACATAAGCAATATACTATTTGAGTTCGTATGTTTGTTATGCGATTTCTTTTCCGTGTCATCCAAATATAATAAAGCTAGGGAATAAACTGAGTGAATTAAAGGATGTCATTTGACATGAAATCTTTTATTAAGTGGGATTAGATAAGAATATGTGATAATTATATTGGCTGTTATAAATTTATTACCATTCAATGTATTATTCCTAAACTTTAACTTTTACAGAAGGAATTTAAAAAATATTACTACTTTCTTTTTGTTTTAGATGGCTGCTAGTTATGTTTTATGTTGTTTTTAAATGGACTCTTTCAATTTTGATATTATGCAGCTGTTTTTAATATTTGGGACAAGCTCTTGTAACTTTTCATAGAATTCTGCCACAGATTTTTCTACATTCTAAAGGGAAAATTTTATTCTTGCATAACGATAGGTTGTATAAGCTACATGCCTAAGCTTTTTTATAAATCCAAAATAATGTTGGAATCCTAAAACCTGCTACTTTTGTTACGTCAAAAAGTATTTCATCATGGTTGACTACAAGCAAGCCTTAATAAAACACTAAAAATTTCCTTGTATTTTGAAAAAAGAAAGACAACAGCCCTACTTATACCAATTTCATAATTCCGATAAAGGCAGCAGTTATACCACGATGTTTCGCAAATTTCTTATGTTCTGCAAAATCAAATATACTCAGCACTTCACAAAAACTTTTTCCAGCTTAGTTTTTGATTCTACTTCCGTAACGTGCCCAAAAATCATTCCAAAAGCAATATAACTATTTAATAAGTAAACAGTAATATTGCACATAAAATCAAAAAAAAACGGATGTTGTAACATCCATTTAAGTAAGAGCAAAATTATGTCAGTAATACACCAATAGGATTTTCAAAGTATTTTGTCAAATTACATTATCATAAACCGACCTTGGAAAAACGTGCGAAGACTAAATGCTTTATTACATACTCTATTAGAATTAACCTGTCGAGCAAATTTGTGTCAATTTCTATCTTTAAAGTCGCAGTTACACTTTCAAAGCAGAAAAAAACTGCATAAACCTCGTTGTCAGAATGCGCAGATTAAACGTATTTCCCACAATTTTAAAATTTATAACATATAAGATTAATCAATATCTAAAATCAATGCAAAAAAATGAAATCCATTAAGTAATTAACCAATTACGCTATTTTATTGATATCAATAGTACAGTTTTAATTTAGTTACTAATGATGAAATCTTATAGCTTGTGATTCAAAATAATGATCCCTCTTATATGCAAATTAAAAGCTGTTTGGAGATATATCTGAAATGCTATGAGCCTTATATATAGTTATATAACGAAGACATTGCAGCACACATTCATGATTGGGGAATTGAAGATACTAGAGCCATAAATTCTAATAGACATTGATTTTAAAGCTGGTGCTTTACACAAAATTGACAAAACTATATTGCTTGATATGTGTCAACTATTGGTGCTGACAATGGGGTGACGCTTGGATATCTAAAAATTACATAGAAAACCACAATTTAATCTAAATCATAGAGTTCAATGATTTTTTCTATACAAACTGGATAACACAAGCAATCTAGCTGCATAAATGTGCAATAGGTTTAAAAGATATTCAATATCCTATAGAGTTTACTGATGCATATTGGTTAAGCGAAAGTCTTGCAGGTCATTCAATAGTTCTGATCTGAATAGACACATAGCTGCATGATATGCTTTGGCTCAGAAAAAATCTGATCATTACTGTATTTCTGGAATTAATAATCTGCTTTTGTATTATAAGAATTAAATTTTTTGAAAACTACTCAAATTTCTAACATTTCCAATAATAATTCATAATTTGGAGTCTGATTGACGTAAGTAACGATGAAATTTTAACCGTCAAAGAGCTGGTATACTACCTGAAAATAGCTGAAAAAACAGCTTATCACTTTGCACCTGAAGGGAAATTAGCCGGATTCAAAGTCGGAGGAACATAGCAATTCCGCAAGAGTGAAATCGATCAATGAACAAAAGAGCAAAGTAGAACTAAAAAAATGAGTCAGGCGCAAAAGCAGAATAACGCAAAAACAGAAAGCTACACCAAGCATCAAGCAGCCTATTTGGCGCATGCCTTAACAATTGACAGCTCAGCAGAAGATAACCTTTCAAATTAGCTTGCCTCATCAAAGGTGGATATTAATCTTCACCAAATTGAGACTGCCTTGTTTGCTTTAAGGTCCCCTCTATCACCAGGCATTTTATTAGCTAATGAAGTGGAACTTGCTAAGACCACCGAGGCAAGTTTGATTATTGCCCCAAAATAAGCCGATCGTAACCGTAAAACCATTTTGATTTTTCCTGCGATGCTTAGTAATCAGTAGTCTCAGGAGTTATTAGAAAAGTTTAATATTCCATCATATATCTTGGATATCTTCGTCTTAAAACGTGGACAAAACAGCAGACATTCTTAATCCTTTTGCTCTAAAAGAGGATCGAGTGCTCATTTTCTCTTATGTGTTTGCATCGCGTAAAAACATAGGTCTAAAGAGTGTTAACTGGAATCTTGTGGTTTTTAAAGAATCTCACAAACTTCGTAATATGTGGCAAAAAGCAGCGCAAAGATAGTAAAACTGCTGCAAGAAACTTTAGAAGGTCGCAAAAATTATGCTTTCCGCAATACCATTACAAAACTCGCTGCTTGAGCTGGATGGTTTGATGTTTATCATTGGCTCACACCTCTTTGGAAGCGTTGAAACATTCAAAACCAATATGTTGGAGCCAAAATCACTGCCAATAATCTGAATATTTTGTGTCATCGTCTTTCGAAGGTTTGCACCAAAACACTGAGACGAGAAGTCCAATAAAAAGGCGATATGAACTTTACACGCCGTCACTCAATGGCTGAAGACTTCCAATCCTCTATCGAGGAGACGGAGCTTTACAACCAGATCTCATCGTACCTACGGCGTGATGACATTGCTTCCACAAAGCCCGGAGCAAAGCACCTTGTAAACCTTGTAGTACACAAAATTCTAGCCTCATCTTCTTTTGCGGTTAGTGGTAAGTTGGACAAGATGATTAAACCTCTTGAAGAGAATGCTACTGAACTTGAAAGCCTTAAAGACTATGAAACATCTGATGAAGTCGCCGAAGAAATGAACTTAGAGGACGATGAAGTAGCCATCAACAAAACTAAACTGCGTGAAAAAACAGAAGAACTTAAATCTTACAAGGCGATAGCCAAAAAAATTCAGAAAAATTAACAATTTGCCATAACCCTGCACCTTGAAAAGGTGCAACGCCTAAACGAAGAATATTTTAATGAAAAGCAGGAAAAATTGGATCGTTTGTCCGAAAATTCCAAAGAAGCGATTTATCAGAAATTGAGGCGCCTTGAAAAGAAAATTAAGGGCGCAAAAAGGCTCTCCTTACCCTGAAGGCTCTGAAAAAAAACGACTTCCAGGCAGCAAGTCAAAAAACTCGAAAAAGAGCGTAATAAGAAAATGATGGAGTTTTTTGAAACGTGTAAAATAGTGGATAAAAAATCGGATGAATTGCTTGAAAAGATCGAAACCAAGCTTAAACTATCACACACAACTGATGAAGTTTTTACCATTCGCTGACTATTAAATTTTAGGACGATTACATGAACCGTAATAAACAAAAACTAGAACTAACATGGATCGGAAAATACAAGCGTCCGCGGCTTGAGGCGCGCATCCTGCTGTAAAATCCTGAAAAGTCTTATCACGCCAAAGAGCGTGTAACCGAAAACGATATCTTTGATAACAAACTAATTTTTGGTGACAACCTTCTAGCACTAAAGGCATTGGAAGCAGAATATGCTGGACAGGTTAAATGAATTTATATTAATCATCCATATAATACAGGTAATGCATTTGAGCATTATGATGATGATTTAGAACATTCTATTTGGCTTTCTCTAATGCGCGAGAGACTGAATATTTTACGCAACCCTTTCTCAAAAAATGGTTTTTTCTGCTGTCACATAGATGATTCAGAGGGACACTATCTGAAAGTTCTTTTAGATGAAATCTTTGGGAGGAATAATTACCTCATAACAATATACGTACAGGTGCGCTATGCTTCAAAACCTTGAAGCAAAACATGGATTTTCACAAACAGGTTGAAATGATTCATGTATACCGAAAGGAATACGGTGCAAAACCTTACCTTAATTCAAAAAGCTCTTCGTTTGATAAGTTTATGTATTACATCCGAGAAAAAGGCAAAGGATTAAAAATAATATGGGCTTCTGGGAACATCCTTGATGGGAATTCGTCAGGAAGATTTTTCCGTGATTACTTAGAAGGACACCATGAAGAAGACGGCCTTGATGTTTTGTACAAGGTTGAAGGTATAGGCGATGACAAATTCCCGTATCGCTACTTTACTAGTCCCCAAAGAGCCAATGCGACACAAGGAAAGTATTATCAGGGGGTCCTTTAGCCCAATTAGAGGACTCTTCCAAGCTCACATATACTCCAATCGAAAATTTTTATGATCTCGCTGGAAGCTTTGGAAACTGTCGTAGCGAAGGAAGTGTAGACTTCCGAAGCAGTAAAAAACCTGAAGCACTGATGCATATTATCTTGAAGCATTTCAGTCGCCCCGGTGACCTAGCATTAGATTCTTTCGCTGGATCTGGATCGACAGCATCTTCTGCACATAAAATGGGCAGAAGATGGATTTCTATAGAGCTGGGAGAACAATGTCATACCTACATTATCCCAAGAATGCAGAGAGTTATTGATGGTGAAGATCACACTGGTATTTCAAAAGATGTGAATTGGAAAGGCGGTGGTGGATTCCGCTACTATCGACTGGTTCCATCCATGCTAGAAAAAAATAAATGGGGTAATTGGGTTATCAGTGAGGATTATAATGCCGGAATGCTAACCGAAACCACGTGCAAGCATATGGATTTTATCTACGCACCTAATGAAAACCATTACTGGATGCATGGATACTCTGCTGAAACTGACTTAATCTATGTCACGACAAATGCACTTACACATGAACAACTTCGAACAATCAGCGAAGAGGTTGGCCCTAATCGTACACTTTTAATCTACTGTAAAGCATTTAACGCCAATGCAGAAGATTTTGATAATTTAACCCTGAAAAAGATACCGCAAGCGATCTTGACAAAATGTGAATGGGGTAAGGATGATTACAGCCTTAACGTCACTCAGCTGCAGTCAGCAGAAAGTAAGGAAGAATAATCATGAATCGTACTATAAGAAATATATCTGCTCGCCTCTCACTGCACTGACTACACAATTAATCTCTTGACTATTCTGGCTCCTGTTCTTGAAAGCATGGAGCTTTCAAAAGACCCCGATCTTGAGCGCGATAAAGCATGTATCCATCCGTTCAGGACTTTGAGTGTGATTTTACTTCTATCTGTTTTGCGCTGGTAACACGAAGCGAAAAGACCCGTATAATAGGAGCAAGCACATTTATCAGCTACTTGTATTTGACAAGCTACAGCCGTCATCTCTTTGTTCTAGCATCACTCTTGACAATCTATGAAAAGCTGAAGGAAGATTTTAGCTCGCAAAGCTCTAAATACGTTTTTCGGGATATTCAGGAGTTTTTAGCAAACCCACCGGTTATTATTACTGGCAAGGATTGTGATAGAGGTAATGTGCACGTTTTGATATTAATAACTTCTGTAATTAGGGACACTTGTTAGAGGATAGTAATACGTCATTTATCAATATCTTTAACATCTCCAAAATTAGTGCAAATGAGAACAAAAAAGCTGCTGCCAAATAAAGTACACCACGCATCAAGCGCTTGCAGAAAACAATGGGTGAAAGCTATTTGGGGTATCTTTCCAAGTTTCCTGACTTAGCCATACTGATGGATGAAGTGCACCGTTACTGCGCAACTGCAAATGCAAAAGCGATTAATGAACTTAAACCTGTATTAAGGATGGAGCTGACTGCTACGCCAAAAACAACGGAATCAATCCCTGTTGATTTTAAGAATACCATTTACGCGTATTCACTATCCAAGGCCATGGAAGATGGTATCCATCACCATGAGCATGTGAAAGTTGAGCTGAATGTCTATACTTGTCAATACGACCAGAAAATCGTTAAACCGTTTATGTTAGTAGTAGCAAAGGATACTGAGCACGCAAGCCAGTTACGTGAATTGCTGGAATCACAAGCATTCTTTTAAAGGCGTTACAAAGGCGAGGTTGCTGAAATTCACTCTAAGCAATCCGGTGCGGAAGAAAATGAAAATATCCAGCGCCTTATTTTAGTTGAAGACCCTAACAAGCTAACTGAAATCGTCATCCACGTTAATAAACTGAAAGAAGGCTGGGGTGTAACAAACCTTTACATAATTGTTCCTCTGCATGCTTCTGCATCCGAAATTCTCACGAAACAGACTATAGGTCCTTGTTTACGCTTTCCATATGGTCGCAGAACAGGTGTCAAAGCTTTTGATCGCCTGACCATCATTGCTCATAACAAGTTCCAAGATATAGTGAATCGTGCCAATAAATCCAAGCTGATTGGAATAGATGATGTGCTACCCATTAATGCCACAAGCAAAATCAGCCAAGCCTAGCTCAAAATATCGCTGTCCCGCATATGCAAGAGCAACATAGGAGCGGTTTTTATTCAAATTTACCGCAATATAGATGTTGTCAGTCACATGTGAGCAGATTCAAGAACGGCTGGAGCCAATACACTTCAAGATAAAATATCAAAGAGCTGGGAAAAAACGAACTTGTGGACACTTTTATTGGTGCTGGCAAAAACCGGGGAAGTTCTCTCACGGCAGGATAGCGATGCAAACGATAAGTTCAAAAAGCAGAAGCAATCTTTGATGAAAAAATTGCAGGAAACATTTCAGTTATCTGATAATCCGATTCTCTGCCCTGAAAAGAAAATTGCTATAAAGTCCGCTTTGACATTCGCGCAGATTATAATGTTTTGTGTCAGCTCGCTAGTTGACAATGACAGCCATAGACTGGTGTAAACTGGTCAATTGCGAAACCTTTGATTTCCCATGACTAAAAGCTCCGTACTTCGTTTTCAAAGCACAGTATTTTTCAGGAAAGGAGCATATATAGGAAAAAAATTAGAGAAAAACAGAGTGTTTTTATAGAGAGGAAGTCAATTGAAAACATCAAAAAAAACGCAAATCTGGGCTTTTTAAGCTATGCTATTTTGAGAATAGACAAGTTCGTTTGTATTCAATGGCGGAGAGAGAGGGATTCGAACCCTCGATATGGTTTCCCATATACACGCGTTCCAGGCGTGCGCCTTAAACCACTCGGCCACCTCTCCAGAGCTTCGCACTATACCCAGAAAGAAATAACGTGCAAGTCTAAATTATATACTCAAAACTCAAAAATAACTTCATTTATCAGAATAAACTTTATACTTTCTAGATAACAAGCACATCCTCTTTTTTTAGAAACAACTTTTTTCGTGGATAGATACCCAAAATACAATCACTGTATCATCATAAATCAGAAATCTTTGTGTCTATTTACACAGCTTCCTATTTATGAAAATTGACATATTCTCAGATTTTTTAAAAGTCGAATGATTAAATAGCACTATCAACCTATTACTATTAATACATTCCAGTAAATATAAGTGACTGCATTAATCTATTGGTCGTTAATATTAAAACCTGTTATCATAGGGATGATAAACTTTATCACAACAAAAGTGATTCACGTTTATAATGTGATCACTGTACTAAATTATGGGATTGACGAACTCTCCTCTTTTTAAAGCTCTTACATATCACCCTATCTCACTGCTAAGGGTACGTACATCTTGCGCAGTTTCACACTGTAATGCTTTCCTTGCTAAAATTTTCATATCTTCAAAACTATGCGCCTGCAAACACGCTTTTACTGAAGCAATATCACAAGATATCATAGAAAGTTCATTAATTCCCAACCCAGTCAAAATCATAGCTGCAAAAGGATCTCCAGCCATACCACCACACACACTAACCCAACGTTTATGTTTTGCTGCACCCTGAATAGTCTGGTGAATCATGCGCAAAACCGCTGGATCAAGACTATCAGCTTCAGACACGAGATAAGGATTTTGTCGATCAATAGCCATTGTATATTGCGTTAAATCATTTGTTCCAATTGAAACAAAATCAACATGGATACTCAGAACATCTGCCATAATGGCCGCCGCTGGAACTTCAATCATAATACCAAGCTTTAATTTTGGAGCACCAACATCAATACGAATTTCTTCTGCAATCTTTTTTATAGCAAAAATTTCTGAAACAGACATGACCATTGGAAATAAAATCCATAAATCACCTCCCTCTTTTGCAGCTCGATATAGAGCACGCAACTGGGGAACCAAAAGATCACGCCGACGTAACAAAAGCCGCGTTCCTCGAACACCTAAAAAGGGATTGTTTTCTTTAGGTAAATGTAAATGTGTAACTTGTTTATCCCCACCAATATCAAGTGCACGAATAATTAATGGCTTATCTCCTACAGCTGCAATCATTGCTCGGTACACATCAAATTGTGCCTCTTCATCCGGAAGATGTGGACTATCCAAAAACAAAAATTCTGTCCGCATGAGTCCAACACCTTCAGCCCCCAAATCAAACGCAACAGGAACCTGATTTGCGTAGTTGACATTAGCCATGATACGAATCCTCTGACCATCTATCGTTTTTACTGGCAATTTCCACACACACATTTCACTGTCACGCTTTTGTGCGAAAACATTCATCTGTTTCTGAACATCAAAAACGTCTTCAGGAATCGGATCAAGGTAAATGAATCCTCTATCGCCATCAATGATGGCCTGAACATCACACTCAACGGTTAAAACATCAGCACCTATAGCAACGACCATTGGAATACCAAGAGTGCGCGCCAAAATAGCTGTATGAGACAGTGGGCCTCCCCATGCCGTTGCTAATCCCTGCACTTTTGTAGAATCGAGCTGAGCTGCATCAGAGGGAGATAAATCGTCTGTAACTAGAATGACACCATGTGGAATATCATTTAAAAAAAATGATCTATACGATGGATTAATCTCACCTAGAACACGACGACCGATATCAACTAAGTTAACGGCACGCGCTGCTAACAGAGGATTATCTGCTTTAAAAAACATATTTACAAACTGTCGAACTGCTCTATCCCAAGACCAAGCTACACCATGACCTTCTGCCATAAAACGACAAGCTTGAGCTATCAAATTTTCATCTTCAAGTAAAACCATTTGCGCAGAAAAAATCGCAGCAGCATCTCCCCCCATACGCGCTGTAATATCTGCAATAACTGACGCCATTTTATGTTTTGTTTTTATAAGAGCATTTTCAAGACACGCAGAACCAGTTGCAAAATCAATTGGCTGGTCCGTTATGAAAATATCATTCTGTCTTAAAACAAAAATTTTGCCAAAAGCTAATCCTGAACTTGCCCCAACACCAGAAATGCCTTTTTTTCCAGAACGTGGATACCAACCATGAGAAGCCTTCGTCTGAGCTTCTATTTCTTTCATAACACATTTTTCACTGATACTCACTTGCTTCACAACAGAAATTGCATCCTTAAGAAGCTTCACACCTTCTGCCGCATCTGTCGAAAAAATCAGGACATCACCGTTTTTTGCTCCTAATTGCAATAAACCAACCAAATTTTTCATTTCAACGGCATGCTGACCATGACGAACTCTAATAGAGCCTTGAACTTTTTTTGCAAAGTCAACCCAAATAGAAGCTGGTCGTGCATGAAGACCACTTGGATAATCTAAAGTCCATTCCTGACACACTGAAAGATCACCAATAAAAGTCTTCCCCATCTTAATGTCCTGACCAAAAAGAGTTGTAAAAATTTGTTGTTTGTCGGTAGTTGTTAAAAGTGTTTAAATCCATTCCTTATTAAATAAAATACGTATCAATTTTTTGCAAATTTCTCTATAGAGATCTGGACAAGAAACAATAACAATAACCAAATGTACTTATTTCCATCTTGCCATTCAACTCCAGCAGGAATTTATATAACAGCAACAGCATCCCTGATAATCAAATAATGTTTTTAACAATTCTATAGGGAATTACTATACCATTTCCAAGTTAATATTTATTACTGCTTCACTTTGGAGCATACTTTCAAGATAACATTTACCAACTGTGCCAACTTACACAAGCAATTCAGCACCAACATGAATCGCATAATTTTTATGATCAAAAACAGCCGTAAATTGTACAGAGCTACAAATAAGATCTCTATCTCTTTACAACCTGTATCCATTACTTCTACTTTCTTACACCTCGTGATGAACTTAAACCGCGTTACGTTTGAACATGCATATTGTTGATAACTTCATTTCAAAACTCCATGCTCAAAAACATAAAATGAAATAATACCGTGATTTTCCTTTGTTGTACGAAATATAACTATAATAAAGCGTTTAACTACTCCAATATAACCTATCGAATGATCAGATATCACTTACACGCCGGGTTGCTTAAAGTAATCAGAGAGAAATCTAACTCTATTTCCCACTCCACAAAGACAAATAAGATAAATAAAGCTATAAAAGAAAAATGTTTTTAACTTAAATCAATCACTACTTTTATACAGATAGCGTTTATTCTCACGGTGCTTAATAATCAAGTAGATCAAAAATACCTTCGTTGTAACTGATTGCATAGCTATTATTCTAATTGTTTTAAACTAAGTTTTCTTAAACATAACCTTACTTTAATTTACTAAAAATCTCTCAGCGCTCATTAATTTAAAAAACAATCTTTATAAGAGCCCTTATAAATCCCTTTTTTCCTAAACAAACAGCCTAACTAATACACATAATCATCTAAAATATTAATGAACACATCATGAGGCTTACAAACTAGCTCATTTTTACCAAAATGATCATGCAAATATTCCTATCAAATTTCCATAAAATTCTTTGAAAATAAATTAGCAGACACTTTTTCGCTCATAAAAAGATAGCAAACTTTCCGCATAATTCTTCATTATACACTAATTATTGGAACGACCCACCACTTAACATTAATGTATCTAATGCAAAAAAACATAATACCAATCTTTTAATTATTTCAGAAAAAGATCTTCCAAGATTCTATCTTTCAATTTTCTGCACACCTCTTCCATTTTGTATTGTATCATAGAGAAAAAAAAAGAAAGATAGCGCCCTACCCTTCTTTTCCAAGACTCATAATCTCACAACAAAAATTTAATGAAATTCCGGCATTTCTAACATAATGCGAAAGATTATGTTGCTGCTCCTACCGTAGGAATGACCGAAACGTATGAACGATTCCCCGCTTTTCTTTGAAAAGAAACCATTCCATTTGATAGAGCAAAAAGGGTATGGTCTTTTCCAATACCAACATTTTCACCAGGATGCCAGCGCGTACCACGCTGACGAACAATAATATTTCCAGCGATAACAGCTTCACCACCAAATTTTTTAACACCAAGACGTTTCGATTCTGAATCACGACCATTACGCGAGGAACCACCAGCTTTTTTATGTGCCATGGATGTTCTCCTTTAATTTTCTTTACTATTTGATTCTGCAGCTATTTTCTTCTGCGATGTAGCTTTTTTTTCGGAAGTTTTATTTACTATTTTCTGAACAGAAGTGGAAGTTTTTCCTTCCTTTGTTGCCTCTAATATAGTTGCTTTTTCTTTAATTGATTTTACATTTGCTTTTTTAGGCTTTGAACCACCCGTTAAAATTTCTAAAATACGAAGCATTGTCAGTTCCTGACGATGACCGCGCGTGCGTTTTGAATTTTGACGACGGCGCTTCTTAAATGAAATAACCTTACGCCCGCGCACCTGCTCTATAATCTCTGCCGTAACTAAAGCATCAGCAACAAAAGGAGCACCAATAACTGCATTACCCTCTTGCCCAACCATCAATACATCATTGAGCTCGATAATATCACCGGCATTGCCAAGAATTTTTTCAACCTTCACTACTTGGCTAGCAACAACACGATATTGCTTACCTCCAGTTTTAATGACTGCGAACATTTTTTATCCTTTCGTTCATTCCAGCTCTTATTTGACTCTTACCTTAATCAATAAGAGAAAATAGGCTGCTTTTTATCAGTCGTAATAAATTTTAAAGAAGAATAAAAAATCCTTCTAAACACAAACACACGCAAATTCCTCTACGTTTGTACTACGTCATATATGGCGGAATTTCTATTCTCTGTCAATAAAGACACATAAAAAGCAAAAAAAGGTTGTACTAAAAGCAATTGAAGGTTATCTAGCGCCAATATACTTAAAAAGTACAAAACCTTATTCCACTTTCATGTGGAGAGATGGCTGAGTGGTTGAAAGCACCGCACTCGAAATGCGGCATAGAGGCAACTCTATCGGGGGTTCAAATCCCTCTCTCTCCGCCAAACTATCTGCTAAAGTAACCTCATTAACATATCTTTTAATTACAGCTTCCTTCCCATATACACTTTGCACCGATTTATTTTTCCAAAAAATTTTTAGCTAACTTTGAAAGATCTTATAAAATCTTTTCTTGTTTTACTATTAAATTTTGATCTTCATAGTTTTTCCTTTTTGTTAGATTTTCTTTTATCAAAATCCACTTTAGAAAAGTACGCAACTAAAAATAATAAATTATTATATTTTCCCTAATTATACCTTTCCTCACTACCTACTGTTAAATTATATTTATCCCGCACGTCTCGCCTGAATATGTGCCAACAATCCTACTGTTGAACTATCACGGTTATCAGCTTTTTTTTCTCCACGAAGTGTTGCTAATAATTCATTTGCTAATTCTTTACCAAGCTCAACGCCCCATTGATCAAATGAGTTAATATTCATCAAAATACCCTCAACAAAAACACGATGCTCGTAAAGTGCAATGAGACGCCCCAGTGCAAAAGGTGTTAGTAAATCCTGAATTAGCATAATACTGGGACGATTTCCCGCAAAACTTCTATGAAGTGCTAAACTATCCGCTTCACACTCACCAATTCCATTATTTACAAGGATACGCCTAGCGTCTTCAATACTACACCCCTTCATCAAGGCCTTTGATTGTGCTAAACAATTTGCTATCAGTATGTCATACATAGAATGTAAATTTCGCTCATGCCCTTTTATGAATAAAATGAACTCTACAGGAATAACGTCTGTTCCTTGATGCAAAAGTTGAAAAAAAGCATGTTGACTGTTTGTTCCTAAATCACCCCAAACAACCGGACCACTTGAAAAAGTTAACGGCTTACCATCCAAAGAAACCTGCTTACCATTTGACTCCATATCAAGTTGTTGCAAATAAGCAGGCAAATGCGCTAAACGCTGTGCATACGGAATAGTAGCACGTGATGAATAACCACAAATAACACGATGCCAAAACCCTAAAAGCGAAAATCGAATAGGAATATTTTTATGCAAAGGCATCGTTTTAAAATGTTGATCCATCTGCTGGGCACCATTGAGAAACTGACGAAAATTGCGACCACCTATTGCCAACATAACAACAAGACCAATGGCTGACCAAATCGAATAACGTCCTCCAACCCAATCCCAAAATCCAAAAACTTTTGAAGAATCTATGCCAAATTCTGCTACCTTATCAAGCGCACTCGAAACAGCAACAAAATGCATACAAACAGCCTTTTCTCCTAAATGTGAACTAATCCACTGACGTGCAACTTGAGCATTTGCCATTGTTTCAGCCGTTGTAAAAGTTTTAGAAGCAATAACAAACAATGTTGTTGCTGGATTCAAAACAGAGAGAGTATCAAAAATATGTGCACTGTCAGCATTAGAAACAAAATGACAATACGGGCCATCATGATAAGGTTTTAAAGCATTCGTAACCATTGCAGGTCCAAGATCAGAGCCACCAATACCAATGTTTACAATGTCGTTTATTCGTTCTCCGCTTCCTCCAGTATAACTGCCATCACGAATCATTTCAGAAAATTTTTCCATATGAATAAGAACATCTTGAATATCCCGAACAAGATCATTCCCATCCAACATGAAAACTTCGTCAGCAGGCAAACGTAATGCAATATGAAGGACTGAACGCTTTTCAGTTGTATTAATAGCCTTACCGGAGAACATTGCCTTGCTCCGACCTAACACATCCGCAGCAACAGCCAAATTATCTAAGAGTTGTAACGTCTTATATGTTACACCACATTTAGAAAAGTCGAAAAGGAGATCATCAAGCCTTAAAGAAAAATTAGAAAAACGCTGTTTATCTTCTAGAAAGTGCCGACGAATATCATAGACTCCATCCTTCGCAGCATGCCTCCTTAAAGCTTTTAAAGTTTCCTCAAAAGCTTTTTCATTGCGAAGCGAAAAGCCATCTCCCACGGACTTATCCCGCACGGTTATTGAAAATGTGATCTACGCACAAACAATAACAAAACAGAAACTGCCTCCTTTATTACAACCAACCCTTACTGCTTACATAAAAAATGAAGCAGTAGATAAGGTTGCGGAGGATAAAACCGAAAAACGGCATTTTTAAAACGACAGTAAAAAAATCTTCCCGACTAAATATATCATTCAATCTGACTGAGTTCTCTTGTTAAGTCTATAGCTTCTTCTGCTTTTGGTTTCACAAAACGTCCAAGAAAGAGATAAATAACCGGTGTGAGATAAAGCGTAAAAATAGTTGCTAAACCTAAACCACCAACGATAACCCAACCTAAAGCTATACGCGCTTCTGCTCCAGCACCTTTTGCTAAAACCAAAGGAATACCTCCTAAAATAGCACAAATCATCGTCATACAAACTGGACGAAGACGAATATTTGCTGCTTCTTCTACAGCTTGACGTACACTTTTGCCTTGATCACGTAACTGATCTGCAAATTCAACAATGAGGATACCATTTTTGGCCATAATCCCAACTAACAAAATTAAACCAATTTGACTATAAACATTAAGACTAACTCCACTTAAAAGCATAGCAACTATAGCACAACCAATCCCTAATGGTACAGTAGCCATAATAATAAATCCTGAAACAAAACTTTCAAACTGCGCAGCCAAAACTAATAAAATAATCAAAAAGGCAATTCCAAAAATAATTACAAAATTGGAAAATGTTTCATTAAGTGTTGCCGCTTCCCCCAAAGGAACCAGATAATTTCCTTCCGATAACAAAGGAGCAGCAATTTTTTGTACAGTGTTATAAGCACTCCCTAAAGCGACACCTGGAGCAAGATTTGCACTTAAAATAACAGCACTCATGCGTTCTTCTCGCTTTAATTGGGGCGCAATAGCTTTTTCCTGTAAATTCGCAATAACTGACAAAGGAACATATTGATTTTCTTTTGTTTTTAAAAAAATATTTTCCAAATCACTAGGACTCTTCATAGGATTCTTCCGCGATGTCAATTTAACATCATAAGAGTGATCATCCACGTAAACAGAACCGATCTTTTTACCATCCAACATCGCTTGTAATGTATTACCCAAATTGGTGATATCAATCCCTAAATCGGAAGCTTTTTCTCTATTAATTTCAATAAAAAACTGTGGTTGCGTTGGATCAACAGTAAGACGTGGACGAACAAAATGCGGATCAGCTCGTAAAGCCTTAACCAATTTATCAGCAATGGGTTGTAATTTTGCATAATCATTTCCAAGAATTGCAAATTGTAACCCTTGACCAGTTCCTTTCACACCTAAAGAATTGCCCTGTGCAGCAAATACAAAGACTGCAGGAAATTTTCTAACCGTTGCGTTAACATCTGCTAAGATTTGTTGCTGACTGCGTAAACGCTTATCCCAAGATGAAAGCAACAAAACTAAAAAACCAGTATTAGACGAACCGCCAAAACCTGCAATAGAATAAGTATTAGCAATTTCTCCAGAAGCTCGTAACGGTTGCAAACTTGCTTCAATTTGCTCTATCTGTTCATTCAGATATTCCGTTGAAATCCCCTGTGGTCCATTAATAACCAAAAAGATAAGAGCCCTATCTTCCGTTGGCGTCAATTCCTTTTGCAACTTCATATAGCTTCCAACACAAAGACCCGCAAAAATCAATGAAGCGAATACAACAGTCCAAGGTTTTTCTAAACATTTATGCAAACTATAAGCATATCCCTTAGAAAAAAAAAGAACCACATTTATACAAAAAAGTAAAATAACGAGATTCTTGCTCATTAGCTTCAACATGTCTCCTGAGAAAGCGTGAAGCCAACATAGGACAAAGAGTTAAAGCAACAATCGCAGAAAGTAGAATAGAAACTGCCAACACAAAACCAAATTCTCTAAAAAGCCCTCCAATTTGTCCAGGAAGAAAAGAAATAGGCACAAAAACAGCTACCAAAGTCAATGTTGTTGCTAAAACAGCAAAAAATACTTCACGTGTTCCTAACACCGCTGCAGCCTTAGGACCTAAACCCATATTGCGCCACCGAACAATATTCTCAAGAACAACAATGGCATCATCCACCACAAGCCCTGTTGCTAAAACAAGTCCTAAGAATGTAAGAATATTCAGCGAAAACCCAACCAGATAAATAGCTGCAATTGTACCAATCAAAGCGACAGGAAGAGATAAAGTAGGAATAAGCGTTACGCGAATATCCCTTAGAAAAAGGAAAATAACCAAAACAACACTAAGGATAGCAATGATCAGTGCAACCTCAACCTCATGAAGTGCACTTTTAATAAAAAGTGCATCATCATTAACAACGCTTATATGCACAGAAGAAGGAATAATACTTTTGAGATTATTGAGAACCGCTCTAACACCTTTGGAAATATTAAGAGCATTAGATTGCGCTTTCCGCACAATACCCAATCCAATCCCTGTCTTTCCATTGATACGAAGAATCACCGTTTCTAGATCAGGCGATAAAGTAATATTTGCAACATCACCAAGATGCACATGAGGCTTTAAAATAACTTGTTCGAAAGCTTCTGGTGTTGTTAAACGTGCAGTAGCACGTACAATTAAAGTTTGCTTAGAGTTACGTAATGACCCAACTGGCACATCTGCTGTCATATCAGCAAGAACACGTGAAATATCCGCTACGGTTAAGCCATAACTAGCAAGTTTTGCTTGATCTACATCAATCTGAAAAATTTTCATACGAGCACTATCGAGCTGTACATCGCCAACACCATCAACAGCAGAAAGTGCATCAACAATTTGATCATTTACAACCGTTGTTAAATCATCAATACTCATTGTTGGTGAAGTCACAACCAAATACATCATAGCAGAAGCATTTGAATCTGCCTTAATGATAAGAGGTGCATCCGCATCTTTTGGTAAAGAATGATCAACACGAGAAAGAGCATCACGAATATCTGATGCCGCAACATTCAAATCAACACCAACATTAAAACTAACCTGCACACGAGAACGTCCAAAAGAAGAGGTAGAAGAAATCGTCTTTACACCTGAAACTCGAGAAACAGCATCTTCTATGATTCTTGTAATTTCACGATCAATTGTTTCTGCCGATGCTCCAGAAAAGGTTGTCACAATCGTCGTCACTGGAGTATCAACATCTGGTAATTCGCGGACATCAACATTTAACCATGCAGCAAATCCCGCAATCATAATCATGGCATTCAAAACAAAGGTAAAAACCGGTCTACGAATAAATAGGGCAATTATACCGCCTTGCTCCGCCTGTACCATAGGCTGTTTTGCACTAAATTCTTTGCTCATTGCATACCCTACCCATTAACTAATGATAATTGCTGTTGATGAGCTTCTGGATCGTCAAAAGTAACCCTACTTCCTGGGTGGAGCAGCTGTACTCCCTGTATAACAACTTGATCACCATCTTCTAGGGGAGCATCCACAAATACCTTATCTGCCTTATGCTTAATAATTGATACTGGAATAGGTTCTACCTTCCCCTCTCTTACACGCCAAACAAAGGATCCAAGGCTGTTCCATTGAACCGCAAGAGGATTTACAACAGGGAAAGAACCACCACGGAATTGAAACGCAACAGAAAAAGACATACCAGACAAGAGCGTATCTTTTTCATTGTTAATTTCAACTTGAACGTGAAGCGTACGGCTTTTCGAATCAACAACATTATCAATCGCATAAATATGACCAATCAAAACTTTACCTGGCTGTGCCGTCAATGTCGCGGTCACTTCATCTCCTTTATGTATTTGCGATACATATCGTTCAGGAACCCAGATATCAACTAAAATACGCTCTCTATTCTCAATATGGCCTATCACAGTATTAAGAGTCACAGCATTGCCCTCATCAATGGGTAAAATGCCAATAACTCCACTCATTGGTGCACGAATTGTGCGCCGATCAAGCGCCAAATCAGCATCACGCAAAGCCAAATTTGCATTATCAAGCTCTAAGCGTGCAGTAACTTCCTGAACCTCTGTTGCTGTATTAGTGGAACGTAATTTAAGAACACGTGAAAGCGTTAATGCACTATTATCACGTTGTATTTTTGCTTTTGCAGCTGTTATCTCTTCCTTTTTAGAATCAAGCTTTGCAATCGCATCACCCTCTTGTACTTTGGTACCAGATGACACAAAAAGCTTATCAACAATACCTGATGACCAAGGAGTTAACTTCACCGCAGCGAATGCTCGTCCACTACCAAGTGCATTCAACTGCTCATAAAAATCTTGAACCTTAACAAGATCAACAACAACACTTGTCGGTGGCCTTCCCGCCAACGTATTTGATGTTTTATTCGTTACAGAAACAAATCGTCCTGAACTCTGTTTCCCCTCTAAGTAAGCAACCATCACAACGACAACGAAAAACACCGGTGGAAAGATCTTTTTTAACAACCCCATAACATCTATCCTTGCTTTTAACATGCAAATCTGTTCGAAATACTCTTCAACAGTAGCATCCGAATTTCAAACAAAAACCGAATTGTAGGCGGTGTATTCTGCTCCTCACTGCAAAAATACCTCACTTATATCTGATTATCCTGCATAGCTTAAATCGTCAAGTTAACTATCGTTCATAATAATAAAACGCCATGAAAAAACCCAACTAAAACCAGGAATATACTTCAATTTTTACTATAAAGTGTAGAACAGACAAAATGATAAAATTTCTATTTTTACTAAGTTTCACTTGCAATTTTTAAATGAAACGATTAGGAAACCTTTGTTCTTACATGATGTAAAAATTGAGAAATGTACGCACCCGTAGCTCAGCTGGATAGAGCACCAGACTACGAATCTGGGGGTCAGGAGTTCGAATCTCTTCGGGTGCGCCACACTCCTCCCTTAAGCTCAAATATCTCTCGTGAATACAATTCTTCAGAAAGTGAGACATATTCTATAGCACTTTGAACAGGCCTTATATTTCCTTATGCTTTAGAAAATAGCTTTGCACTTCTCAACCATCACCCCTCCGCTTTCTCAATAAAGGAACAACTGCAACGAATTTTGGTTATTCTATTTTAAATTTTCCCTTTAAGTAAAACATGAAAAAGAAGGCGAAAAAATTCTCGATATCTTTGATAATTTAGTTACATCGCAATGAGAAACTATCACTTCTCATCAAATAAAAAAGTCTACTTTAGTTGAGAAGCCAATTTTATGATATATCATAAGCTCTAAAATCTTCAGGTATTCATTGTATTTTTGCTATCAACTATTTTGCAATTGGTACCGATGCTGAAATAAATACCCATTTTAAAATTCTGTATCAGGATAACCTTCCACTTGTTGAGAAAATTAATTCTATCACAATGGACGTAATATGATGCACGGGGAGCCATCATTCCAGATCCTCTTCTTCTCAAACAGTTTGAACTACTGGGGAAAAAGGGATTTTATCACGTACCCCATGTAAATGAACAGCCCTCCCCCCTTATCCATTTTCTTCTGATTCTAATCAACATGGTGCCCCTATTGATTTTGAAACTTCTGTACGAGAAGTTTACCTCTTACTTGCTGCAAGCTTTATTTTCATCATTTGCGTAGATGTTATAACTATGCCTAACTTACCGCATGACCCTATCGCTGAAAAATGCCTTATAGTAAAAAGAATAGAATTTTAAAAAGCGATATAGACAAATACCTTCTTTCTATGATATGCCTTTTAAAAGTATATATCCTTTTAGATATCTCTATTTAAAAGGAAGTGGGTTTTTTCTCATTATTTATGACAGTTAAACAAAGCAGGATAGGTCGTGCAAGTACTCGTTCGTGATAATAATATTGATCAGGCGCTACGCGCACTGAAAAAGAAAATGCAGCGTGAAGGCATTTTTCGTGAAATGAAAATGCGTGGTTATTATGAGAAGCCATCGGAAAAGCGTGCTCGTGAAAAGGCTGAGGCTGTTCGCCGTACACGTAAGCTTGCTCGTAAGCGCGCACAAAGAGAGGGTCTTATTAGCAACGCTCGGGTTTCTGCACTAAAATAGTGTACTTTTTATCAATGGACTATAGAGTTATATTGGTAAGTACACGAGCATTAATGGTATGTATTTAGTGTTTGTATTGTGATATGAGTGTGGTGCTTTTTCACTTTATTTTGGCTTGCTATACTTCTTTATAAACGTAGTGGTTTATTTTTTCTTATAGCACTGTTACAGTTTTTGCTTCAATATTGGATATTTTAAGTAATGTGAACAGCAAGCGTTTGTTTGCAAAGTATTGGAATCTCTGCTGTTATGTAGTATACACAGTGCGAGCAGAGTGTTTTTTGCTGTTTCTGCAATATAATTTTTTCTTATGCAAAAATCCTGTTATGATTTTATCTCATGGTATTAAATATTCACTACCTTTCAACTCGCCTTGATAAGATCAGACAATGAGATATAAATTACTATCACAATATGCAACTGGATATGCAGAGGATATAATAATAATTCAGACATGCAATTCCCTCTTAACTTATTAAACGAAGCAATAAAATTCTGAAACTTTTAGTGTTACATAACAATCCAGAATTAAGGCATGTTTATATAATCCACCTGACCATTTACATACTACAGCATTATTGCTTAATCAAACTGAACTATCTTACAACCAAACCGCACAATCTGTAAGATTCGTTGCCACTGAGAATCAACCTCTTTGTGTTTACAAAGTCAAAATCAACCCGTAAATCTTGAACTCCTCTCAGTGCCGCCTGTACTCTTGCAATTTAAATAATTCATTAATCGTATGCTCAATCCTATTCTAAAGCTTCTTTTCAACTTACATGATCATTTGATGAATCTATTATTGAATAATTTCCTGAGCTCAGAATGTACGGATAACTATATGCCCATTTCAGAAATAAACTGCACAAATAGATGCAATATTCTAATCCTATCTGTCATACAAAAGCTGATCCAAATTACAAGATACTTAACCGTCCCAATACTCCACATAAATCTCAAACACACGACTGTTTAAGATCTGGAAGCTTATTTTAAAATACACAATGATACACAAAGCGACATTGAGAGGTTCAAGTTTCTTTTTACTTATTCCATTATCTTTGTAACAATTTTCTTATTATTTAGATCTCTTTAACTAACCCCATGTTATAGCTTTCAGCTCCCAGTCCTGTCTTCAAGATCTTAATTGCTAATCTATAGAAACGAAGAGATAAAAGGTTTAACTGTGCAACATTCCGGTTGGTTTCGATTCTCAATGCTTGCATTATGTATACTAATGCTAGGAATCGTTGTGTTCAGTTCACCGCGTTTTTTGTACGCACAAACACTTAATCAAAATTTAGGACCAAGTGGTTTGCCTCTTCCTCGATTTGCTTCGATTAAACCCACCCGTGTCAATGTGCGTGTTGGACCAGGGAGCAATTATTCTATCGTCTTTACTTACAAAAAACAGGGTTTGCCTATTGAAATCATCCAAGAATATGATCAATGGCGCAAAATTCGTGACGCTGAAGGCGATGAGGGATGGATATATCAATCGCTTTTATCTGGAAAACGAACCGCTATAACTATTCCATGGCAAAAAGATAAAACAAAAAGGCTAATGCTACGCAAAAAACCCGAAGATACTGCAGAACTTGTGGCAGAAATAGAGCCTAATGTTATTGGTAATATTCGTCAATGCGATGGGCACTGGTGCGAATTAAATATTAATAATATCCGAGGATGGCTTCAACAACCTCAATTATGGGGAATCTATCCTGATGAAAAAATAAAAAGTTGGTGAAGCTTCAAACCAATTAAGACTAATTTTGATTCCTTATTTTATACCCTATATCAGATTAGCTTTTTGGTTTTAACCGAACTATTAAATCAACATGCGAAATTTCCATACCTTCTGGTGGTTTAGGTAAATTCCCAATAATCGGAGCTTCTTCCAAATTACAAGGAATATCAAGAATACGATTTTCGCCTTCTATATAAAAGTGATAATGATCAGACGTATCGGTATCAAACCAAGTTTTCGAACCTTCTACGGCAATAATCCGTAGCAACCCCGCTTCTGTAAATTGGTGAAGCGTATTATAAACAGTAGCTAAAGATACAGGCACACCTAACCTAATTGCCTCTTCATATAGCTCTTCAGCAGCAATATGATGATTACCTTTAGAAAAAATCATATTAGCAAGTTCTAATCGCTGGCGAGTCGGTCGCAAACCATTTTGACGTAAATGTTCTTCTAATTTAGAAATGGAGTAACAACCCGCAACCTCCTTAGAATTCTTTATAGCCTTTTGCTTTTCATTCAACTCTAAATTGTCTACGCTCAACGACATATCAAAAACCATAACATGTTATTTTCAAATAAGGTAAAATACAAAAAATAAAAACAAGATGATATAATTTTTCATCCCATTTAAATAACTTACCACGAAGAATACATAAAAAAGAGCTTTTGTCATTAAAAATGATATAAAATCATTTCCCTCTCCTTAAAATTTGCTCTAAAAGTATGTTTAGGAAAAGCGCAGAAGTAAAAGTATAAGCAAATAAATGGAGTAAAAATGGCCGAACAAAAGTCTCGCTACACTTATGAGGAGCTTCTAAGCTGCGCTCGCAGCGAAATGTTTGGTAAAGGTAATGCACAATTGCCTGCACCACCAATGTTGATGATTCATCGAATCACCCAAATTAGTAAAACTGGTGGTGAATACAACAAAGGAATGCTCCGTGCTGAATTTGATATTACTCCTAATCTTTGGTTCTTTGACTGCCACTTTATAGGTGATCCGGTTATGCCAGGGTGTCTCGGTTTAGATGCTATGTGGCAATTAACAGGTTTTTTTCTCGGTTGGTTAGGTGAACCAGGAAAAGGGAGAGCTATATCAACAGGTGAACTAAAATTATCAGGTATGGTAACTCCAAAAACCAAACTTCTTGAATATGGAATAGACTTTAAACGTATCCGACGTGGAAATTTGGTCTTGGGAATAGCCGATGGGTGGGTAAAAGCAGATGGAGAAGCCATCTATAAAGCTAGTGATTTACGTGTCGCTTTATTTAAATAAGATTAAAATTATTTCCATTACAAAAGACATTTTGTTATTCTGTACGAAACAAGGAGGTATGAATGCGTCGAGTTGTTGTAACTGGAATGGGAATTATCTCCGCGATTGGAAATAATACTCAAGCTGTTTTAAACAGTTTATATGAAACAAAATCCGGAATTTCTTATGCACCCCAGTATACAGAATTAGGCTTTCGTAGCAGAGTTCATGGCAAACCTGATATCAATGTAGAAGATTTTGTTGACCGACGTGCTTTGCGCTTTCATGGACGCGGAACTGCCTGGAATCATATTGCTATGGATCAAGCAGTTGCTGATGCAAGCTTAGAAATGCATGAAGTATCAAATGAACGTACAGGCATCATTATGGGCTCTGGAGGTGCTTCAACTCGATCAATTGTTGAAGCTGCTGACGTTACACGCCAAAAAGGTCCAAAACGCGTTGGTCCTTTTGTCGTACCTAAGGCTATGAGTTCTACAGCATCTGCAACGCTTGCAACTTTTTTTAAAATTAAAGGAGTGAACTATTCAATCTCCTCAGCCTGTGCCACCTCTAATCATTGTATTGGCAATGCTTATGAGTTGATAAAATATGGCAAGCAGGATCGTGTCTTTGCCGGTGGTTGTGAAGATCTGGACTGGACATTATCTGTTTTATTTGACGCTATGGGCGCTATGTCCAGCAAATATAATGACGTTCCAGAAAAAGCTTCGCGTGCCTATGATATCAATCGTGATGGGTTTGTGATTGCTGGTGGAGCTGGCGTTTTAGTTCTTGAAGAGCTAGAACTTGCTAAAGCACGTGGTGCAAAAATCTACGGAGAAATTGTTGGATATGGCGCTACATCCGACGGGCATGATATGGTTGCTCCATCTGGAAAGGGAGCAGAACGATGTATGCGCATGGCACTGGAAACGGTAAATAATAAAATTGATTATATCAACCCTCATGCAACAGCAACTCCTGTTGGAGATCCCCCTGAAATAGAAGCGATCCGCCGTATTTTTGGATCAGGTGATCAATGCCCACCAATTTCTGCTACAAAATCTCTTACTGGTCATTCCTTGGGAGCAGCAGGCGTTCAAGAAGCAATCTACGCACTGTTAATGATGAATCATAATTTTATTTGTGAGAGTGCTCATATTGAAGAACTTGATCCGGCTTTTGCCGACATGCCAATCGTTCGTGAACGTCGTGATAATCAACAACTTAATACTGTATTATCAAATACGTTTGGTTTTGGCGGTACAAATGCAACACTCGTTTTTCAACGCTATGCATAAATAGAAATGCTTGGCTAATTGAAGAAGCAAGGTCTTACGGAGAATAATATGAAAAGTTTGATGGAGGGCAAACGTGGCCTTATTATGGGAATTGCAAATGACCATTCGATTGCGTGGGGTATTGCGTGCCAACTAGCAAAAGCAGGAGCTGAATTAGCATTTACCTATCAAGGAAGTGCTTTTGGAAAGCGGGTTCAACCATTAGCCGAAAAGCTTGGTTGTAAGTTGTTGTTCGAATGTGACGTTGAAAAAATTGAAAATGTCGATCACGTCTTTGAATGTCTTGAAAAAGAATGGAAAACAATTGATTTCATTGTTCACGCCATTGGCTTTTCAGATAAGACCCAGCTAAAAGGGCGTTACGTCGATGTTACAACACGCGAAAATTTTAAGCGTACAATGGTTATTTCTGTTTATTCCTTTACTGAAATTGCCCAACGTGCCGGTAAGCTTATGCCTAATGGAGGTACACTTTTAACACTTACTTATGGAGCTTCACAGCAAGTTGTACCCAACTACAATATCATGGGTATAGCTAAAGCTGCTTTAGAAGCTATGGTACGCTATTTAGCAGCAGATTTTGGCCCCCAAAATATCCGAGTTAATGCAATTTCAGCGGGTCCTATTAGAACTTTAGCAGGTAATGGTATTGCAGCTGCACGTGCAATTTTTTCGTATCAACGCCGTAATGCACCATTGCGTCGTACCGTGGATATCAATGAAATAGGAAAGTCTGCTCTTTACTTACTTTCTGATTTATCATCCGGCGTTACTGGTGAAATTCATTACGTTGACTCAGGTTATAACATTATGTCTATGCCAACGCTTGAAGAATTAAAACAAAGCGAAGAAACTCGGGAGGATAGGACAAACAACCATAATACTTTAAAAAACGACAGCTAAGCAATGAACTAGTTTTTTATGTTTAAGTTATATTACATAAAAAGCCTCATTTAGCTTTACAGTTCAAGTTCTCTAAAGTCTTATTGCTTTGTTTAACGGTTAGTGTAACTTATTTCGAAATTTCTATTATGTGGTATATAATAGGATCCCTGATGTATTTAAATAATTTAAAAATATACAGTATCATACGCTTCATCTTTGAGTTTTCGACTCAGTAATGTATTGGCTGCTTCAATGGGGCTTTTACCACAAAATAAGATTTGATAAATTTGCTCCGTAATCGGCATTTCCACCCCCATACGTTGTGCTAATGTACGCACTTCTTTTGTATTTAAGTAGCCTTCAACAACTTGGCCAATTTGTTTTTTCGCTTCTTCTGGATCCATCCCTCGGCCAAGAAGCATCCCAAAACGACGATTGCGAGACTGATTATCAGTACATGTCAAGACCAAATCACCTAAACCTGTCATACCCATAAATGTGGCAAGCTCAGCGCCCATGGCAATGCCTAAACGACTAATTTCAGCTAATCCTCGTGTAATGAGAGCTATTCTAGCATTTGCGCCAAATCCCATACCGTCTGATATTCCTGCGCCAATAGCAATGACATTTTTGACTGCTCCACCTAATTGAACACCGACCATATCTGGATTACTATAAACTCTAAAATTTTTGCTAGAATGAAAAAGCTTCTGTAGTTCTTCAATAAATTCAGCCTTAGAAGCTGCTACTGTAATAGCAGTGGGCAAACCTGTAGCAAGCTCTTTAGCAAAAGTTGGTCCAGAAAAAACAGCCAAAGGAATTTTATCTCCTAAAATCTCGCGGGCAACTTCTTGTAAGAGGCGTCCTGTACCATGTTCTAGACCTTTCGTTGCCCAAATAACACGCGAATTTTGATCCAAATAAGGCTGGATATTGTGCAATACCTGATGAAATACACAGCTTGGAACAGCAATTAATATGTCACGACTTGCCGTTATCGCAGTCTCAAGCGAAACTTCAAGCGATAGATTTTCAGGAAATTTAATATCGGGTAAAAACCTCTGATTACAACGGTATTTCTGTAATTTTCTGATATGTTGAGGATCCCGCCCCCAAAGTAAAATGCGATGCCCTTTCCGGGCAAGAGCCACGGCTAATGCAGTGCCAAAAGAACCAGCACCAATAACTGTCATCAAAACGGGTTTCATTAAGTTTTCCGATTATTTTTCAAGTTTTTGGTTTTAACTGCACGTTATCTTTACAAATACCTTCAAGTGAGACATCTTTATATAAACTCTCTAAATTCAACAACACTACTTGCTAGAGACTCCGTTTAACACAATATAAAACTTTTTAAAGATCCTTATATTTTACGGAGTAAATTGTATAAATACCATTTTTCATATATTTTATAAATAGCTGCTTCCTTCAAACTAAAATGAAGGTTTTACTAAACTATCAATGGATTTCCTCACTTTTAAAACAAAAGCACATTCAAAATCGTTATGCTCCCTAAATATTTACTCAATTGATACCCTGTGCTTAGCATTCACTTATTCACCTTATATCCCACAAATATTTTTACAATTAATGTCTACAAAAAAGCCAATGCACTTGGCACTGGCTCCATAGATATTTTTATTCTTCATAACTCTCTGCCGGAGCTTGCATATCTAACGCTTGCGCTACTGGCATTTCTACGCCCACTTTTCTACTCTACAGGAACTTTTACACTTTGAAAATGCGAAGGCGCACTTATATCTGATAACTACTCTACAGGCTTTTGTGTACCTAACGATTGCCCCGACAGCGACATAGAACTACCATCTTCTGATATTTCCGTCTCAATAACACGTCCAGAACCACCCATCATATTATAATTCAAATGTGAAATAGCCCACCAAGTGCCCCCAATAATAATAAAAACGCACATAGCAGTAAACCATAAAGCAGCCAAATTCCATTTGGCATCTGGACCAGAATTTAAGTGCAAAAAGAAAACAATTTGCACTATAATCTGGATAATGCCCATTCCAATAAGATACACAACCTTTGTGCTAATTGCCCAACTCTCCATAATCCCATACATCACAGGAATAAAAGAACCCAAAGTGAAAAATACAGCCAAAATAAAACCAATTAAATAGGGAATAGCACTAGGGCCATGTGCTTCGTTATGCACGCTCATTACAATGCTCCTAATAAATAAACCATGGTGAAAACACAAACCCATACAATATCAAGCAAATGCCAGAAAATTGAAAGGCAGGATAAACGTGTCTTATTATCCTGATCCAAGCCACCACGACGAAGATGAAAAAACATCACGATCATCCAGAAAAGACCGACACTGACATGAAGACCATGGGTACCAACCAAAGCAAAAAATGCTGACCAATAGGCGGATAAAACCTCTCTTCCAAAAAGCTGTAAACCTGTTGCAGGATCAATACCTGCATAAGCACCAGGATCGTAATAGAACACTTCATTCAAAAGTTCATGAAATTCATAAACTTCCATCCCAATAAAGCAACATCCAAGTATAAAAGTAATGAACATCCATAAACGCACACCACCAAGATAACCTTTATGCGCTTGTACCATTGCAAACCCATAAGTGATTGATGATAACAATAAAATAGCAGTTTCAACTAAAACAAACGTTAAATTAATAAACTCATTCCCAGCTTTTCCACCACCATAAGAAGCAGAAAAAACAGCAAAGCTTGAAAAAAGCGTTGAGAATAGTATCAAGTCCGACAGAATATAGATCCAAAAACCAAATGTCATTATTGAACTACTGTCGTGATGATGCTCATCAATGTGAGTATTATTCATTGTAGTCGCACTCATATTGTCGCTCCTCGTTCTTTAAGAACAGCTGTAAAATCATCCTCTATTTTTTGTACCTCTTCGGCTGAGATATAATAACCATGGTGATCACCTGTTAACGAATGCCCTACAATCGTTGCAACAAAACCAATCAATCCAATCGCAACAAGCCACCAAATATGCCAAACAAGCGCAAAACCCACGACTAAAGAGAAGAATCCTGCAATAATTCCAGCTGATGTATTTGACGGCATATGAATTTTTGTAAATCCACCTGTTGGACGCTGATAACCATTCTTCTTCATATTCCAATAAGCATCATCAGACTGCACCTCTGGAAGTATTGCAAAATTGTAAGAAGGAGGCGGTGAAGAGGCCAACCACTCAAGTGTCCGTGCATCACCCCAAGAATCATTTAATGTTACCGGTAAGCATCCCTTATGCTTTATACCGTACCAAATCGCTAAAAGCACTTGCAGCACAAAACAAAGGATACCAAGCAAAATAATAAATGCACCCAGCGCAGCAATTATAAACATTGGCTGCCAACTAGGCTCCATATAATGTTGAAGACGACGCGTTGCACCCATTAAACCAAGTGCATAAACCGGGAAAAAAGCAAGGTAAAAACCAACAAACCAACACCAGAAAGATGCAATACCCAATGCCCGATTCGGCTTATAACCAAAAGCTTTTGGAAACCAAAAAGCAATCCCAGCTAAATAAGCAAAAACGACACCTCCAATAATTGTATGATGGAAATGAGCTACCAAAAATAACGAATTATGAAATTGCCAATCAGCAGGTACAATAGACAGCAAAACACCTGTAAGCCCACCTCCAACAAATGTAAAGATCATCCCTATGCACCAAAGCATTGGAGGTTCAAAACGAATCCTACCTTTATACATTGTCAGTAGCCAATTAAAGACTTTTACACCTGTTGGAATCGCGATAATCATTGTCGCAATACCAAAGAAGGTATTCACAGCTTCTCCCCCACCCATTGTAAAGAAATGATGCCCCCAAACAAGAAGAGACAGAACCAAAATAACCAATATTGCCCATACCATCGAGGTATAACCAAAAAGGCGTTTTGAAGAAAAAGTGGACACAACTTCAGAAACAATTCCAAAAGCAGGAACGACTAAAACATAAACTTCAGGATGGCCAAAAATCCAAACATAGTTAATCCATACCATTGGATTTCCACCAGCAACGTTGGTAAAGAAATTCATATGTAAATAACGATCACACGCTAATAGTGCAAAAGCTACAGCCAAGACAGGATAAATAACTAAAATAAGAATGTTGCTGACAAACGCGCTCCAACAAAAGACTGGCATTTTCATCATTGTCATTCCAGGAGCACGCATTTTAATGATGGTCGCAACGAAATTAATTGCTCCCATTGTTGTTGCGATACCAGAAAGCTGAAGCGACCATAAATAATAATCTACTCCCGTATCTGGACTACTTTGTAACTCAGAAAAAGGTGGATACATCAACCATCCCCCTCGGCCAAAGTTACCAACACCTAGTGAGATGTTAATCAGTATTGCCCCTGCAGCTGTAATCCAGAATCCCAGATTATTTGCAAACGGAAAGGCAACATCACGAGCACCAATTTGAAGCGGTATAAGATAATTGAAAAGACCAAATAAAATCGGCGTAGCCATGAAAAAAATCATAATAGTACCATGGGCCGAAAAAATCTGATCAAAATGCTCAGGAGGCAAATATCCTGCCGTTTCACTCCCAAGCGCCAAGGCCTGGTGTGAACGCATCATAATTGCATCAGCAAAACCACGAACAAGCATGATAATACCAAGAATAATGTACATAATGCCGATGCGCTTATGATCAACTGTTGTAATCCAATTTCGCCACAAAATCCCCCACCATCCAAGGACAGTTAAGGCAATAACAGCAATTAAGCCACCCGCAACAATCGCAATACATGTATACAAAACGATTGGTTCATGTGCAAGTGCATGAAAAGCACCAGCCGTAGGATCTGTAAGTCTTCCAAACATTTCTTAGCCCATATAAAATGAATTTCAGTTTAAAAGAAGCCTCATATTTAAAAAGGATTCTCTCTCGATTGATATCCTAAATAACATCAGGATCAAAAACAGAACAAAGCGCTCCCCACAGCGTCTGAGCTGCAGCACGCTTCATTAAATCTTCATTACATACCGTATTTTCATCGACACACCTATTAACAATCCTGTAATAAAGCCGCTTCTCAACAGGCGCAAAATAACGTACTTCAGCATCCTTTTCTTTCGCAGCAACATCACTCATACGGGGCGCAACGGAAAGCTGACGATAAGACACACGATCCAACACTTGACCTTTTGCTCGAGCTGTATCAATCCAATTTTCAAAATCCTGCAAAGTTACAGAATGCCACCGAAACCGCATACCTGAAAAACCATCTCCACTGTAATTTGCAGAAGCGCCTTTAAATACTCCTTGCTCATCGGCTATTAAATGTAATTTAGAATTCATCTGCGGCATAGCATAAAGAACAGTGCCTAACTTCGGTACCCAAAATGCATTAACAGAGTTCTCTGACGTCAACTGCAAAAAAACCTGACGACCTTTAGGCGCATAAATTTCATTGATCGATGCGACATTATACTCAGGATAAATAAATAGCCACTTCCAATCAAGAGCGACAACATCTACTTGCAACGGCTTTCCTTCACCAACAACATCTACTGGAAGCGCTTTCTCCGGCTCAAGCTTATAAGTATAATAAGCTGTTAACGACCCCAAAACCATTATTATAACAATTGGAATGCCCCACATAAATGCTTCAATTTTATTGGAATGTCCCCACTCAGGTAAATACTCTGCTCCTGTATTCGAAGCACGATATTTGATAGCTAAAAATACCACGCTAATCATTACTGGAATTACAACGCACAACATAACGAGAGCACAAACAATAATCAAAATGAATTGTTGACGCGCAACATACCCACTTGGCTGAAGAACATCAATTTTACAACCTGATAAAAATAATAATACTCCTAAAATAACAAGCACTTTCACCAGCTTAACAAAGTTTTTCATTTCACCTGCCCCATCATGATCAGAAGTCATTATAAAATAACAGATAACTCCTCTTAAATATGCTTACTTATTTTAAAAAGAATTATCAAGAAAATTCAAATATCAGCATCCACATTATACAATGCCACACTCCTTCCTACCAGACTTAATCTGCCCAGCAAGATATTCAAGTGCAAACCTATACCCCTCACTGCCACACCCCACAATAACCGCATCAACACCTGCAGAAACGTAAGATTTATGACGAAAATCTTCACGCTGATAAATATTGGATAAATGAACCTCTACGACAGGGCCTGTAAACATTTTTAATGCATCAAGGATTGCAATAGATGTGTGGGTATAAGCAGCTGGATTAATAATCAACCCGGAACTTACTCCTATCGCTTCCTGTATCCACTCTACCAACTGCCCCTCACAGTTGCTTTGGTGAAAATTCAATGTCATCCCAAACTTTATTGCGAACTCCGTGCAAAATTGTTTAATATCTTCCAGAGTCTCAGTCCCATAAATTTCTGGCTCACGTCTACCAAGAAAATTTAAATTAGGCCCATTTAAAACCGTTATAATTATAGACATAGTACGTCTCTTCTTCTTGACCATAACCTTATAAAAAAATTTTTAGCATGTTTTTACTACAATAAAGCTCCATCCTTAATTTCAAAAAACTCCGCCCGTCCTTTTAAGGCATCAAATAAGATACGATCTGTTCCTGTCATAAATGTTTGCCCACCTAAATCATCAAGAATATCAAATAAAGCAGCACGCCGATAAGAATCAAGATGAGCAGCCATTTCATCAAGAAGAAGAATGGGGGCTCTATCTGACATCAAGCCCGTTAAACGCGCATGACATAAAACCAAACCCATTAACAAAGCCTTTTGTTCACCTGTTGAACAAGATGCTGCAACCATATTTTTATCAGCATAAAAAACCTGTAAATCTGTGCGATGCGGTCCTTCCAATGTCCGCCCAGCAGCACGATCTATTGCTCGGTTACGCTGCAATCGATCACAAAATTTTTCTTCAACCTCAATCGCTGATATCTTACTAAGGGCCGTTTCTAAAAAACCACTAATTTGCAAAAAAGCCCGTGGAAAAGGTATCTGAGATGGCATTTGTGCAAACATATCATTTAAAAGCCGAACAACATCAATACGTGCGGCAGCAATAGCTGCCGCCAGTTCAGCCATTTGCTTTTCTAAAGCATCAAACCAAGCACAATCTTCATTTCCATCCAAAAATAAACGATTACGCGCACGCATAACCCTCTCATAATCGGCTATGCGGCGACTATGCAAAGGATCAATAGCTAAAACTAGACGATCCAAAAAACGACGACGCTCAAGTGCAGAACCCGTAAAGAGTCCGTCCATAGAAGGAGTCAAGATACTTATATAACAGTAATCTGTTAGACAATCACTTGTTTCATTCACACCATTAATATGTATTTTCCGACTCTTATCACAAGTTTCTAAAGCTGTACCTATATTCACTTCACCATAAAGAGCACATTGAAGACGCGCAAATACAACAAATCCTTCACCTCCACCATCTGCGAAACTAATATCAGAATAGGTCGCACGCCGTAAACCACGCCCCGGAGAAAGAAAAGATAATGCCTCTAAAAGGTTTGTTTTACCAGCACCATTGTGACCAGTAAAAACCACATGCTGACCTGAAAAATGAATATTAAAAGAAGAGTAATTGCGATAACGTACAAGCTTTAGCTGTCTCACTGCCACTTTGTGCACACGACCAGCCACGCATTGCAAAATACTCGCCCCTAAACACGAATGGGCATCAGCACATAAAGCGCATCAGCATCACCATTTTCACGAATCAAAGCTGGAGCTCCAGCTTCAGACAGCATAAAAACCATCTCATCGCTCGAAAGTTGCCCAGCGATATCTAAAAGATAACGTGAATTAAACCCTATCTCAAGTGGATCAGATGTATAACTTGCTGTTAATTGATCTTCCGCACTACCAGAATCAGGATTGTGAACAACAAGCCTCAATTGCTCACGCTTAATCTCTAACTTCACCGCACGCCCACGATTACTCAAAATTGTTGAAACACGATCGACAGCAGCAGAAAAATCCTGCCTGTTGACAACCAGTTTTTTATCATTTCCAGTAGGGATAACACGTTGATAGTCTGGAAATGTTCCATCAATTAACTTTGATGTAAAAACAACTGAACCCACCGAAAAACGAATCTTTGTTTCTGAAATCTCTACACATACATTACTATCATTTTCTTCCGAAAGCAGCTTTTGTAATTCCCCCACGGCCTTACGAGGAATAATGACACCTGGCATACCATCAACATCTGAAGGAGCTTCCATATCAACTTGTGCCAAACGGTGACCATCAGTAGAAACTAAACGTAACTTAAGAACATTATCATTAATAATATGAAAATAAATACCATTAAGATAATAACGAGTTTCTTCAGTTGAAATAGCAAATTGCGTACAATCAAGCAAACATTTCAATTTCGATGCCGAGAGAAAAAAACGATAATCAAATTGACCTGGAAACGACTCTGGAAAATCTGTTGTAGGAAGGCACTGAAGTTGAAAGTTAGCACAACCAGAAAAAACAGACATTTCACTTGGTTGTTTCATGTCAACTGATAATACAATTTCACTGCCATCAGGAAGTTTTCGAACTATATCATACAGCAAATGTGCCGGAACAGTTATTGCTCCTGCTTGTTCAACATTGACTACACAAACTTCTGAAATCTCTAAATCAAGATCTGTAGCCTTTAATCGCACACTGTCATTATCTGCTTCAATCAATACATTCGATAAAATAGGTACAGTATTACGACGCTCTACCACACGGTGAACACGGCCAAGAGATTTGAGAAATTGACTGCGATCAACTACAACACGCATAAAATCTCCGTTACAACTTCCAAAAACAATACTAGCTCTCCAAATTAAAAAAACTATCTCTTTAAAGAATCAGCTCCTGAATTCTATTCAACCTTTCTTAAAATGGCAAGTGACTACTGCGGAGACAAAAACGCCCCCCTCATTCATCTCTCTAGCAATACCCCTCAGAAAAGACAAAAGACTGTAGACACTATGCTGCCTGCTCTCCAATCAACCGCTTAAGCAATTCAAGCTCTTTGGCCAATGTCTGATCTCCACAAACCAAATCTTCAATTTTACGTACAGCGTGTAAAACTGTCGTATGATCACGTCCACCAAAACGACGTCCAATTTCTGGCAATGAACGAGGCGTCAGCATTTTTGCTAAATACATCGCAACCTGTCTCGGCTTCACAACCGTACGTGTCCGACGATTAGACAACAAATCTTGTTTGGAAACATTATAATGGCGCGCAACCGTACGCTGAATTTCTTCAATCCGAATACGCTTAGGTTCACCAGAACGTATCAAATGACCTAACAACTCATCAACCCGTTCTAAGGACAAATCTGATTCAAAAGACTGGCGGAACAGTAATTGATTAAACGCTCCTTCAATATCACGTCCTGATCCTAAAACCGTTCTAGCAATATATTCTAGAATATCATCAGAAATTGAAATCATGCTGTCATCTTGTTGCGCCACCTTCAACCGCTGGCGTAACATTTTCAAACGCATATCGCAATCTGGGGCTTCAATTTCAAGAGCTACCCCTCCCTGAAGACGAGAACGAACCCGAAGATCAAGTGATTCTAATTCTGCTGGTGGACGATCTGCAGCCACAACAACTTGCTTTGCACTATCAAGCAACATATTAAGCAAGTGACAAAACTCGTGCTGTATCGACTTTCCTTGCAAAAACTGCATATCATCGATAATGAGAAGATCAATATCACGAAGCTGCTCTTTAAAAGAAAGAGCATCATTATCACGAATAGCTGTTGCAAAACGCCACATGAAATACTCAGCGGTTAAATAAATAACACGTGCAGATGTTAAACGCTTCAGCGCAGCAGCTGCAATAGCTTGAAGCAAATGTGTTTTTCCTAATCCAACAGACGCATGAATAAAAAGAGGATTAAATCTTAAAGCACTCTTATGCCCTTCTGCAATTGAACGCGCCGCAGCTAAAGCAACACGATTAGAAGCTCCCTCCACAAAACTTTCAAAAGTATAACGAGAATCAAGCGGTGAACCAAAAACACCTGTTTGAACACTCTTTACTGAATGTTCTGTATAATTCTCAATAAAAGATGGTGTTGTCTGCTCTTCCAGAACAACAGGAGCAGCACTTGTTTTACAAACTACGCCGCCCGAAACACGCTTCATACCACGAACGATAACTTCAACGCGAAGAATCGCTGAATTCTCTTGTTTCCACAAATTTGTCAAAAGAGAACCATAGTGGTTATTAATCCAAGAACGCAAAAATGCCGTAGGAACAGAAAGCCTTACAAGATTACGGCTATATTCAGTAAGCTTCACACGGCCAAACCAACTCGTATAAGCCTCAATACCAACCTGTGCCTTCAATTGCGCCATGACACGGGCAAAAGCCGCCACACCTTCCTCCTCTGAAATGATAGGATGCTCTACAGAAGCATTTCTACCAACTGATACATCTATATCTGTCACCTTACTATTTATTATTTTCTCTGCCGACAGGATATTCACCGAAACCCTTTTAAAGGAATTAGCTTTAGAGTTCAATTTATCCACCATCTTTCATCCTGATAAAAATAAAATTTTTCTTGCCAAACAGCTAAAAACCAACTTAGCAAAGGCAAAAAGCCCACCCCAAATAAGATTACTCATCCTCCCCTAGGATAGTCTTCACCACACCCCCGCCAACAAAGATGACCAATAAAATTTACTTGCACTCATGCATATGATCTACTCTTCTAAAATGGCAAACATACCAACTAAAAACTAAAAAACGCGTCAGAATACATATCCAATATAAAAGCTCATCACAGCCTAAACCACACTACCCTATACCCACATACAACATAGGATAATTAACTAATGTGAACCCTGTATATTTTTAGTTTCCACTAGAACCATACAGAACAGCAGAGGGGAAATGCAAGAGGTCAAAATAAAATCAAAAGCCCCTAAAAAACCGCTATAAGTCTGCTCATATAAAGGAGGGATGAGAAAAATAATTGATTCAATTCATTTTTTTTCCTCTAAGTTTACCAATAATTAAAGAATCTCATCAGACTAAAAAAAAAAATAAAAATGCTTGACAAAAAAGACTCTACAAGAATCCACAAAGCTTGTGGATAACCATACAGACTCTAAAAATTTTTTCTAATTTTTTATGGAAAGAATCGCTGTGTAGCTTTTTCCTTAAAAGAGATAAGGTTGCTAAAATAAATAAAAAAACCAGCATCTGCCACAGATGCTGGACTCATTTTCAATGAAATAAAAAAAAGCTAATTGCCAAGAGCCTTCAAGCGCTTTGCTAAACGCGATACTTTTCGTGCAGCAGCATTTTTATGAAAAACCCCTTTGGAAACTGCACGCATAATCTCCGGTTCAAAATTCTTAAACGCTATTTCTGCAGATGCTTTATCACCACCGGCAAAAGCATCATCAAACTTACGCATAAAGGTACGAACACGTGAACGGCGGGCCCTATTAACCTGCGTGCGCACCGCAACCTTACGCACCGCTTTTTGAGCAGAAGATGTATTCGCCATAACTCTCTCTCTCTCTAATGCATCAGATAGAACAAGTCTAAACGACACTTCTATCAACACAAAAAACTAACCCACACAAAACTATAAATCTGTTTCTAACTGTGCAATTTATAACGCAACCTTAAAGCCAACGTCAATCAAATTTTCATAGATGGATATAAAAAAGTAAACTCAACATCTTGACATCCACCCTAATAGTTTCAAAAACACCCCTAAGTGAGCACCTGCGACTCAAACTGCCAAATTACGCAAAACATATTGCAAAATTCCACCATGATGCAAGTAATCCAACTCATCTTCAGTATCAACACGACACAATAATGGAACAGTTTTTATAGTTCCATCAGAAAAAGTGATTGTAGCTACAGTTTTCTGGCGGGGCTTTAAGTTATGGATCCCTTCAATTGTTACCTTTTCATCACCCTTTAAACCACATGATCTCCAGCTTGCACCCTCTTCAAACACAAAGGGAACGATTCCCATACCAACAAGATTAGAGCGATGGATCCGCTCAAAAGACTGTGCAATTACTGCCTTTACACCAAGAAGATTAGTGCCCTTAGCCGCCCAATCACGAGATGACCCATTGCCGTATTCAATACCAGCAAAAACAACAAGCGGAATCCCTTCCCGTTTATACGCCATTGCTGCATCATAAATTGTCTGCTCTTCTTTTGAAGGATAATGAATTGTATAGCCTCCTTCACGACCATTTTCTCCGAGCATGAAGTTACGAATGCGAATATTAGCAAAGGTTCCACGCATCATCACTTCATGATTCCCACGGCGAGTTCCATACTGGTTAAAATCAGCGACGTTAATCCCATGATCTGTCAAATACCTTCCAGCAGGAGAATCGACCTTAATGGAACCGGCAGGAGAAATATGATCTGTCGTAATTTTATCACCAAACAAACCTAAAATCCGAGCATCTTTAATATCTGATAAGACATCAGGAATCTTTCGCATATCATCAAAATACGGCGGATTACGTACATATGTTGATTCCTCATCCCAGGAATAAGTAGCTCCTGTCGGAACCTGAACTTTTTGCCAATTTTCGTCTCCCTTAAACACATCTGCGTATTTTTCGGTAAAAATCTTACGCGTAATATTTTTTTCAATAAATTCCTGTATCTCTTTAGAAGTTGGCCAAATATCTCTTAAATAAACTGACTGACCATCTGAACCTTCTGCAAGAGGCTCCTTAGTTAAATCTTTACGCACCGTTCCTGCTAAAGCATGCGCTACAACTAATGGAGGTGAAGCTAAATAATTGGCCTGCACATCAGGCGATACACGCCCTTCAAAATTACGATTTCCTGAAAGAACTGCAGCTGCAATTAAACCATTGTCATTAATCGCTTTGGAAATAGCTGGTAACAAAGGACCAGAGTTCCCAATACACGTAGTGCATCCAAATCCTACTAAGTTAAATCCTAGTGCATCTAAATCTTTTTGCAAACCTGAATTGTGCAGGTAAGCTTCAACAACCTGCGAACCAGGTGCAAGAGAAGTCTTAACCCATGGCTTACTCTTGAGACCTTTCGCCACAGCATTACGAGCCAAAAGACCTGCAGCAATAAGAACGCTCGGATTTGATGTATTTGTGCAGGAGGTAATTGCAGCAATCACTACATCGCCGTGACCTAGCATATATTCCTCGCCCTCAACCTGATAACGATCACCTTGCACAGCAATCTTTTTATAATCCTCGATCACCACCTTCTCAAACCCTTGTCCAACACTTTCCAATGCAATACGCCCTTCAGGTCGTTTAGGTCCAGCCATAGAAGGCACGACGTCTTCCATATCTAATTCAATTGTATCACTAAAAATGGGATCAACTACTGCTTCATCATGCCACATCCCTTGTGCTTTGGAATAAGCTTCCACTAAAGCAATCCGATTTTCATCACGCCCTGTCATATTAAGATAACGCACCGTTTCCTTGTCAATAGGGAAAAAGCCACACGTTGCCCCATATTCAGGCGCCATATTCGCAATTGTTGCCCGATCAGCAAGCGTCATGTGTTCCAGACCAGGACCAAAAAATTCAACAAATTTACCAACAACACCTTTTTTACGCAAAATTTGCGTCACCATCAATACCAAGTCGGTAGACGTAACACCTTCTTTAAGTTTACCCGTTAAACGAAAACCAATTACTTCAGGCAACAACATAGAAACGGGCTGGCCTAACATTGCTGCCTCGGCTTCAATACCACCGACACCCCAACCTAAAACACCTAAACCATTCACCATAGTTGTATGCGAATCGGTCCCTACACAAGTATCAGGATAAACTATCTGAAGCCCATCCTCATCCTTCATCCACACACATTGCGCTAAATATTCTAGGTTAACCTGATGACAAATTCCTGTTCCTGGAGGAACAACACGAAAATTTTGAAACGCTTGCTGCCCCCATTTAAGGAAACGATAGCGCTCACTATTACGTTCATATTCACGCTCGACATTTTCCTTAAAAGCCAAAGAGTTGCCAAAATTATCAACAATAATCGAATGATCAATGATGAGATCAACGGGAATCAGAGGATTGATTTTCTCAGCATCTCCTCCAAATCTAACCATAGCATCGCGCATTGCAGCAAGGTCAACAACTGCGGGAACACCAGTAAAGTCTTGCATAAGAACACGTGCGGGGCGGTAGGTGATTTCTGCACCAGAACGGCCTTTGTTATTTAACCACCTAGCAACGTTTAAGATATCTTCTTTCTTAACTGTGCGCCCATCCTCAAACCGTAATAAATTTTCAAGAATCACTTTCATCGAAAACGGCAAACGAGAAACACCCTCAAGTTCATTCTTCTCCGCTTCAATCAAATTATAATAAGTATATTTCTTGCCACCAACATCTAAAGTTCTGCGACAATTAAAGCTATCGACTTGAGTCATACCTGCCCACCCTCATACTACAAACTACCTAATCTCCCGGAAGGAACAACACAAACCACGAGTCAAGGTCGTAGCTTGAGTGCAGACGCAATTACCTCCGCATCCATTTCCCCCTCCACCTTTTATTAGCAAATTCAGAAATCGGCGCAAAAATATATTCTACACCAGATGTTGATGTAACGGGTAACTTATAAAACTATTTCTAGAACTATTCTAGGTGTAATTGTATAAAAAACGTATTTTTTATCCTATCATGCAATAAAGATTACAGAAAAAAACAAAACAGGTAAGCACATGATATTATCGGGTAAAGCTTTAGCAGCTTACAGAAACGAAGAAATTCTGTTCCAAGATCTTTCTTTTTGTTTATTCCCACAGCAACTTATGACAATTACAGGCTCAAATGGAATCGGAAAATCCACATTACTCCGAATCATTATCGGTCTGCTTGAAGCTGCCAAAGGTGATGTAATACTTAAAGACCATGAACAAACATATCCGGTAGCAACTGCATGTCATTATCTTGGCCCTCAAAACGCTATGAAACCTCTTTTATCCGTCATCGATAATCTAAAATTTTGGTCAGCATTTTATGGACAACATCTACTCTATCCGCATGAAGCTCTTGCTGACATCGGTCTTTCTGAGCTTGAAAAATTACCCTTCCATGTTTTATCAACCGGACAAAAAAGGCGTGTAGCTATTGCTCGTCTTTTGCTCTCATATCGTCCTATTTGGATTTTAGATGAACCAATGTTGGGGCTTGATAAAAATGCTCAAATCCTCCTTACTAATATTTTTCAGCGCCATCTAAACCAAGGCGGCATGATTATCGCTGCAACCCATAATCCCCTCGGTATTCCAGAAAACCACAAAATCGCTTTAGAAAATTTTTTACCTCCCAAGGAGAAAAGAAAATGAAAGCACTGTTCTGGCGTGATCTTAAATTAAGCTTAGCACCACAAGTCTCTTCATTAACAGGACTTTTATTTTTCATCGCTGTTATTATGATAACTCCTTTCGCTATCGGGCCAAATCCTAAAATTCTTGCACAAATAGGCCCAGGCATATTATGGTTTGGAGCCCTTCTTGCAGGGATCCTAAATCTGAATAAACTTTTTCAAACTGATCGTGATGATGGAAGTCTTGATCAATTCATCCTTTCTGAATACAGTCATAGTTTCACATTAATTGTATTTACCAAATGTCTTGCCCATTGGGTGGGAACTATGTTGCCCCTCATCTGTGCTACTCCTATTTTAGCATTCATGCTCCATTTAGATATCACAATAACTTTTACAACAGTGCTGACCCTCTTATGCGGAACACCTGCCATTATTTTTATTGGCGCTATAGGAGCAGCCCTTGCAGCATCATTATTGCACAGCACTCTTCTAACCTTTATCATTATTTTGCCATGGATCATTCCAATCATAATTTTCGGTGTTTCGGCTGCTACAGCTCCAACAAACCCAAATGTTTCTTTTCTCACATCCTTAGCTCTTCTTATTGCTTTTTCACTTCTTTTGAGTCTTTTTAGCTCTTTTGTTGCAGCTATAACGCTCAAGTTTTTATCAGAACAGTAAAAGATGGTTGCCGCACCGCAAAACTCTGCCTATTATAAATTTCATGAATAAAGCATCTCACGCAGATAAAATGAAATCACTCCCAACACATTTAACTAATTTCATGAAAATAAGCAGTGTTATTTTACCTTGGCTAACCAGTATAACATTGTGTCTTTTGATCTTAGGACTTACTCTAATTGTGCATTCTCCTAATGACTATCAGCAAGGCATCACCGTTAAGATTATGTATATCCATGTACCATTCGCATGGCTATCTACATTTTGTTATATGATAATAAGTGCAGCTGCTTTAGGAAGTCTGATTTGGAAGCATTGTCTTGCTGATGTAGCACTCAAATGTGGTGCGCCCATTGGAGCAATTTTTACTGCTTTGGCTTTAATAACAGGCGCACTTTGGGGACGCCCTACATGGGGAACATGGTGGGTATGGGATGCACGATTAACATCTGTTTTCATCCTATTCTTTATCTACCTTGCAATTATCATGCTTGCCTACTCTTTTGATAACCAAGCAAAAGCTGCACGTGCTACAGCAATACTTACACTCGTTGGCTTTATAAATATTCCCATTATCAAATTTTCCGTTAATTGGTGGAATACACTCCATCAATCAGCATCGCTTTTACGTCCAGGAGGCCCAACAATTGACCGTGCTATGTTATGCCCCCTCATAACAATGATATTTTGTTTCAGTCTTATGTTTATTTCGCTCTATCTGATGGCTATGCGCAACGAAATCAATAGCTATCACATCAAAATACTTCAGATCAGAAAAGCCCGTCATGCACAATACCAGGAATCTTCATCATGCTCGACCTAAATGGCATTCACATTAGATTTTTAGGAAATTTATCTCAGCAAATTGATTTTTTTCTTGGTACCCTCCATCACGATAAAATTGTTGTTTTAAGCTACATGCTTTCCGCAATATTTCTTCTATGTTTTATTGGGTACCTTCTTTGTAAAGCTATATACCAAAAAAAGATTCTACAACAACTGAATAAAAAAGAACTGTTTCAGGAAAAAAATATAGTGAAAACTATCCCTCGAAACCCGAAAAAAAACGTATCTTTATCCACCTTGTTTATTCTTTTTGGACCATTTTTGTTTTTTTTTCTGCTTATGATACTTTTCTTCTACCTTATGGATAACAGACACCTCAATGATATTTCTTTTCCCCAAAATACGTTAACTGAACAACCCGCCCCTAAAATCAGTCTTCCTATCCTTGGTAATGAAAACCATCTTCTTGACTCAGAACAATTTAAAGGACGTATAACATTGGTCAATTTTTGGGGATCTTGGTGCTTATTCTGCCGTGAAGAGCATCCACTTCTTATGAAAATTGCACAAGATCAACGTTTTGATCTTGTTGGCATTAACTATAAGGACAGCAAAGAGAATGCTCAGCGTTTTCTGAGCAGTTTTGGTAATCCTTTTAAATTTATTGGCTTTGATATTTCAGGGCATACAGCCATTAATTGGGGAGTATACGGAGCACCAGAAACCTTTCTTTTAAATAAAGATGGTATCATCATTGCTAAACATGTTGGCCCTTTAACATGGCAAGTTTATAAAGACAAGATTCTGCCAAAAATCAAACAAGCTCTCACGACAGAAGAAACATCAAACAGCAAGGTATTGATTCATAAAAACACTCCATCGTTTTCCAATATTGAATGAGAGTGCAATAGGATTTTCTTATTTCAAACTCTCTTGTGAGAAATCAATCAAAAATGCTTATTTATATGCCACAATACAGAGTAATGAATGAATAGAAATTATTTTAGAAAAAACTCAATGTATCTCTATGAACTATTTTACCGTAAAAGCCTGATAACACAACGATAGCACTGGTTTTGTACCTTCATAAACGTAAAAACACCAGCCTTTCACAGTTCTTGCATTACATCATGTTCACAAGCAATAAAAGCAAGAGAAAATATACAAAATAAAAATCCGAAGCTCTACACAATCTCCATTATTAAAAAATATAACTATAGATATTTTGGAGAACCTTAAAGTAAATTAAAACAGTAAAAATAGATAATAAGCCGTACCTTTACTACATATAATCATGCAATAATATAAAAATACAACACTTGAGTGAGCTCTTCCATGAAAAAATTCTACATTCATTAAAAGCTCCACCATCTCAAATTTCTTTTTTATACCAGATTATATTTAGTAACGGTCTAAAAGACAATATGAAATTACACAGCGCATGTTATACTCTTATCCGTCGCCGTTCAGATATTGGCTGAAATGCTATTTTAGCGTGAAAAGTACAATAAGGGCTATTTTCGACAGAATCGGCACCACAGAAATGAAAGTCTGATGATAAAGGATCTCCAACTGGCCACCTACACGTATTTTCACTTAATTGCAAAAGATTAAGCTGACGCGATATAGGCACAACTACATTTGATTTCGTGGACACATCAGTTTCTGTCACACCTTCCACAAACTCCATATTTAAATCTGTTACTCCTGCACTACAAGACGCAGCATTTGTTGGCGATATTGTCGATGTGGTACGACGCATACGGGGAGATGATGGGCTAGTAGGTATCTTTTGTGCACGCGACACCCCCTGTGCTGCCTTACCACGTCCCGGTAACTTTAATCGATGCACTTTACCGATTACTGCATTCCTGCTGACCCCACCTAACCGAGCTGCAATCTGACTTGCACTTAACCCCTCACTCCAAAACTTCTTAAGAAGTTCAACGCGTTCACATGTCCAACTCATATCAGCACTCCATTCTGATCACCTCATTGAGAGGCTCCCCTTGCCCCTTCAAATGTTTAAATAATACTTCCAATGGCCAAATGAAAAAACTTTATACTCTATCCAGGACAAAAAATTCACTTAACCTACGGAACTTACAAATCGAAACGCAACCTTGCTAACTGATTTAAACTACAATATGCACTAACTCTATGACAAGAGTCTTTCCTTCTTGAAGAGTTTATTTAGAATGTTTTCCCCAACTTGCGAATCAAGTATAGGCTAGCCTACCGTATTTGCTTAAGATTTTTTCTAAAAACCGTTTCTTTGCAAGGATCTTTATGGACTTTCTACCAATTAACGCAATGATCTATTATGCAGATTTAGCTATTATCGTAATGAAACGCTAATTACGCTGTACCTAAAGATACAAGCTTACTCCATTTGCAGCACTGTTTTGTTTATTGTATGACAGAGGTTAAAGTACAGAGGAATTAATGATGGGTGCTACCACTATACAGCCGCTTTACGAATGTTTTTCTCGCCGTAATTTACGTTTCAAACAAGGCAATGGTGTGTGGCTTATCTCTGATAAAGATGAACATTACCTTGATTTTACATCTGGCATCGCTGTCAACGCACTGGGGTATGCACATCCAAAGTTAGTTGATACTCTTAAAAGACAAGCTGAAAAACTTTGGCATATTTCCAACCTTTTTCAATCACCTGAACAGGAAACTCTTGCAGCGCGGCTTTGTGCAAACAGCTTTGCTGATAAAGTTTTTTTCTGCAATTCTGGTGCTGAAGCACTTGAATGCGCATTCAAAACCGCTCGTCACTATCATTATGCATCTGGGCACCCAACACGCATTGAAATCATTACTTTAGAGGGTGCATTTCATGGGCGTACACTTGCAACGCTTGCGGCTACAGGACAAGAAAAATATCTCGAGGGCTTTGGACCTAAAACTGATGGATTTATTCAAATTCCTTTTTGCGATAAAATCGCTTTGTGTAACGCTATTAATAAAAATACCGCAGCCGTTCTTATTGAACCTATTCAGGGAGAAGGAGGAGTACGAACGGTACCTACTGAATATTTAAGATTTTTGCGCAAAATGTGTGATGATAATAATCTGTTGTTAATTTTGGATGAAGTTCAAACGGGTGTTGGACGAACAGGAAAGCTTTTTGCTTATGAATGGAGTGGCATCGTGCCTGATATTCTTACCCTCGCAAAAGGGCTGGGTGGTGGATTTCCGTTAGGAGCGTGTATTGCAACGAATAAGGCTGCAAAAAGTATGACACCAGGAACTCATGGCTCAACCTTTGGAGGAAATCTTCTTGGCATGGCTGTAGGCAACAGTGTTCTTGATGTCATATTAAAACCAGGCTTTCTCCACCATGTTCAGCACATGGGGAATAAGCTAAAAAGTGGACTTTCGAGCCTTCCCAATATTTATCCTGATATTATCTGCGCAATTCGGGGGGTTGGTCTTATGGTAGGAATTCAGTGTGTCATTCCTTCAAATGTTATCGTCAATGCCTTGGAAAAAGAATATGTTTTAAGTGTTAGTGCCAATAACAATGTAGTGCGCTTATTACCTCCCCTTATCATAACAGAAGAAGAAATAGATGAAAGCGTACATCGCATTAAAAAAGCAATCGCTTCTCTTGCGCAAACAAACAAAAAAAGGCAAATATCATAAACATGACAAATGCTCTTCGCCATTTTACCGACTTATCTGTTTTAACCCCACTAATAAAATACGCTGTTATAAATTGTACAAAACTCCTTAAAGTAGCTTTCAAAGAAGAAAAAAAGTCAAAATTTTCTGTTGGCAAAATACTAGCTGTAATTTTCAAAAAAATTGCTAAAGATTCTGACTCTATATTATGATTGGCAGTTTTCATGGAACAAAAATTTCGTGCTCGCAGTCATCATATTTTTTATCCTTATAAAATCAATGAAACTTTAATAGAATTAGCCAAGCCTAGTGCTCTTTTCATGCATTTTTTCCCACTCATCACAGTGAAGAAGTTACCTATATTGTGATAGATGGATCACATTCTGTTATTTTTGATAAAACTAAAAACTATTTCAATGCTTAAAAAGAAAGGCTTTCTTGGTATTTAAAAGATGCTTTTTTCTCTCTAACAATAGGCCTAAACAGCATACCAAAACAAATCGTATAAAAGGCAAAGATATGAACAAACAAACCACATCTGATACATCTCTCAACAATATCTTCTGGAGTAAAGATGATACTGTTATCCCCTTTCAAGTTGAGGAGCTTGACATCCGGGGACGTGCTGTACAACTTGGTGAAAGTTTAAATTCTATTCTCACAAGGCATCAATATCCTGAACCAGTTTCTTACCTTTTGGCAGAAGCATTAGTTTTGACTGTTCTTCTTGGAACCTCTCTGAAACTTAAAGGAAAATTTATTTTACAAACCCATTCCAATGGACCAGTAAATATGTTGGTATGCGATTTCTCCCCCCCTTCCAGTCTACGCGGTTATGCCCGTTTTGATGAAGAGCAGTTAAAACAAGCAATAGCCAATGATCAAATATCTTCAAAAACACTTCTGGGAAAAGGCACTTTAGCCTTCACCATCCACCAAGACCCCCAGATGCAACCCTATCAGGGAATTGTTGCATTAGATGGATCAAATTTACAAGAAGCTTCTCATCTCTATTTTGATAAATCAGAACAAATACCCACTGATATCCGTTTGGCAGTCGCCATATTTTTTAACCGAGACAAACAAGGAAAACAACAGAAAAGCTGGCGAGCAGGAGGTATTTTGACCCAACTATTGCCCAAAGCATCATCTCATCACAAAATATATGAACCCGATCAAAAACTAGAAGAAGCTAAAACCTATGCACAACTCAAAGAAAAATGGCAAGAAGCTCAAGCACTAACAGCAAGCATTGAAAGTACAGAATTGACAGATCCCCAAGTCGGCAGTAAACGGCTATTATTTCGCCTTTTTCATGAACGAGGTGTCAAAGTTTTTAATCCCTTTTCTCTTGTAGATCAATGTTCCTGTTCGCGCGAAAAAATTAAAGAAATACTGGAAAGCTTTCCCATTGATGAACGTAAAAAAATGATTAAAAACAACTATATTTCAGCTACATGTGAATTTTGTTCAACAACTTATCGTTTTAAGTTGCAAGAGTTTTTTTGAAAATAAAATGTAACAAATATTCCTCAAAAAAGAATGTAGATCGCAGCTAAAGTCGCTTTGATGCCCAAAATTACCAAGTGAAACTTAGCGACAGTTAGCATAAACTTTTAAAACATTTTGTGTATCTTCTTCCCACAGGTGTCAGCGCTTTTATTGCCTGTACAATCATATGCCTATCCTACCAGCACTCACTTCGTATTATTGATAAAAACAGCTTACACCTTTAGAGTACGATTTTTTCTTTCTCAAAAAATTTCTCTTGCACTTTTAATGTTTTAAAATTTATGCATTTACATGGAAAATTTCTTACTTTCACACTTATTTTAAGTGAGTACAGCATATACGAAAATACCCTATTTAATGAAGCCAAATTAAATCTAAAAAAACTCCCAAATATCATATCAATCTTACGAGACAAAACGACGCAACCGAACATAAAGTGCACCATCACCCCCATGATGACGAGCGGCACATTCAAATTCGTGAACATAATACCGAAAAGCTGGTGTTGACAACCAATGAGGAACAAATTGATATAGAACACCATGACTCCCACGTAATCTTCCTGTTCCTGTAATTACAAGCACATAGCGCAATCCCCTTTGCAGAGATGACTGCAGGAAATTTTTTAATAAAAAATAAGCCTCTTCCTGCGCACAACCATGAAGATCTATACGAGCTTCAATCGGATAAAGGCCTTTAGCAATTTTACGGTATGTAACATGATCTAAGAGACGAACTTTTTGCGTTTGTGCAACTATCTTCTTTTCCCTTTTTCTCCCCATTTCTCTTTTCTGGTTTCCCTGAAGCAATGGGAGAGATTGTGTGATACGTTGTTTTTTATCTCCGATATTTATAACTTCTTGTGGAATAGAATGAGGAAACTTATTATGAAGCGGTACTGTAGTACGACAAACTTTCTCCCATAAAAGGCGATCTTGTGCGACTAATGAATCCCCTTTCTTTTCCCTTTCATCTATAGCCATTTTAATTTTGAATCTCTAATAAATCTCATTCCTACAATTTTACGGATAAAACATGCATCAATTTTCATCTTCTGTCGCAAAAAGCCTCCAATTTGGATCCGGGGATAAGCTATTGCGAACGAAAGTCCATACATCTCTAATTTCTACAATTGCATCAGGATCACCGTCGATACGTTCTTCTTGCTCATTGTAGGTCACAGAAATCATTTCACTGACAATTCGCACAGTCACGAACTCTTCTTTTTCTTGCATTTCTGCTGCTACAAATTCAATCTTATTAATTCCAACAAAAGTAAATTGAACTCTTTCATTGTTTTTTTCGCGTTGCTCAATGGCTGCACAAAAACTTTCAAAAACATCTTGAGATAACAATCTCTTGAGTTGTTCACGATCACCTTTTGCAAAAGCTGTTACAATCATTTCATAAGCAATTTGCACACCTTTTATAAAAAATTGAGGAGAAAAATAAGGATCGCTCTTACGAAGTGCCCGCAAACCTTCATTTAAAGCGCTTCCTTGTGGTGCAATTGCATCAATTTCACTAAAGTCACCTTTTTGAGAGTGAGCTTGATAAGGGAACGAAATAATATTGTCAGCCGTTTCTGTCTCACTTTGTTTTTTAGAACAACCTGAATAAGGATCAAAGGGAGGCTTTTCAAAACCAATCCGTTTTCCTAATACATTACGGAGTTGTACAAAAACGATAACCATAATAACGAGAGCTATGACAAGTACAATGTCAAATTCCATGGGTGCTATCAATCTCCAAACTTAAGATAATCTTATGATAAATATTGCAGTCAATATCATTTATCAATAAACATGTAAAATAGGGAATCCACCCTAAAAATATTTTTTATAACCTATAAGCTTAACTTGAAAGAGATAACCCTTACTAATTTTCTTCCTCAAACCTTGAAAAGGAAATATTCATGTGATCAAGCTTTATCCAATAAATCCCCATTTTTTTATCATTGCTGTCCTTTGCACCCTTTTGATTGAAATCTCTTGTTTTATCTTTGTTGGAAGAGAAATTGGAATTTTGGCAACTTTGAGTTTAGTCATTCTAACAACAATGGCTGGAAGCATTTTATTGCGAATTCAAGGTGTTAGCCTTTTTAAAAATATACAGCATGAATTTATACAAGGACGTACATTAGACAATTATATAATTAAAGACATCCTTACCATTATTGGTGCGATTTTGCTCATTCTGCCCGGATTTATAAGCGATATATTTGGAATATTACTTCTCATTAAACCAACTCGTAATATTATCTGGTCTTTGTTTATAACATTGAACAATAAACCCAGCTGCCATACTAAGAACAATACTAATACCAAAAATCAATTTGAAAAAGTAATTGAACTTAACAAAGAAGAATACAAAGTCGATAATGTCAAAGAATCGCCATGGTATAAAAATGATGATAATGATCACTGAAATACCAAGAAAATCGTGACGAATATAAAAAATAATTTAAAGAGAAAAAGAGAGCGTTTCTTGCAACCTTTTGCAAGGCGTGATAATCACCTTTGTCCTTGGATCTTAAACAAAAATATACACGTGATTATAAGAGGTTTTTAATTATGCTCAAAAGTGAAATTAATAACAATGGTGAAGAGCCTGTTTTTTCTGTATTGACACAATATTTAAAAGATTTTTCATTTGAGAATCCAAGTGCCCCAAACTCACTACGTGCACGTGAAAAGGCGCCACAAATTGACATCAGTATTAGTGTCAATGCTAATCCAATTGGTGATGATAATTATGATGTCGTTTTATCTATCTCAGTCAAAGCCAATGATGACAGCGAAACATTGTTCCACGTAGAGCTAATTTATGGTGGTGTTTTCCATCTTGAAAATATTCCACAAGAACATGTTATGCCACTAGTCTTTATTGAATGTCCTCGTCTTTTGTTCCCATTCGCTCGACAAATCATATCTAATGCCACACAAAATGGCGGTTTTCCGCCCTTGTGGATTGATCCGATTGATTTTGCAGCTTTGTTCCAAAAGCGTATTGCGGAAGAACAAAAAAACAACCAAATACGTCCATCTTAAAAAGATGTATTTCATTATAAAAAATCTCTGAAATATCAGAGTTTTTTTATAACCTTTTTGCATGGTAAGCGGCTAGTGTTGCAATATTAAGAATATCTGTATCGCCTTCACTCAATGGTGCGATTTGGATGGATTTTTCTAGTCCAACCAAAATAGGACCAATAACCGTTGCTTCACCAAGTTCCTGCAACATTTTTCCAACGATAGAAGACGTATGATATCCAGGCATCACAAGGATGTTAGCAGATTCCGTTAATCTCATAAAAGGATATTGTTGCATCAACTTAAAATTGAGTGCCACATCAACGCTCATTTCTCCATCAAATTCAAAATCAACCTTGCGTTCATGTAAAATATTAATAGCACCCCTAATATTCTTGGTAACCTGTCCCTCCATGTCACCAAAATTAGAAAATGCTACAAATGCCACTCTTGGCTGATATCCAAATCCACGGACAAAATAAGCCGTTTGTTCTGCTATATCAGCAAGTTCTTCAGCATTAGGATTCTCGTAAACAGCAGTGTCTGCAATAAACAAAGTTTGCCCACGGAAAATAGCCATCAAGATACCAATTAATCGTTCTTTTGGTTTCTCATTGATTACCAGCTGTATATCAGTCAACGTTGTTTCATAATTGCGTGTTACCCCTACAACCATCGCATCAGCATCCCCTAATGCGACCATACAAGAAGCAAAATAATTTTTATCATTACTAATACGATGGCGACAATCGCCTAATAGCCAACCTTTGCGCTTCATTCTTTTATAAAGGTAATTAGCATAGGCATCTGTCTGGCAAGAGAGCTCAGCATTCATAATAGAAATATCTTCATGCTCAAGATCAATTCCAGCAACAGCAGCAATTTCTCTCACTTGTTGTTCATGACCAATCAAAATTGCTTGTCCTAATTTTTGATGAACGTAGGAGACAGCAGCTCGGATCATCTGCTCCTCTTCACCTTCTGTAAAAACAATTTGTTTTGGCGCTTGGCGAACATGATTATAAACTCCACGCATTATAGAGGAAATAGGATCATGTTTTGCACTCAAATCACGTTCATAAGCCTCTAAATCATCAATATGCTTTTGCGCAACACCGCTTTCCATTGCTGCTTTTGCCACTGCCATTGAAACAACTGTGAACAAACGCGGATCGAAAGGAACGGGAATGATATAATTCGGGCCAAATTTCAATCGCTTTCCACGATAGGCTGCTACAACACTGTCAGGTATTTCTTCATGGGCCAAACCTGCAATAGCTCTTGCCGCAGCAATCTTCATATCTTCATTCACAACCGTCGCCCGCACATCAAGCGCACCACGAAATATATAAGGAAAACAAAGAACATTATTAATTTGGTTTGGATAATCCGAACGACCTGTCGCGACAATTGCATCATCACGCACTTGCATAATCTCTTCCGGCGTAATTTCTGGATCGGGATTGGCCATAGCAAAAATGATCGGCTGAGGTGCCATAGATTTTACCATTTCTGGGGTAACAGCACCTTTAGCAGAAACTCCGAAAAACATATCTGCACCTTCCATTGCTTCAGCAAGCGTGCGTTTATCTGTCCGAATAGCATGAGCAGATTTCCACTGATTCATTCCCTCTTCACGACCTTCATAGACAACGCCTTGCGTATCGCATAATATGATGTTTTCAGGCCGAAATCCCATCGCCTTCACGAGTTCAATACAAGCAATCCCAGCAGAACCAGCGCCATTACAGACTAACCGTGTATTCTGCATATCACGCCCTGTTAAATACAAGGCATTAATCACGCCAGCAGCGACAATGATTGCGGTACCGTGTTGATCATCATGAAAAACAGGAATATTCATGATCTCACGTAAGCGACTCTCAATTATAAAACACTCTGGTGCCTTAATATCTTCAAGATTTATGCCACCAAAAGAAGGCTCTAAATGACGCACAAGATTGATAAAACTTTCCGTATCATTCGTATCAATTTCCAAATCAATTGAATCAATATCCGCAAAACGCTTAAAAAGTACTGCTTTTCCTTCCATCACTGGTTTAGATGCCAATGCACCTAAATTTCCTAGACCTAAGATAGCGGTTCCATTTGATATAACAGCGACAAGATTCCCCTTTGCCGTATAGTCATAAGCCAAATCTGGATTTTGAGCAATTGCTTTAACTGGAACAGCGACACCTGGCGAGTAAGCAAGTGCTAAATCATGCTGTGTTTCCAGCGATTTTGTTGCAATAATTTCAAGCTTTCCAGGCCGACCACGGCTATGAAAATCAAGGGCCTCCTGCTCACTGGTAGTATAAGCCGTTTGATACGTTTTCTGATCCTGATCACTTTTTTTCATCTCACTTAACTCTCTCAAAAACAGTGTAAACTCTGTTTGACAATATGTGTAATTATCTGATTTTAAAATTTGCTTCATACGCCAGAAATCGCTATGCTTATTAAACAGCTATAGCCATACGCTCCAATACAGAGATAGTGAAAATAAATATTGAAGCAAATAAAAAAGCTACAAAACCCTCTATTGAAATAAATAAATGCTTAAAAATGTATAAAAAGACTGACAAGAACAATGATTTAATCCCAAATATCGCATCCTCATCTGCTCAAAATCGGGAACGCCTCACACCCATGATGGAGCAATATATAGAAATCAAAGCAATCAATCACGATTCTCTTCTCTTTTATCGTATGGGTGATTTCTACGAATTATTTTTTGATGATGCAGTTGAGGCCTCTCAGGCTTTAGGAATCACACTCACAACGCGCGGTAAACATTTGGGTAAAGATATCCCCATGTGTGGTGTTCCAGTTCATGCTGCAGATGATTATTTGCAAAAACTAATTTCTTGTGGTTACCGCGTCGCGGTTTGTGAACAAACAGAAAGCCCAACAGAAGCTAAAAAACGCGGAGCAAAATCAGTCGTTCGACGTGATGTTGTTCGTCTTGTCACACCTGGAACCATAACAGAAGAAAAACTTCTTGATCCAACGCGTGCAAACTATCTAATGACGCTTTCTCGTATAAAAACTAGCGACGGAGAAGAATTTGCTCTTTCTTGGATTGACATCTCAACAGGTATATTTCGTGTAACAGAAAGTCGCCATGAAAAACTTTTGGCAGACATTATGCGTGTAGATCCACAAGAAATTATTGTAGCTGATTCCTTTTTTCACGATAAATCTCACAAGTCGCTTTTTAATGTTCTTGATCGCATCATTTCTCCTCAGCCAGCGAATCTTTTTGACACAATCACAGCTGAACGCGAAATCTGCGACTATTTTAAACTTTCAACTCTTGAAGGTGTTGCTGATTATTCACGTCCAGAACTTTCTGCAATCGCTGCGGCTATTCGTTATATTGAAAAAACGCAAATTTCTCATCGCCCTCCTCTTATGCGCCCTGAACGACAAAACGAAAGTGCAACCCTTTTTATTGATGCAGCTACTAGATTAAATCTTGAGCTTGTTCGAACAACATCAGGTCAACGTGATGGAAGTCTATTAAAAGCTATTGATCGTACCGTTACAGGAGGAGGATCACGTCTTCTTGTTGACCGCTTAATTGCTCCTCTAACTACACCTGCAGCTATTGATGAACGCTTAGATTCGATTACTTTTTTTATGCAGAATACATCTCTTGCAGAAGGTATAAAGCTCATTTTAAAAGGGGGACCAGATATGCCCCGAGCAGTTTCACGTTTAGCTCTTGGACGAGGAGGACCACGTGACATGGCTGCAATTCAACGTGGCTTTGAAATTATTCGTGAACTCAACCAACTTCTTGACAATCAATTGCTTCCTCAAGAAATAAGCGATATACAGCAGGTTTTTTCACATTTACCTGCTGCTTTGCATTTGCATTTAAAACAAGCATTAGCCGATGATCTTCCACTGCTTAAACGTGATGGTGGTTTTATTCGCCCTCATTACCACAAAGAGCTTGATGAAATGCGTGCTCTGCGCGATGAATCTCGCCGTGTTATTGCAGAACTTCAAGCACAATATATTCGAGAGACAGACATTAAAACACTCAAAATAAAGCATAACAACATATTAGGCTACTTCATTGAAGTAACCAATTTACAAGCATCTGCCCTCACCGACACCCCGCAAGCAAAAGCACGTTTTATTCACCGACAAACAATGGCAAACGCTATGCGTTTTACAACAACAGAGCTGGCCGAACTTGAAAGCCGCATTGCTCATGCAGCCAGCCACGCCATGACTCTTGAGCTGGAAATTTTTGATACTCTTGTTAACGAAATTACAGAGCAGGTTGATTTCATTCGTAAAGCCGCTGAAGCACTTGCCGTTTTAGATGTATCCGTTGCTTTAGCGCACTTAGCAGAAGAACAAGGATATTGCCGTCCCAAAGTTGATCAGTCACTTACTTTTCATATCACCGCAGGCCGTCATCCTGTGGTCGAGCAAGCATTACGAAAGCAAATAGCAGCCCCTTTTGTTGCTAATAACTGCAATCTCTCTGTACAAGAAAAACATAAATATGCAGCAATTTGGTTATTGACGGGGCCAAATATGGGAGGAAAATCAACTTTTTTACGGCAAAATGCTCTCATCGCTATTATGGCGCAAATGGGCTCTTTCGTTCCAGCAACCGCAGCACATATCGGTGTTGTTGACCGTTTATTTAGCCGTGTTGGTGCTTCTGATGATCTTGCTCGGGGACGCTCAACCTTTATGATGGAAATGGTTGAAACTGCAACAATTCTTAATCATGCAAGTAGCCATTCCCTCGTTATTCTGGATGAAATCGGACGAGGTACATCAACCTTTGATGGACTTTCAATTGCGTGGGCAACAGTTGAGTATCTTCATGAGGTTAATCACTGTCGTGCTATCCTCGCCACACATTTTCATGAAATGACAACACTTACCGAAAAGCTTGATCGCCTTCATAATGTAACAATGAAAGTCAATAATTGGAATGGCGATGTCATTTTTCTGCATGAAGTCACACAAGGAGCTGCTGATCGATCTTACGGAGTACAAGTTGCAAAGCTTGCTGGGCTTCCTCCAGCAGTTATTACGCGTGCTACAGATGTTTTGCATCAATTAGAACAAAGCGACATAGTTGGAAAACGACATAAGTTAATTGATGATTTACCTCTGTTTTCCTTGAAAGAAACATCTTTTACCAATGAAAAAACAAACAAACATTGCGCACTTCATGAAGCTTTAAAAGATATCCACCCTGACGAACTTTCTCCTAAAGATGCTTTAGAAGCACTTTATCGTCTCAAACAACTTGAAAAAAGTAATCTCTGATAGAAAAATTCAAGGCAGTGTTTTTTGATTATTCTCACTGACTATTATATTTACTGCACTCTCTATATCTGCAAAGTATAAAGAGGAAAAACTTGCGCAAAACACCCTCTAATATATTTAGTTTCAATGTAAAATAACAAAATCTATATCAACCCTAAAGCTATATTGGCAATGAATTGAAATACCTCGCTAAACTAATAAACCATATGCTTAGAATTTAGAATATTGTAAAAAAATATGAAAGTACTGCAAAAATATTATTTACCTTCTTTAAGAAAACTTCTTTACCTATAAAACATTACGAACAGCACCCTTTGCAGCGGAAGTTGTCATAGCGGCATAAGCTTTAAGAGCTTTTGAAACTTTACGCTTACGCTCTTCAATTGGTTTCCACGCCGCCTTTCCTTTTTTTTCCATTTTAGCACGACGGTGCATAATATCAATATCATCAACTAACATGTTTATGGTACGGTTAGAAATATCAATTTCTATTATGTCACCCTCTTCTACTAAAGCAATTTCTCCGCCTTCAGCAGCCTCTGGTGAAATATGTCCAATCGAAAGTCCTGAAGTTCCTCCTGAAAAGCGACCATCTGTTATAAGTGCGCAAGCCTTTCCTAATCCTTTAGACTTAAGATAACTCGTTGGGTAGAGCATTTCCTGCATTCCAGGTCCACCACGTGGACCTTCATAGCGAATTAAAACGATATCACCTGACTTAATTTTGTTTGTTAAAATCGCCGAAACAGCAGACTCTTGGCTTTCAAAAATTTTTGCTGGCCCCCTAAAAGTTAAAATGGATTGATCAACGCCTGCTGTTTTCACAATACAGCCATCTTTCGCAAGATTTCCGTAAAGAACGGCTAATCCTCCATCTTGCGAATATGCGTGTTTAACATCTCGAATCACACCTTTTTCACGATCCAGATCAAGACTATTATAACGACAAACTTGACTAAAAGCTGTCAGCGTTGGAATACCACCTGGTGCTGCACGATAAAATTCATGAATTGCTGGCTCATTAACCTGTTTCACATCCCAGCGACGAAGGGCTTCTTTCATCGTTTTCGCATGAACAGTATAAACAGATGTATCAATGAGACCAGCTGCATCCAATTCACCTAAAAGCCCCATAATACCACCCGCGCGGTGAACATCCTCCATGTGTACATTAGCAACAGCAGGTGCAACCTTACATAAAACAGGAACCCGGCGCGAAAGACGATCAATATCCGCCATGGTAAAATCTACCTCACCTTCTTGCGCTGCTGCTAAAAGATGTAGCACAGTATTGGTTGATCCCCCCATAGAAATATCCACTGTCATTGCATTTTCAAAAGCCTTCCGCGAAGCAATAGAACGCGGTAAAACGGTTTCATCACCTTTTTCGTAATAATGCTTAGCCAAGGCAACAATTTTTCGTCCTGCTTCTTCAAAAAGCATTCGACGATCTGCATGTGTTGCTAACATAGATCCGTTTCCAGGAAGAGAAAGCCCTAATGCTTCTGTAAGACAATTCATAGAATTTGCTGTAAACATTCCTGAACAAGAGCCACATGTAGGACAAACCGCACGCTCCATTTCAGCAACTTCTTCTTCTGAATTATATTCAGAAGCTGCAGCAATCATCGCATCAACTAAGTCAACGTGCAGCTCTTGATTTTTCCATTTAATCTTGCCAGCCTCCATAGGACCACCTGAAACAAAAATTGTTGGAATATTTAACCGTAAAGAAGCCATTAACATCCCAGGCGTAATTTTATCACAGTTAGAAATACAAACTAGTGCATCAGCACAATGGGCATTGACCATATATTCAACAGAATCAGCAATAATTTCACGTGAAGGCAAAGAATAAAGCATTCCATCGTGTCCCATAGCAATTCCATCATCTACAGCAATTGTATTAAACTCCTTCGCAACACCACCGGCCATCGTTATCTCTTGTGCAACCAACTGTCCAAGATCTTTTAAATGTACATGCCCTGGCACAAATTGTGTAAAAGAATTAGCGATCGCAATGATGGGTTTACCAAAATCAGAATCTTTCATCCCTGTCGCGCGCCAAAGACCGCGAGCCCCTGCCATATTACGTCCGTGAGTTGATATTCTTGAACGGTAAGAAAACATTTTTTCCCCTCAAATAATTCCATTTGGGTCATTGTGTTACAATCCAATCCCAAAAATAAAAAAATCCTCTTATAGAAAACATTTAAATCACAAAATTGTTAATGTGTGTTTCAACTCAACATGGGACAGCTATTATTCATAAGCCAATAAAATTTTCTTAAGAAAAATTATCTAGTAATCATTGATAGAAGCAATAACCATTTCCCGCTATACAGAAATCTTTAGATTAATGCATAACACATAATTGAGTATAAGTGCGTTATAAAATTATTGGAAAATATAAGAAGAAATTGTCATAGAAAGTATAGTGCTCTCCATCAGCGCACAAATCCTTTCTTATAAAAGCAAACGCTTTATTGAGCAAATATCTTGATTTTTTTGGTGGAGCTAAGCGGGATCGAACCGCTGACCTCTTGCATGCCATGCAAGCGCTCTCCCAGCTGAGCTATAGCCCCACATAAAGAAATATCTCCCTTAAGTCAGTCAACAACCTTAGGGAGAATTTTGTAGAACGAGAAAAATTGAAGATCAAGAAGAATTTACATTCAATGAAAAGAAAATATCTTATTACTTCTCTTAAGAATCGTCATCGGTCGAAACACCACCTCCGAGAATATCAGCAACGTCATCATTCTCATCATCTTCATCGTGAGACAAAAATGTATCATCGTCATCACCGAGATCAACATCACTATTCTCCAAATCAGGGAGATCATCATCTTTAGCATCGTCAACATCTTCTTCAAGAAGCATAAAGGCAGATTTTTCAAGTGCTGTATCAAGCTCTTCAGTGTCAACATCTTCTTCACTATTTGCTTCAGCTGCAGCAACCTCAAAATAAGAACGCGGATAAGAAATTCCTGTATAAGGCGATACAATAGGGTCGCGATTAAGATCATAAAACTTCTTTCCCGTTTCTGGATCAATACGCTTAGTTCCAAGATCCTGTTTTGCCATGAACCGTACCCCTTTAATTAACTATAATTCCATTAAAAGATAAATTTTATGGTGCTTAATCAAAAAATAATGTCTTTGTCAAAAGATAAATATACCGTTCCACGTGGATTTCCTCATGACGCCGTTTAAAGCATGTGTTAAAGGATGTCGATTTAATAAGAATGTAGATAGAGCTAAATAGAGTTTCTATGCAAAAAGCAATACCCATCACTGCCTATAAATCTACTAGTCTTTCTGGAAAAATTAAAATACCGGGAGATAAATCAATCTCTCATAGGTCTCTTATATTGGGAGGATTAGCAAGTGGAAAAACACATATTCACGGACTACTTGAAAGCGATGATGTTCTCAATACAGCCGCTGCTATGCAAGCTATGGGTGCTTGTATTCATAGGAAAAAAGGTCTCTGGATCATTCATGGGACAGGAAATGGCTGTCTCTTAACTGCACAAAAACCTTTAGATTTTGGCAATGCTGGAACAGGTGCTCGCCTAGTTATGGGATTAGTTGGTCCATATCATATGAAAACAACTTTTATCGGAGATGCCTCTCTAACAAAACGCCCAATGGGACGTATCCTCGACCCATTACGTTTAATGGGCGTTGAAATTGAAGCAACACACGGCAATCATCTCCCTTTAACGCTTTATGGGCCGAAAATGGCTAATCCGATTCGCTACCGTATTCCAATGGCTTCTTCCCAAGTTAAATCAGCAATCCTACTTGCTGGACTTAATACAGCCGGGACAACAACTGTTATTGAACCGATTCGCACTCGAGACCACACTGAAAAAATGTTAAAAGCGTTTGGAGCTGAGATTGAAGTAGAAATCAATACAGAAGGTGTAAGTTTTATTCACTTGAATGGCCAACCACACCTGACCGGGCAAACTATTGATGTTCCGGGTGACCCTTCTTCTGCGGCTTTCCCATTGATAGCAGCTCTCCTTGTAGAAGATTCTGATATCATTATTGAAAATGTTCTTATAAATAATTCTCGAATGGGGCTTATCGAAACATTATGGGAAATGGGTGCCAATATTGAACTATTGAATCAACGCCAAACAGGTGGAGAAGATGTTGCCGATATGCGAGTCCAATCATCAATTCTAAAAGGCATAACTATCCCCAAAGAACGAGCTCCATCCATGATTGATGAATATCCAGTTTTAGCAGTAGCAGCGGCCTTTGCTGAAGGTAAAACAGTTATGTTAGGAATTGAAGAGTTGCGTGTTAAAGAATCAGATCGACTATCTGCTATTTCTCAAGGACTAACAATTAATCATGTAAACTGTGAAGAGGGTAAAGATTTTCTCATTGTTCATGGAAAAAATTCCTCAAAAGGATTGGGTGGTGGACATGTCACTACACATCTTGATCATCGAATTGCTATGTGTTTTCTTGTTTTTGGACTAGCATCAGAAAAACCTGTTACTATTGATGATAAACGCATGATAGCCACCAGCTTTCCAGAATTTATCCCTTTCATGCAACAACTAGGGGGACAAATTTCTTGAAACCTTTTGTTATTGCAATTGATGGACCAGCAGCATCTGGTAAAGGGACATTAGCACGAAAAATTTCTGCTCATTATCATCTTCACCATTTAGATACCGGCCTCACTTATCGTGGTGTTGCACATGCGCTTTTACGCAAAAAATTATCTTTTGATGATGAAAAAAATGCTGTTGCTTGTGCTATAGCACTCGATTTTAATACTTTAGATCCAAATGTTTTGTCTTCTCATGAACTTGGAGAAGCGGCTTCAAAAATAGCGCTCATACCAGCTGTGCGCGAAATTCTTGTTACAAAACAGCGTGACTTTGCTAAAACTCTGCCAGGCAGTGTACTTGACGGCCGTGATATTGGAACTGTTGTATGCCCTCATGCAGATATTAAACTCTATATTCTAGCCAACGTTCAAACACGTGCAAAACGTCGCTATCAAGAGATTTTGAAAAAAGGAGTCCAAGCAAATTATAATGAAATCCTCGTCAATCTTAAACAACGTGATAGTCGTGATATGAACCGCAAACAAAGCCCGCTAAAACCAGCAAAAAACGCCCACTTGCTTGATACGTCAGAATTGAGTATAGAAGCGGCATTCGTAACTGCATGCACTTTTATTGATCCCATCATAAAAGCGTATGCAGTTAGATGAAGTCGTTTTGGTAATTTCTAGCCTAGCGCTAATTTTTCTTTCTATATTGAGAAAAAAGGCAAGAACTTACCCTATATCAACACTAACCTAGCGCTTACACCTTTAAAATAAAGGTGTGTATCAGGAGTTTTTATGTCACAATACAATCCCACAACAGCGGATTTTGAAGCCCTTCTAATGAAATCCTTTCAAACAAATGATCTTAATGAAGGATCCGTTGTTAAGGGTCATGTCATTGCAATTGAAAAAGACATGGCTATCATTGATGCTGGACTTAAAGTCGAAGGACGTATTCCACTCAAAGAATTTGGAGCTAAAGGAAAAGATGGCTCCTTGCAAGTTGGCGATGAAGTTGAAGTTTATGTTGAGCGCATTGAAAATGCGATGGGTGAAGCTGTTTTATCGCGTGAAAAAGCACGGCGCGAAGAAAGCTGGATTCGTTTGGAAGAAAAATTCAATGCTGGCGCACGCGTCGATGGAGTTATCTTTAGCCAAGTAAAAGGAGGTTTTACAGTTGATCTTGATGGTGCTGTTGCTTTCTTGCCTCGCAGCCAAGTTGATATTCGCCCCATTCGTGATGTCTCACCTTTAATGCACAATTCACAATCCTTTGAAATTTTAAAAATGGATCGTCGTCGTGGTAATATTGTTGTCTCACGTCGTACTATTTTAGAAGAAAGCCGTGCTGAGCAACGTTCAGAAATCGTACAAAACCTTGAAGAAAACCAAATTGTTGAGGGTGTTGTTAAAAATATCACGGATTATGGTGCCTTTGTTGACCTTGGTGGAATTGATGGCCTCTTACACGTCACAGATATGGCTTGGCGACGTGTTAACCATCCATCTGAAGTCCTTACAATTGGTCAAACTATTAAAGTCCAAATTATTCGCATCAATCAAGATACACACCGTATCTCTCTTGGCATGAAACAGTTGGAAAATGATCCTTGGGAAAGCATCAGTGTTAGGTATCCAATTGGTAAAAAAATTACTGGTGCTGTAACCAACATTACTGATTACGGTGGTTTCGTTGAAATAGAGCCAGGAATTGAAGGATTGATTCACGTTTCTGAAATGAGTTGGACAAAGAAGAATGTTCATCCAGGAAAACTTTTATCCACATCACAAGAAGTGGAGGTAGTTATTCTTGAAATTGATCCTTCTAAACGACGTATTTCTTTAGGCCTAAAGCAAACATTTGAAAATCCATGGGTCGCTTTTGCAAATAAATTTCCTGTAAATTCGCAAGTTGAAGGAGAGGTCAAAAACAAAACAGAATTTGGTCTTTTCATTGGCCTTGAAGGCGATGTTGACGGCATGGTTCATCTCTCTGATCTTGATTGGAATCGTCCTGGCGAACAAGTCATCGATACTTACAATAAAGGTGATATCGTTAAAGCTGTGGTTCTTGATGTTGATATTGAAAAAGAGCGTATTTCTCTTGGAATTAAACAACTTTCCAATGATAAAGTTGGAGAAGCTGCAGCCTCCGGTGAACTTCGAAAAGGTGCTGTCGTAACATGTGAAGTTACCGCAATTAATGACAATGATATTGATGTAAAATTGATTGACCATAATCTTGAAACGACCATTCGCCGTGCTGACTTAGCTCGTGATCGTGATGAACAGCGTCCTGAGCGCTTTGCAATTGGTCAGAGAGTAGATGTCCGCATTACTGCATTTGATAAAAAAACACGTAAACTCTCAGTATCTATAAAAGCTTTAGAAATTGCAGAGGAAAAAGAAGCCGTTGCACAGTATGGTTCTACAGATTCAGGTGCTTCTCTTGGCGATATTCTTGGTGCAGCTTTGAAAAAACAAGAAAAAGACTAGTATTCAAACTATTAAAAATTATTACAATTAAGGCCACTCCAAAAATGAGTGGTCTTTTTTATTGTTCAAAGAAATTATCTGATTGCTTCTTCAATTATCTCATAAAAAATTGCAAATACTTTTAAATAAAAACAAGAAGTTTAATTATTTTATGAATTACTCATTACTAATGATAAAGCTATTTACAACCTATTAAATATACAAAGCCACATAATTGAATAATAATAGAATCTTATAGACAATATCTTTCATGAAGTATTTTTTCTAAAAAAACAAAAATCTATTTATCCTAATAAAAGTCACTTACATTTAAGCAAAATCCAAACAAAAAATTAAAGGATATAGTATGACAAATATTCACATGATCCTGCAAGGAGAAGGCGGGGTAGGGAAATCTCTTGTAGTTAGTCTTGTGATGTAATATTTACTAGAAAATAAAGCAGACGTTAAAGCGATTGATACCGATCCAGTCAATCAAACTTTTGCCAACTATAAAAATTTTAATGTAAAGCATTTAGAACTTCTCCAGAAAAGTGCAATAATTCCTCGTAATTTTGATGCCCTCATGGAAGAATTGCTTAATTCTGATTGCCAATATGTTATTGATAACAGGGCAACAACATTTTTACCTTTAGCTTATTATCTACAAGAAAATGAAGCTTTTGATATACCAGCCGATGCTAAAAAGAATGTAATCATCCAGACAATTATCACTGGAGGTCAAGCATTGGATGATACACTTTCAGGATTATTTTCTCTTTGTACAAAAATTCCATCAACAGTAAATATTGTTATTTGAAAAAATGAATTTTTTGGATAATTATATTGACCAAAGCATTACAGAAAATGATATCAAATTAATTTCTAGTGATTTTGTTCGCTATCTTAGAGACCCTTTACCATCTGCAACAACCATACTTATCGTGAAAGCAAATGAAACAGACGATAAATTTACTTCTCTGTTAATCAATATTTTTCAGCAAAATGGCTATGAGGTTCTTTATATAGACACACCAGAAAAATCTCAAAATCCTAGCGTAAATTTGACCTATAAAGTTATGCTAATGGATCATGGCATCGTCTTAGTTGCTAAGTATGGTGTAACCGAAGTAACGCGTTATTATATCCGTTTAACAACAGGAAATTTCTTTAAATGTAATGACAATAAATCCCAATTTAGTGAAAATTCGCATGTGCCTGGAGAAAAAATTCCTCTACAGACACCCATCAACCAAAAACTCAATTATTATTCAAGATTCAGATTCTATCGTTTTAAAATCGCTCTTTTAAAATCCTTCTCCTGAGCGTGAATTGACAAGTTCTCCTGAGAAAAATAATTCGGTATCTGCTTGTAATAAATTTTTACAATTTTTAGTTGGCTTCACGGAAAAACAAAGTGAACATTTTGGTCTCCATTCTTTTCTCAATTTTTCATATTTCCCCTTCTTAAAAAACTCTAGCCCTTTGATGATAACCTAAGCCATTACATCACATTAATATTTTTCACAAAAATACAAAAACTTAATAATAAAAACTACCAATGATAATTAAAAAATTTTTTCATATTTTTAGAAACTAATTTTTTGCTTTTATTCTAACCAATTGTTCCCCCCATATTGTTAATTCGCTTTAATTTTCACTATAAAATTTATTTTGCAACTATACAAAAAAAATAACAACGAAAACAATTTTTCTCTTTCTTTAAAGAATAAAGCGCTGCTTCAAGTTAAGCCAGAGACATGGACTAAAGCCATGTCTGATTGTACCTATTAAAGGCAAAGATAAAAGTTGATTACAGTCCGCTTTGCGTCCTGATAGATAAATTTGGTTATGGAAAACTATTATTTTCGTTAATGCTTTAGCTTACCCGTATCAGTCGGTCACTACAGCGCTATATAGAAGCGCGTTCCCTCCCCTTTATGTTGCTTCGCATAGCAAATGTAAAAAGACGAGCACTTTTTATTATTACTTATTATAGCATCACCTTTTTCTCATAAGCATTCATAAGAATTTCCCAAAATTCACTATGACAATAACGACCTTTTTTAGCCATAGTACCAAAACGATAGATGGTAGCCGCGTTAGCTTTTATATTTATCTGTTCATCATCTGACTTTTCACAGCTTGGAAACTCTTTTGTTGTATCTATTTTTTTGCATTTTGTAGTGTATTTAATAGATACACTTTCTCGTGTTTAAAAATCTTCAAGATCAGAAAAATTCAATGGATTTCTTTCATTAGTGATTATTTAATTTCCTTTCTTTTGAGCTAATTTTAGTTTTGTGATAACTTCTGAAGCCAATGATTTAACATTACCAATCACAATTTCTAAGTTATTGGTTTCTTTTAAATTAAGGTTGCTATAAGAACTATCAGTTGCAAAAATTGCAGAAAACACATCACGTTCGTTTATTTTTGTTTTAAAAACATCGATTTTTGGATTGCTCTTGAATTGATATAATATAAAGCAGCAGTCGTAGATTTTGCGACGACCTCTGATTGAGTAAACAAAACAGCATAAGATATAGAACGCCTTACGACTTTCATATCTCTATGAATTTCTTTAATGATTTCAAGAGCCGCTATAGTATCTTGCCATAATTTTTGTAAAAAAATTTCTAAGAATTTTTAAAATCTTTTGAAAAAGACTTAATAAGAAACATAAATATCGATTTTTAAAAAATATTTTATAAGATTTTGAAAGTTCAATAAAAAGGAAAAACAATTGGGGGAATTTCGTGTAGTACTTTTAACAAATAAAGATATAACTCTAAATCTTATTGAAGAGGGATAATCTCTAAAAGAAATTTTAAGAAAAAATCCAACCTTAAATATACCGTATCAATCTTTGGCAGCATATGTTGGAAATACTTACAAAATAAAGCTGAGACTACGCCAGTACCTACATTAACAAAAACTCAAGTTAAAAATTTTACTCCTGTTGATCCCATTAAAACAAAACAAAGTTATATACTCTCTTTATTTAACCTATAAATCGAATATGAATTTTCTAAAAAACACTCACTGCTACAGCCAATAGATTTCAAAAAGTTTTTGCCTTAAAAATTTATGAATTATGAGCTCTACCTTCAATCATGCAGTTACTATTAAACGAAATATTCGGCGCCTTTCATTGCGTATTGAACAAGCACAACACCTGCATCATCATACCCCTAAAGCAGCTGATACTATTTATCTTGTAGAAAATAAAACAAAGTCGCATGCTCTTTTTGCTCTGTATGAAAAATTAATTGCTGACTCAAATTTTTCAGTGCATTTATTTTATCATCTGCACATTACATCCGTAGATTCAAGAACAGCATTAACCGAGCTTAAAAAGCAATTACTAAAAATAATAACCTGAAGATTGTAACAACCAATGAGAATGCTCATTAAGCAACAGATAGTGTAATCATAGGCAATATTATTCATGCTCTTAAAGTTATTAAGAATGTTAATTAGAGAGTACAGTTTGAAGTAATCAGTTTTTTTAGATTCTATTTTATGTGAAATAGTGAGTTTTTCAAAGTTGATTCGAACTCACACAATATCTACAGAAATGACACACTTCTCCTCTAAAGATTTTCCTCATCATAATTACTCTTCTGGATATTTCTCCAGAGGTAAGCATTGGACTTGTTTAGATCTTACCTTTGAGAACACGGAGAACATGAAATCGTACACAGTCTTAAAACTTAAAAATAGAAAAAATAAAAATCTTGTTTACTCTTTCTCAAAGCTATAGAGTTTTTATAACTTTTGCATTCTCTATATTAATCGCTTTAGTATATAGTAATTTTAGATTCCACAAGACTGAAAGAAAACGGGTTATGAATCACCCAGATATTGCTAGACGTGTTTACAACCATACTTGGAAACTGGATCCAATTATTCGCTCACTTCTTGATACAGATTTTTATAAACTTCTTATGGTACAGATGATTTGGGGGCTTTATCCAAATGTAAATGTTACTTTCTCCCTCATCAACCGCACCAAAACAATACGTCTTGCCGATGATATTGATGAGGACGAGCTACGTGCTCAACTTGATCACGCTCTTAGTTTACGTTTTACTAAAAAAGAAATGATATGGCTTGCTGGTAATACATTTTATGGACGGAAACAAATTTTTGAACCAGATTTTCTTCATTGGCTTGAGAATTTTCAACTCCCAGAATACGAACTAACCCACAAAGACGGCCAGTATATTCTTCATTTTCATGGTTCGTGGCCCTACACTTCCATGTGGGAAATTCCTGCTCTTGCTATCATCAGTGAATTACGTTCACGTGCCGCTATGAAAAAACTAGATCGCTTTACTCTTGATGTACTCTATGCACGCGCTAAAGCAAAAATGTGGAGTAAAGTTGAACGTCTTAAAAAATTACCCAATATTAAAATATCTGACTTTGGTACAAGACGCCGTCATTCTTTTTTATGGCAACGTTGGTGTATTGAAGCATTAAAAGAAGGTATTGGCGATTCTTTTACTGGAACTTCCAATGTCCTTCTTGCCATGGATACAGATTTAGAAGCCATTGGGACCAATGCACACGAATTGCCCATGGTTATTGCTGCTCTCACAAATAGTGATAATGAATTGCGTAACGCCCCTTACCAAGTCTTACAAGATTGGAATCGCTATTATGGTGGAAATCTTCTTATTGTTTTGCCTGATACTTTTGGTACAGAAGCATTTTTACGCAATGCGCCAGATTGGGTATCTGATTGGACAGGTTTCAGACCTGATAGCGCTCCTCCCATTGAAGGCGGTGAACGTATTATTAAATGGTGGAAAGAAAAAGGGAAAGATCCACGAGAAAAATTATTGATTTTTTCTGATGCTCTTGATGTCAATACAATTGAAAAAACCTATCACCATTTCCATGGTAGAGTACGCATGAGTTTTGGATGGGGAACAGATCTTACTAATGATTTTGCAGACTGTGCACCCCAAGAAATTGCAGCCTTTGATGCTCTCTCTCTGGTTTGTAAAGTCACTCACGCCAACGGTAGGCCAACCGTAAAACTATCGGATAATCCTAAAAAAACTATCGGTAACTTAAAAGAAGTACAACGTTATCTCAATTTTTTTGGTAACAAAGAACGTGTTGCTAGACCTATAAGGACTTAATTGTAAGCCCATTTGTACAAAACTTAAAGATAAACGATTACAAAATAAATCACTGCTGGATAATCTAGTAATCAGATGCAGATCCTCTCAGCAGCAATAAAAATAATACCTATCTATCATTTGACCTATCCATGTTAGTAAAAGTGACTTAACAAGTATTTTCTTAAGATATTCATACCCAATTCTTTCTGTTAATAAATTCTTGCACAACCATATCATTTCATCCAGAGAACAATTCTAAAAAACTGATTATCTAATATACACCTTTTGTATAGAGACATTATCCTTAAATTTTTAGAAAAAAACCTTTGTTAAGTAAGTCTAACAAACCAGCAAGGATAAAAAGAGTATTTAGTTAACCAAGTCTTTTATTGCTAACATTATGAAGATGGACGCGTCATAATGTAAATGGCAATCACCATCAAAACCGCCGCAACCAATAAGGCAAACCACAAAGCAGGATGCACCATAACCCAAAAGGATAAAAAACCAGCCCCCATACTTATCACCGCAAAAATTTTAATAAATGTGGAAATAGCCCTCTTCTCTTCCCATTGCTTAATAGCAGATCCAAAAACACGATGATTATGCAACCAACGGTGAAAACGTGATGATGAACGAGCAAAACACCATGATGCAATTAACAAAAAAGGTACAGTTGGCATAATAGGTAACACTATACCGATAACACTCAATACAATCATTGCCCAACCAAGTATAAAAGTGCAAATACGTAAAAGATGAGATGTCTTAAAATTTTTTTCCATCCTTGAGTGCTATTTTCCTTTACGAAAGACTATTATATATTTTCTTGCTTTTCGCATACTTTAGTACACAAATAGATCTCAACACTGCTTTATGCGTAAATATATTTCCTGTGACAACTTCTTCCACAGTATAAAACAGCCTATGCAATATAAAAATCACTTTAAAATTTTCAAGAAAGAAAAATAAAAAGGCTGCACAGCAAATCAACGCAGCCTCTCAATTACGAATGCAGTCTTTTTTTTTGGGGGGGGGAGGAGAATTATACTGCACCCAACGGCTAAGCACTAGGAGGAAACGGCCCAGCAAAATTATTGTAGTTAAAATAAACGTTAAAAACAATACATAAAAATGCATATCTGATATGCATCATTTTCATTACATTTATATCTCCTGAACCCTAACCTGACGAAAAAAAACTGATATGAAAATGACTATAAAAATCAGTGTCAAAATCAATACAATCGTAGAAGCAGAATCAGAACCAAGAAATAAGCTTAAATAAACACCCAAAAAACCAGACAAAGCTGCAACAAATATAGAGATTATCAGCATAAAAGAAAAGCGCTTCGTGACAATATAAGCAATTGCTCCCGGCGCTATTAATAAAGAAATAACGAGTACAATTCCAACAGCTTTCAAAGCAGCAACAATAGTGAGAGAAATCATCGTTAAAAGAGTATAATGGAGTGCTGATATAGGCAACCCCACTGCACGACCTTGAATTGAATCAAAAACATACAGCATAAAATCGCGCCACTTTACTCCCAGAACAAATGTAACAATCACAGAAATTATAGCAGTCTGTGTAATATCAAGCCAGTTAACGCCTAAGAGATTACCAAATAAAATATGATTTAAATCTAAACTACTATAAATAGCCGTTGCCAAAACAAGTCCCAAACCAAACATAGATGAAAAAACAACACCCATTACTGTATCTTGCTTGATACGACTATTGCTTCCTAAAAAACCTGTTGCAAGCACACAAACCATGCCCGCAATAAAAGCACCGCAAGTAATCAAAGCCATTGTAACATTAGCCGGACGCATACTCTGAAGCCAAGCAAATGGCACAAAAGTCAAAAACGTTATTACCGACGACGATGCCATATAACCAACAACGACACCAGGAAAAACTGCATGAGAAATGGCATCGCCTAAAAGCGCCCATCCTTTCAAAATAAGAAAACAAGAAAGCATTGCCATCGGAACAGAAAGAATCATGACAATAAGCATGCCCTTAAGCATAAAAGAAAACTGAAAAGGAAGTAGTAATTGATCAATCATTATAACATCACACCTTTTTTGCCGCTTTTATACGTAAGCGCGCAGCAATAAACCCGTATTTAGGAGCAAAAATAAAAGCTAAAATAAACAGAAATGCCTGAAAAAGAACAACAACACCACCTGTTTGCGCATTCAAAAAATAACTCACATAAACACCTAATACGCTTGTGAATGTTCCAAGCATAACAGCAATAACGACAACATTTATAAAACGATCACTTAAAAGGTAAGCTGTAGCTCCAGGCGTAACAACAAGACAAATGACCAAGAACGCTCCAACTGTTTGCATAGCGGCAACGGTACAAGCTGCAAGCAACGTAAAAAAGAGAATCTTTAAAAACTTTACATTTAATCCAATAGCACGCGCATGTGTTTCATCAAATAAAGAAACAAGAAGATCCTTCCATTTCAAAATTAATATAAGCAAAGAAAAAAAACCAATAAAAGCCAATTGTACAATATCTGATGAACTAACTGCTAAAATATTTCCCAAAACAATGGTATCAATATTAACAGCCATTGGTTTTAAGGATTTAAGAAACAAGCCAAAAGCAAAAAAGGAAGAAAAAATTAAACCAATAATTGTATCTTCTTTTAGTTTTGTCCGCTGATTAAAAAAGAACATTGCTGCTGCAGCAAGCCCACCAGAAAAAAACGCTCCAAGCGAAAAAGGTAATCCTAAAAGGTAAGCTCCCGCAACCCCAGGAACAATAGAGTGAGAAAGCGCATCACCAATCAGCGACCACCCTTTCAACATCAAAAAAGCAGAAAGAAAGGCACAAACACACCCAACTAACCCTGAAACCCACATCGCATTAACCATGTATTGGTAACTTAAGGGTTCAAGCAACCAAGTAATCATGCAACATGCTCCACTCTTTGGATATCTTCAGAAAATAGAGAGCGTTCTCCCTGTATGAAAACACTACTTTTTTTTGTATTTTGAAAATCAAAAATATGATGGTGCAAAGCGCCACCAAAAGTTTTCTCAAGATTTTTCTTCGTAAAGACAACTTCAGTTAAACCGGAAGCTAAAACTGTCCCCTTTATTAAGACTGTGTGATCACAAAACTCACGAATAGACCCTAAATTGTGAGTAGAAACCAATATTACAGCACCTTCTTTACGTAAATCTTGCAATAAGGCTATGATTTTATCTTCTGTGGTAACATCAACCCCTGTAAATGGTTCATCCAATAGAATAGCTTTTGCTTGCTGCGCAAGAGCACGCGCTAAAAAAACGCGTTTTTTCTGTCCACCAGAAAGTTCACCAATTTGACGTTTAGCAAACTCCAACATATCAACACGTTCCAACGCAACGCGAACAGCATCATAATCTTGTGCTCGTGCATAACGAAAGAAATTCATATGGCCATAGCGCCCCATCAAAACAACATCTTCAACAAGAACAGGAAAATTCCAATCCACATCCTCACTCTGAGGAACATAAGCAATAAGATTTTTTTTCAAAGCTTCTGCAACAGGTAGACCAAAAATGCGAATCTTTCCTCTTGATGGTCGTACAAATCCCATAATAGCTTTAAACAATGTTGACTTACCTGATCCATTAACGCCAATCAATGCTGTAATAGAGCCCTTTGGGCTTTCAAAATTCACTTCACGTAAAGCTGTGTGTCCATTACGATAAGTTACTGTTATTCCTTGGGAAAATATTCCAGATCCTGTCATTGACCTTTTACTCCATCCAATAAAGCATTGCTAATACGTGTGCTTGTAACACGTAGTAAATCAATATAGGTTGGCACCTCACCGTTTTTCTCACTCAAAGAATCGACATAAAGAATACCACCATATTTAGCCCCTGTTTCTCTCGCAACCTGTTTGGCAGGAGCAGGAGAAATCGTGCTTTCAGAAAAAACTGCTTGGATATTGTATTTACGAACCATATCAATGACATACTTAACCTGCTGCGGTGTCCCTTGCTGGTCAGCGTTAATTGGCCATAAGTAAAGCTCTTTTAGATCAAAATCGCGGGCTAGATAACTAAATGCACCTTCACTCGTCACAAGCCAACGCTTATCTTTGGGCAATGCTTCCAATTCAGTTCTGATTGGGTCAATCATTGCACTAATCCTCTGCTTATAAATTTCGGCATTTTCTTTATAAATATCAGCATTCTCAGGATCGTATTTCACAAAAGCATCGCGAATATTATCAACGTAAATAAGAGCAGAAACTGGTGACATCCAAGCATGAGGATTAGGCTTACCACTGAAGGGACCTTCACCAATTTTAATTGGTACAATACCTTTTGAAACAACAACACTTGGTACATCTTTAATATTTTGAAAAAACTTTTCAAACCAAAGCTCTAACTCCAATCCATTCCACAATATAAGATTAGCACCTTGCGCACGCATAAGATCACGAGGAGTAGGTTGATATTCATGAATTTCAGCACCTGGTCTCGTAATTGATTCAACATCAGCAGCGTCACCCGCTACATTTCGCGCCATATCAGCAATGATAGTAAATGTTGTAACAGCTTTAAATTTACCAGCAGATAAAGCAAAATTTGGTGTCAAAAAAATAATACTTCCCCAAACTATAGTAAAAAACGTTTTTATGTTCATCAGTCCTCTCTTTATTGCGAATGATTTGCATTACCATTTAGAAATACCAGTTATCTTTCACATTTGCAATGAAGGATTTTTACAAAAAATAAATTTTTCAAGCTGTTTTAAAAATATTCTTTTTCAGCCTGAAAACCCTATAATTTTAAAGAAAGCTCGCTTTGGTTATTTCAATAAACTCTATAAATCTCGAGTGTAAAAAAAAGGAGCACTCAAAGAAGCTCCTGTTTTATAAAATAATCCAATAAAAAAGAAATATACTCAATGACGCAAAGAAGCACCTGTCGTTTTGGTGACATTTTTTACCACTTTTAAAGCTATTTCTTCTAGGTCTTTATCTGTCAAAGTACGCTCAATTGGCTGAATAGAAACTTCAATTGCGATAGATTTTTTATCCTCACCAAGCATTTTATCTTCAAAAATATCAAAAACTTTTACTGAGTGAATGAGCTTTTTATCCGCTCCACTCGCAGCACGAACAATACGAGAGGAAGCAACCGTTTTGTCAACTACAAACGCAAAATCACGACGCACCATTTGAAAAGGTGATAACTTCAAAGGAGAACGGCGTTTCGTTGTATTTTTCTTTGACTCTGGAATCCGATCTAGAAAAATTTCAAAACCACACAAAGGACCACTAACATCTAACTTTTCTAATGTAGCAGGATGAAGAACACCAAAAAAACCAAGAACAATTTTTGATCCAAGCTTCATGACTCCTGAGCGACCAGGATGATACCAATCAGGTGCCCCCTCTTCAATCTGTACCTTATCGATATCCATATTACACGCTTCTAAAACAGCTAAAGCATCTGCTTTGGCATCAAAAACATCAACTTCTTTTGCGTTTCCATTCCAAAAGCGCCCTGCTCCTTTAAATTGCTCCACACCACGACGAATACCACTAACAACACGTTGTTGTTTATCAGGTATATCACCTTCATATATGCTGGAAACTTCAAATAATGCAAGATCTGGAAAACCACGATCAGCATTTCGCTGTGCAGCAACGAGCAAACCAGGTAAGAGGGAAGGACGCATTACTGACATATCAGCAGAAATAGGATTTACTAGTTTAAGTTGAGATTGACCACCTCCAAAAGCACGCGCCTGAGTTTCAGAAATAAAAGACCACGTCACTGCTTCTTTCATACCACGATGCGCTAAAATCAAACGTGCAACACGTGAACGAAACTGTAAATAGGTTAAAATTTGATCTTGTTTCTCTGAAAAATTTTCCAATGGGATAGGCTCAATTTCATCTAACCCATAAACCCTTATCACCTCTTCCACTAAATCAGCTTTTCCAGAAATATCAGGGCGCCATGTTGGTACTTTAACCGTAACTACATCTCCTTCCCCCTCAACATAAAATCCAAGCTTTGTTAAAATAGTAATGACCTGTTCCCGCTCTATTTCCAAATTCGTCAAACGTTTAATTTCAAAAAAGGGAAAAGCAATCTGTTTGACTTCTGGCTGCCGATAACCAACAATCTCTTTCTTGGATACATCACCACCACAAAGTCGTAAGACTAATTCTGTCGCAATATCAAGCCCCTTTTCCATAAAAGCTGGATCAACCCCACGCTCAAACCGATAACGCGCATCACTGACAAGTGCCAATGCACGCCCTGTTTGTGCAATGCTCCGCGCATCCCAAAGCGCAGATTCAATAATAACCCGGTGTGTCGTCTCATCACAGCTCGTTCTTTCGCCTCCTATGATACCAGCAATCGAAACAACCCCTTCTTCATCTGCAATAACACAATCTTGAATACCTAAATTATATACTTTTCCATTAAGTGCCTGCAGCTGTTCACCTTCACGACCACAGCGTATACTTAAATTTCCTTTAATCTTATCTGCATCAAAAACATGAAGTGGACGACCAAGATCAAAACTTATGTAATTGGTTATATCAACCAACGCATTAATCGGCTTCAAACCAATAGCATTCAAACGCTGTTGAATTAAGCGTGGTGATTCACCATTTTGAACATTACGTACTTCGCGCCAAGCAAAGCCTAAACATAACGATTGGTTCTGTGAAAAATCTAGCGAAACATGAAGAGGCGTCTCAAAGAAAGCCTCAAATTTTGGCAAAGACAATTCTCTCAATCGCCCGATTCCAGTCGCAGAAAGATCACGTGCAATACCACGAACACCTGTGCAATCAGAACGATTAGGTGTCAAACCAATATCAATAACAGGATCATCTAAACCAGCGTAAGCCGCAAACGAGCTTCCAATAAGTACATCTTCCGAGAGCTCAATAATCCCATCATGCTCGTCCAATAATCCAAGCTCCGCTTGTGAACACATCATTCCAAAACTTTCAACACCACGAATTTTACCGATAGTTAATGTTACATCAAGTCCAGGAATATAAGTGCCAGGCAATGCAAGAACACCAACAAGCCCCACACGTGCATTTGGTGCTCCGCAAACAACTTGCACCGGCGTACCAGATCCTATATCTACAGACAAAATTTGTAATTTATCTGCATTGGGATGTTTAATAGCTGTTAAAACTTTAGCAATTACAAAACCTTTTAAAGAAGAACGGTCATCAACATGATCAACCTCAAGACCAATAGCTGTTAGTTTACTACAAATTTCATCCAAAGATGCATCTGTCTCTAAGTGATCTTTTAACCAAGAGAATGTAAATTTCATTTTAAAACCTCACATGAACGCTACTAAAAGATCACACATTTCCTAAACTAGAAAAAAAAGTAGGCATATCAAAGCAGCGAAAACCATAATGGTCTAGCCAACGAATATCAGCATCAAAAAAAGCCCGTAGATCAGGCATTCCATACTTTAACATAGCAATACGATCAATGCCCATTCCCCATGCAAAACCCTGATACTCATCGGGATCTAAGCCAACATTTTTTAACACATGAGGATGCACCATGCCACATCCTAAGATTTCTAGCCAATCCTGTCCTTCTCCGAATTTGACCTCTGAACCAGAACGGTCACATTGAATATCCACCTCCATCGATGGTTCAGTAAAAGGAAAAAACGAAGGACGAAAACGCATTTTCACAGAAGAAACTTCAAAAAAAGCCTTACAAAAAGTCTCATGAAGCCACATCATATGCGCAATAGTCGATGTTTTATCAATAACAAGACCTTCCATCTGATGAAACATTGGTGAATGCGTCGCATCTGAATCCATCCGGTAAGTTTTTCCAGGAATAATAATACGTATAGGCGGTTGTTGTTTTTCCATTGTACGAATTTGTACAGGAGATGTGTGCGTGCGCAATAACTTCCGCTCTTGTGTTTTATCGGCATTAAAAAAGAAGGTATCATGCATTTCACGAGCTGGATGACCTTCAGGAAAATTCAATGCAGTAAAATTATAATAATCTGTTTCAATATCAGGTCCCTCTGCAAGTGAAAAACCCATATTCGTATAAATAGCTATAATTTCTTCAATCACTTGGGAAATAGGGTGAATACGTCCTCTCTCAATAGGAGAAGAACGAACAGGTAAAGTTACATCAACTGTTTCGCTAGCAAGCCGGGCATCCATTGATCGACGCTTAAGAAAATCACGCTTTTGCATCCATAATTCTAAAACGCGATTTTTAAATCCATTAAGAACTGGCCCAACTTTATGGCGTTCTTCAGCGTCCATCTTTCCTAACGCTTTTAACTTCTCAGAGATGCTACCTTTTTTCCCTAACGCTGCAATGCGCACCGTTTCAAGTTCCTGTTCATCATTAGCTAATTCTAAAGCTAAACAAATTTCTTGTTCCAGACGCTCAATATCGCTCATATTTTTTGCCTATTTTTTAAAATAAAAAACCCGTACTAGTAATATACCAGTACGGGATCCCGAATAAATGAATGCTTTAAGAGAACGCGACTGGTTTACTTGACAGCACCTTCAAAAGCATTAGGCGTTGTGTCTTTTAAATATTCCAAAGCCTTCTTTGCAGAAGCTACTAAAGAAGAAAATGTTTCTGCCTCGTGGATGGCTATATCCGAAAGGATCTTACGATCAACCTCAATACCGGCTTTAGATAAACCATCAATAAAACGTCCATAGGTTAAGCCTTCTGCACGAACAGCCGCATTGATTCTTTGAATCCACAAAGCACGGAAAGTACGTTTCCTATTTTTGCGATCACGATAAGCGTACTGCTTTGAACGATCAACCGCTGCCTTAGCCGCACGGATAGTATTTTTACGCCGACCGTAAAAACCTTCAGCCTGTTTAAGAACCTTTTTATGCTTAGCGTGCGCAGTTACACCTCTTTTTACACGTGCCATGAATTATCTCCTAAAAATCAAAAGCGTAAGGTTTAAACACCATTTGGCAAATAGTATTGAACAACTTTTTTAGCATCTTGCTCAGCTAAAACCATCGTTCCACGCGCCTCGCGAATAAACTTATTTGAACGTTTAATCATACCGTGACGTTTACCTGCAGCTGCTACTTTAACTTTGCCTGACGCAGTGATTTTAAACCGCTTCTTAGCGGATGACTTGGTCTTCATTTTGGGCATTTTGCTACTCCATACATTTTTTATTCAGTCAAGTGGACCAATTCATTCAAGCGGACCAACGCTCGAATAAGCATTTTAAAGCCTAGGCATGCCCTGCCGAACGACTCCAACAGCGTTCTCATAAGCCAGTATATACAAAATAGCAAGACCGTATTAAAAAAAAATCGGAGATCCATTGCCTTGAACTTCAATCAAAGGTGCTGGAATTGCATTTGTTTTTATTGCGGCTTTACATAAATCTGCAATAATGCACTGCGTACATTGCACTTTACGTGCTTGGCAAATATAACGCCCATGTAAAATAAGCCAATGATGCGCATGATAAAGATAATGAATCGGTATAATCTTTAGTAACTTTTCTTCAACAATTTCTGGTGTTTCACCAGGTGCTAAACCAAGGCGGTTCCCAAGGCGTAAAATATGCGTATCTACTGCTATAGTAGGCTTACCAAAAGCAACATTCAAAACAACATTTGCAGTTTTACGTCCCACACCAGGAAGTGCCATAAGTGCTTCACGCGTATTAGGAACTTGACCGCCATACTGGTCAATTAAACAATTACAAAGTGCGTAAATATTGCGCGCTTTCACCCGCCAAAGACCAATTGTACGAATATGACGTGCAATCTCTTCTTCTCCTAATGCAACCATTTTTTCTGGTCGATCAGCTACGCTAAATAATTTTTTTGTCGCTTTATTAACACTTGCATCTGTCGCTTGAGCTGAAAGAACAACAGCAACTAAAAGAGTAAAAACATTGGTATAAATAAGGTCACTCTTAGGAGTAGGACGTTGAACCGAAAAACGCCGAAATATTTCTTCAATTTCGTTTTTGCTATACAATATTCCAGAAGATTTTCGCGTCCTTGATAATTTTATTGTTCTTTGAGTCATTAAACTCTCTCATCTTCTCTCTTGAAGTTATTACCCACGCTCGCCATATTGAGGGAAATGCAGCAAACACTTTTTATAGAGCTTGGTCAAGTAGAGCCGCTTTGAAGAGGACACTCACAATGACACACGTGACACCTTTCTCTAATCCTTTTCTTTTAGGATTTGAAACGGTAGAAGAAACGTTGCGACGTATTGGTAAAGCCGATGAAACTTATCCGGCATATAATATTGAACGTTTACACAAAAACAACGATGCAAGCTATATACGCATAACTTTGGCTGTTGCTGGATTTACAGTAAATAATCTCAATATTTTGCTAGATGACAATCAGCTGATCATTCATGGTAAGCAAATAGACAACCAAAATCATCAATATTTACATCGCGGCATAGCTGCGCGTCAATTTCAACGCACCTTTGTTCTCGCAGAAGGAATGCACGTAACAAATGCTGAGTTGAAAAATGGTCTCTTATCAATTAACTTACATCAACCTAAATTAAAAAAACAAGTAAAGCAGATTCCAATAAAAGTCAGCAGCAGTGAGTAATATGCAGTCAAAGGTGTAAAGGAACAGTGAAATGGGAGAAAATAAACAAAACTTGTCGTTACAGAAAATTCCTGCCTCTGACGCGAAGCAAGTTGCTTATTTAAAAAAAGTTTGTACAGATGACCTTGCTAAAAATTTTCCGGATCTTCCACCAATGACTCCGGGTATTACAATATGGGCTCTTTTTGGTGAAACAGGCTATCCGATAATTTTATCTGATGAGCGATCTATCGCTCTTGCAGGAGCTAATGAGCATGAACTACAACTTGTAACCCTACACTAAATTGCTTCACAAAAATAATTGAAGTATCTTTATAGACTCTATAAGTCTTGCCTTAAAAAATGTAGCAATGGGCCTTTTCATGGATAAATTGAAAGCAAATATGCTTAACTTCGTGTTATCTTTTTACAGACTATAAATCCTTTTGAGCGACGATACCTGTTCTTTTTAAACGCTGCCATCTAATTTTTATATCAAACTTTATTTGCATTTTTTAAAGTCGCCCACATGCTTTTAATTGCTGTTCATATTGTATCGACATTCTTGCCATACGCCATGCTGCTTGTGTAAGCACAGCAGGTACATGCCCCTTACTGCGCGCATAAGCACCATGACCCATATGATAATTTAAATAAAGGGCGTATGCATCGTTAGGCCTCACACCATTGCGTTGAACACTTTGGCGATGATACCAAGCAACGAAATCAGCGGCATCTGCAAAATTAGTCCGCCATGCGAAAGACTTTCCTGTAGAGCGGAGATACATTGCCCATGTACCATCAAGCGCTTGAGCATAACCATACGCTGTCGACCGACGCTTCCATGGAATAAAGCCAAGAAGTTTTGTGCGTGGAGGACGTGCATTATGACGAAAGCTTGATTCCATATTAATGGTTGCAAGAATAATAGGGACCGGAATCTTGTAGCGCATTTCTGCTCTTTTTGAAGCTTTTTCCCAATTATTAAAAAAACCATTTTTTTGAGCTAAAATGGCGCAGGCATTACCTGTATAGGTCGGTGAAGTTGTTGCGCACCCTCCTAGCAGCAACACCAATGCCCCTAAAAAAAAGTGCTGCATATTCTTTCTTCCTCTTATTAGGAAACAATAGGATATGAGTACTAAAAAATTATTACCAATCCATAAATAATATTAACATATTTATAATTACTGAAAGCTTTTTTACTTCTCATCAAGAAAATGGAATTTTTGCGATTGAACAGATGTTTTTATTTCGGTTAGTTCAGGATTATGCTCTTTTAATTCAAAAGTTTCAATGTGGTTAGCTCGTTTCATAATTTTGGAAGATGAAATTAAAATCCCCTCTATATCTTCACCCGCTTTGTAGAAATGTTTCTGCAAAGCACGGACACGCGTATCCATTCGTCCCAAATCTTGCATCAATTTTGCCACTTCTGACTGAATCAAATGCGCTTGTTCACGCATCCGTGCATCTTTCATAATGGTTTGTACAACCTGAACAGATAACATCAATAAAGACGGAGATACAATAATCACATGTGCTCGATTAGCTTTTTGTACCAATGACTCAAAATTCTCATAGATCGTTGCGAAAATTGATTCCGATGGCACAAATAGAAAAGCAGTGTCATGTGTTTCCCCAGGAATCATATATTTTTGTGCAATATCACGAATATGCACTTCCATATCGGTACGAAATTGGCGTTCTGCCCCTTGACGTTCTTGATCTGATGTTGCTTTACGCATAGCATTCCAAGCTTCCAGAGGAAATTTAGCATCAACAACAAGAGAGGGTGCCTTATTCGGCATGTGAATGAGACAATCTGGTCGCTTTCCGTTTGAGAGAACGGCCTGAAAAACATAAGCATTAGCTGGTAAAGCATCAGCAATAATTGCCTCCATACGCCCTTGACCAAAAGTGCCACGCGTCTGCTTATTGCTTAAAATCGCCTGCAATTGAACAACCTGTCCTGTGAGCGATTGAATATTATTTTGCGCTGCATCAATCACTGCTAAACGTTCCTGCAAACGAGTTAAATTTTCATAAGTGGATTTTGTCTGCATTTGAAGAGTTTGCCCCAAATTAGCTGTCATTCCATTGAGTTGCTCACTGAGTGACTTGTTCAATTCAGCTTGTCTTTGACCAAAAATCTCTGCTATAGTCTGCATCCGCCCCTGCATTTCAGCTTGAGTTTTCAACAATGTAGCCATTTGCATTTGTGCTTCACGAGCACGTTCAGCAGTTTCACTTTCCCAAAGTGCTTTTTTTCGATAAGAACATATCAGCATAAAAAATATTAAACAAACAAGCACAAATAAAAGAAAAGCCATAAATTCACTAAAATATTCACCAAAAAATATATAAGAAAAAAACGAATCAAACATGAAGATGTAATATAATGCTCTTGCAATAAAAAAGTGCAAGAATCCATTATTCAATATTGACCCACAGCAAACCTTTGATTAATCTATACCGATGCCAATGAAGTCTTTAGTTACTTTACCTGATCCAATTCTACGAGAAGTTTCCAAGCCTGTCGAATGTATTGATTCCACTATCCAAAAACTCGCTGACGATATGCTGGAAACGATGTATAATGCTCAAGGCGTTGGGCTTGCCGCTATTCAAATTGGCATACCACTACGCATGTTGGTTGTAGATGTCTCTGGAAATGATGCTCCCAAAAATCCGCTTGTTATTATCAATCCGGAAATTTTATGGCTTTCAGATGAACGAAATATTTACAAAGAAGGTTGCCTTTCCATTCCTGAGTATTATGCAGAAGTTGAACGTCCTAAGGGCCTTTGTGTTCGCTATCAAGATCGTGAAGGAAAACCAACAGAAATTGAGGCAGATCAACTCCTAGCCACTTGTTTACAGCATGAAATTGATCATTTAAACGGCCATCTTTTTATTGATCACATTTCAAAAATGAAACGTGATATGGTGATACGTAAATTTAAAAAACGGGCAAAAGAAAAAAGTGAACAGGAAGTAATATTGTAATGGCATTGCGATTAAGTTTTATGGGAACGCCTGATTTTTCTGTTCCTGTTTTATATGCTTTGTTGGATGCTGGTCACGATATTGTAGCAGTTTACAGCCAACCTCCTCGACCAGCGGGACGTCGTGGACTTAAACCGGTCCCATCGCCTGTTCAAAATGCAGCACAAGCAAAATTTATCCCTGTGTTCACACCTCATACACTCAAAACAAGTGAACAACAAGCTCAATTTGCAGCGCTTTCTATTGATGTTGCTATAGTAGTCGCTTATGGGCTCCTCTTGCCAAAACCTATTCTTGAAACACCGCGTTTTGGCTGTTTTAATGCTCACGCTTCACTCTTACCACGTTGGCGTGGTGCTGCGCCTATTCAGCGTGCAATTATGGCTGGTGATAAAGAAACAGGCATGATGATTATGAAAATGAATGAAGGGCTTGATACAGGGCCTATCGTTCTCTCTCATTCCATCCCTATCACCGAAAACATGACTGCATCTGAACTTTCAGATAAACTTTCACATATAGCAGCAAAACTTATGGTAGAATCTCTATCAGATCTTGAAAAAGGAAAGCTTAAACTTACCCCACAATCAGAAAAAGGTATGACTTACGCTTCCAAGATAAACAAAGAAGAAACTCGCATTGACTGGACAAAGCCTGCAGAAGTTATTCATAGGCACATCCGTGCGCTTTTTCCTTCTCCTGGTTGCTGGTGCACCATGAATATTGGTGATAAATCAGAACGCGTAAAAATTCTTGGAAGTCGCTTAGCAATAGGCCCTTCTCTTGAAATTGGTCGTATAGAACCAGATTCTTTGATTGTCCATTGCGGACAAGGACGTCTTGAGATAACCCATCTCCAAAGATCTGGTGGTAAAATTCTTGATAGCGCAACATTTTTACGAGGCGCTCATATTTCTACTGTTTTTTAATATGCCACGTTTTAAACTCACTATTGAATATGATGGCTCAAATTATGCTGGCTGGCAACGTCAAGCAAAGCTCCACACCATACAAGGAGCTCTTGAAGAAGCTATTTTTCGTTTTTGCAACCAACAACTAACCATTACGACAGCTGGTCGAACGGATGCCGGTGTACATGCTACAGGACAGGTTGCACATGTTGATTTTGAAAAAAACTGGCACACGCATACTGTACGTGACGCACTTAATGCCCATCTGCAAAAACAAGGAGAAAATATTTCAATATTGAATGTACAAAATGTTCCGGATAACTTCGATGCACGATTTTCCGCGGTTAAACGCCATTATCTTTTTAAAATTCTTAATCGCCGTTCTCCACCAACCTTAAACGTAAAACGCGTATGGTGGTTACCAAAACCCCTCAATGCTGAAGCCATGCATGAAGCTGCCCAAAAACTTTTAGGACAACATGATTTTACAACTTTCCGCTCAGCACATTGCCAAGCCAAAAGCCCTATTCGCACTCTTGAACGTCTCGATGTGCAAAGAGAGGGGGAAAAGATCTTCCTTTATGCACAAGCTCGTTCCTTTCTTCATCATCAAATCCGTTCATTTGCAGGAAGCCTCATGGAGGTTGGTATCGGACGCTGGACGATACAGGATCTAGAAGCGGCTCTTCACGCTAAAGATCGTACGCGTTGCGGTGTTGTTGCACCACCTTCAGGACTTTATTTGACAAAAGTAGAGTATTAATTATCCCGCAAAAGTTTCTTTTTCAAAAGCAATTAAGAAAACTTATAAAAGGAACGAATTTCTTCAAAAGCTTCTGCTGCAGTATTGACAAATTTTACTAAATCAACATCAGAAGGAGAAATTGTACCTTGCGCTGACAAATAATTAAAATTGATAGCATTGTCCCAAAATTCTTTGCCAAATAGTAAAATCGGAACTGGCTCCACACGCCTTGTCTGCATTAAAGTTAACGTCTCAAATAACTCATCTAGGGTACCAAATCCTCCAGGAAAAACAGCAAATGCCTTTGCCCGCATTAAAAAATGCATTTTGCGTATCATCAAATAATGAAAATTAAAACATAAATGTGGAGTCACGTAAGGATTAGGCTCCTGCTCATGCGGCAAAACAACATTCAAGCCAATCGTTGGTGCACCAACATCAACAGCACCACAATTCCCTGCTTCCATTATCCCGGGTCCTCCTCCTGTGACAACAACAAATTCACGATACTCAGTTGTAGCAGAATAGTTTGAACACAGACGTGCAAACTCTCTTGCTTCATCATAATAATGTGACATAGCACGTAGATTTTTCTTCTGGGTCTCATTTTTTGCTGCCCATGCATCTTGCCCAGATTTAGGAATACGCGCACCGCCAAACAAAACAACTGTTGACTGTATATCACACTCTTGAAGTGTTATTTCTGGCTTTAAAAACTCAAGACCTATACGTTGTGAACGTAACTCAGGACGCATCATAAACTCCTGATCAATATAAGCCAAACAATAAGTAGATGAACGCATTTGTGCCGAATCAGAAGCTTTATGCGTCTGTTGTAAAGCATCCTTCTGAAGAGAAGGCATCAAATGATTCTCTTTTTCTCCTTTTATTTTTGCTTTATAATCCTTTTTCATGCGTCCTACTTCCTTATCTTTATATTGACTGAACACATTTCTTCGCTTAGTTCATAAAAAACAAATCTTCAAGCTTTTAACTCGTTGAACGGAACTCTGGTCATGACTAATCTTGCACAACTTGAAATAATCATTGAAAATGCATTTGACGACCACAATTCTATCAATACTACCACAAAGGGCGAAATTCGTGAGGGTATAGAGTACACATTAAACCTTCTTGATAAAGGTGAAGTTCGTGTAGCAGAACGTAAAAAAAATGGACAATGGCATGTACATCAATGGCTAAAAAAAGCCATCCTTCTCTCCTTTCGGCTAAACCCTATGCAAATTTTTACTGGTGGAGTAAATGGCACAAATTGGTGGGATAAAATTCCTTCAAAATTTTCTGGTTGGCAAGAAGTTGACTTTAAAGAAGCTGACTTCCGCTCAGTCCCTGGAGCGATTGTACGCCATTCTGCCTACATTGCATCCAAGGTTATATTGATGCCATCCTTTATAAATCTTGGCGCCTTTATAGATGAAGGAACGATGGTCGACACATGGAGCACCGTTGGTTCCTGTGCACAAATTGGTAAACATGTTCATCTTTCTGGTGGAGTTGGCATCGGAGGCGTTTTGGAACCACTACAAGCAAATCCAACGATTATTGAAGATCACTGCTTTATTGGTGCACGTTCTGAAATCGTCGAAGGCTGTGTTATCCGTGAAGGTGCTGTTTTAGGGATGGGGGTTTTTATTGGAAAATCTACAAAAATTATTGATCGCAAAACAGGTGAAGTTTTTACAGGTGAAGTACCAGCCTATTCTGTTGTCGTTCCAGGTTCTCTTCCTGGAAAACCACTGCCAAATGGTGAAATGGGGCCGAATCTCTACTGTGCGGTTATAGTAAAACGTGTTGATCAAAAAACACGAGAGAAAACATCTATTAATGATCTTTTGCGTGACTAAAAAACATTTTTTTAAAATCATTCATAAATAAAATCCAAAAGTACAATCAATGAGGGAGAGTCCTCCCTTTTTCATTATTTGTTCATTTTAAGCGCTTGAATAAAAGCCGACTGAGGAATTTCTACTTTTCCGAATTTGCGCATCTTCTTTTTTCCTTCTTTTTGCTTTTCCAAAAGTTTGCGCTTCCGCGTTACATCACCCCCGTAACATTTAGCCGTTACATCTTTACGTAAAGCACGAATTGTTTCGCGTGCAATGATTTTTCCGCCAATTGCAGCTTGTATCGGAATTTGAAACATGTGCTGGGGAATAAGATCCTTTAGTTTTTCGCACATAGAGCGCCCGCGTTTTTCTGCAACAGTACGATGCACAAGCATTGATAATGCATCTATAGACTCACCATTTACCAAAATGGACATTTTAACCAAATCTTCTTCAACATAGTTAGTCATCTGATAATCAAAAGAAGCATATCCCTTTGAGATTGATTTTAAACGATCATAAAAATCAAAAACAACTTCATTCAACGGCAGATCATAAGTCACCATGGCACGTGTTCCGACATAAGATAAACTCACCTGTACTCCTCGCCGTTCTTGGCACAACTCTAAAATTGCCCCCAAATAATTATCAGGAGTCATTATTGTGGCCCGAATCCATGGTTCTTCTATAGCAGAAATTTTAACAATATCAGGCATATCCGCTGGGTTATGCAATTCCTTAACAGAACCATCATTCATATTCATGCGATAAACAACAGAAGGTGCTGTCGCAATTAAATCCAAATTAAACTCGCGCTCTAACCGCTCTTGAATAATTTCAAGATGAAGAAGCCCTAAAAATCCACAACGAAAACCAAACCCCAAAGCTGCTGACGTTTCCATTTCAAAAGAAAAGCTCGCATCATTTAAGCGCAATTTTCCCATAGCTGCACGCAAATCATCAAAATCAGCAGCATCAACTGGAAAAAGTCCACAAAAAACAACTGGTTGCGCAGGTTTAAAACCAGGTAATGCCTCTGCACAAGGACGGCGCTCTTCAGTAATAGTATCACCAACCCGTGTATCAGCAACCTCTTTGATAGAGGCCGTTATAAAACCTATCTCTCCTGGCCCTAACTCATCAACCTGAATCATTTTTGGGGTAAATACCCCAACCCGTTCAACTGGATATTTCACACCTGTGCCCATCATGCGGATGATTTGGCCTTTCTTTAAGACACCATCTATTACCCGTACCAAAACAATAACCCCAAGATAACTATCATACCAGCTATCAACCAACATTGCTTTCAAGGGATTTTTAACATCACCAGTGCGTGGAGAGGGTAATTGTGCAACAATTGCTTCTAAAATGTCAGGAACACCTAAACCTGTTTTTGCCGATATTTCTATTGCCTGAGATGTATCTATACCGATCACATCTTCAATCTGTTCTTTAATCCGCTCGGGATCAGCTGCTGGAAGATCTACCTTGTTGAGCACAACAAGCAATTCATGAGAATTATCGATAGCTTGGTAAACATTAGCCAATGTCTGTGCTTCTACTCCTTGGCTTGCATCCACCACTAAAAGCGAACCTTCACAAGCTGCCAGCGAACGTGAAACCTCATAAGAAAAATCCACATGGCCAGGCGTATCAATAAGATTTAAAATATAGGAGTTACCATTCTTTGCTTTATAATGTAAGCGTACTGTTTGTGCTTTAATAGTAATTCCACGCTCACGCTCAATATCCATAGAATCGAGCACTTGCTCTTTCATTTCCCGTGTCTCAAGACCACCTGTCATCTGAATCAAACGATCAGCTAAAGTTGACTTTCCATGGTCAATGTGTGCCACAATGGAAAAATTACGGATATAATTACGATCTATTGTCATACGAGGCGATTTAGCAAAGAATAGCACAAAACGCAAAGACCAATTGCCAATTATTGCTCCTTTTAGAGCCTTTTAAAAAAATATAAGTAAAAAGAGCTTATAGAAACACAATTCATCATAACTTAAAAAATGAATCTTTTGTTTATTTAACTCAATACAAAAGTACTAAAACGCTCTTAATTTTTTCATATTCATTAGTCTTTTTACTCATATACCACTGCTCTATTAGAAATAGAGATTAGTTTAGACTGTTGGAAAAATGTACAAGAAGTGCTTTCTTATACTTTTACATAAAATAAACAAAGTCTAATATCGGAGCAATCAATCTTCTCAATTGTTAGAACTTTATAAATATACTTCCTTGAAAAACATCTTTTGAAACAGCACTGACTTAGTAAAAGATTCCTTCTCCTGCCTTTAAAGGTGGAAAAACATGAAAAACCACCTTAACTTTTTTTAAAAAACAGAAAAATAAAATCGTACCTGAAGAAAGATACAGCTAATCAATTTTTGCAATCACTTTATTTTTTTAAGCCATTGTGAAGGCTGTAATTCAGCCACAATGATTCCAATCAGAATAAGTAAACCACCTAATAAAGCTAAAGGGGATAAACGCTCTCCAGCTAAGCGCCCAACTATACCCGCCCACACAGGTTCACCTGCATAAATAAGTGTTGCACGCGTAGGTGAAATAGACTTTTGTGCCCAATTCATTGCCAATTGAATTATGGCACTCATTAATGCTAATCCTATACCAATACTCAGCCATACCCATGAGAATTCAGGAATACTTTCTCCCAGAAAAGGCATACAAAAAAATGAAAAAAGACCGCTAAAAAATAGTTGTATAATTGTTACTCGGCGGCTATCAACCTTGCTGGCAAAAACTCCAATAAGTATTACCTCCCCAGCAATTGCTAAAGCTCCCAACAAAGTCAAAATTTCACCCTTTGAAAAATCAAACCTTCCAAATTTTTGCCCAGAAACAAGTACAAGCCCAATAAAAGCGAAAACAATACCAAGCCAAGAAGCTAAGCGGGGCGACTTTTTAAAAACAATCCACTGCAGTATTGGAACCATAGGAACATAAAGCGCCGTTATAAAAGCCGACTGACTACTCATAATCGTTTGAAGCCCCATAGCTTGCAAAGCATAACCCAAAAACATTCCTAAACCGATAGATATCCCAGCAAAAATTTCATAAGCGGTTGTATTTTTCATAGAGCGTCCAAAAATAAGCCCACATATAAGTGATGCAACAATAAAACGAAATCCAACAAAGAAGAGAGGCCCACTATAACGGACTGCAATCTGGGTTACCAAAAATGTAATACCCCACAATATCGTTGCAGAAAACAATACTAACTCCGGCCTGCTTAATAAAGGATGTTTCAACTGTTTTATATTAATCATGAAAGGTTTTTTCCTCCAATTTTTTACACGCCTTACGAAACGATAAGTGTTCCAACTCCTTGTTCTGTAAACAATTCTAGCAAGACAGAATGGGGTGTTCTGCCATTTAAAATGACAACACCTTCTACACCATTTTGAAGGGCTTTTATACAAGTCTCTACTTTTGGAATCATACCATCTGAAATTGTCCCATTTTTAATAAGGTTTTCAGCTTCAGAAACTGTCAATTCCTTTAACAGCTTACCCTGTTTATCCAAAACACCAGGAACATCAGTCAGAAATAAAAGACGTTTAGCCTCCAATGCACCAGCAATAGCTCCAGCAAAAATATCAGCATTAATATTATAGGTTTTTCCATCACGGCCTGGAGCGACAGGAGCAAGGACTGGTATCATCTCAGAACACGCCAAAAGATCTAATAATCTGCGGTCAACTTCAACAGGTTCACCAACAAACCCCAAATCTAAAACACGTTCAATATGCGAATCTGGATCAATCACAGTTTTATAGGTCTTTTCGGCAAAAACCATATTTCCATCTTTGCCACACAACCCTATTGCCCATTCGCCTTCCGCGTTGATGAGAGCAACAATTTCTTTGTTTATGGAACCCGCCAAAACCATTTCAACTACTTCAACGATCCGCTCATCGGTTACACGTAAACCGTTTTCAAACCGCGACTCAATCCCCATTTTCATTAAAATTTCAGCAATTTGAGGCCCCCCACCATGAACGACGACAGGATTAATACCTGATTGCTTTAACAGAGCAATATCACGCGCAAATGCTCGTCCCAAAGCAGAATCACCCATAGCGTGACCACCATATTTTACAATAACTGTTTTATTTTCGTATTTTTGCATATAAGGTAAAGCAGACGATAAAAATGCTGCTTGTTGTTTCAAAACGTCCGCAACATCGTTTTTAATATCATCCATAAAAAGAGCCTCCTCATCACTTTTTACCCTCTATTAGTGAAGTTTAAAAAAAATGAAAATAAATTTTTAAACAAGTTTTACTCTATTTATTTATCCCCCCTGAAAAACATTAGTTTTTTCTTAAATGAAAACTAAAGCAATGACGAGATGACATAAAGGTAGCTTCCTTAAAAAGGACTTGCATCTAAAAGTTGAGCACAAAAATAGGCTCACAAAATATCATTGTTTTATGCTCTTATATATAAAATTTGGAAGCAGAATTCAGAGAAATTTCAAACCACACCCCACATTCAACTTATTTATTTTACCCTATGAAGCTTTAACAACAAATAAAAATATATATAACCACTGATTTCATAAGCCGAAAACAAAAATTTTTTTTCCCAATAATTACAAATTGGAAATTATCAATCGAAAAATCCATTAGCACAAATGTTGTAACTAACTATATTTCATTGATTTATAATGATCATTAATTATCGTGCAACTTAAGTGAAATCCCTAAATAATGGAATTAGCGTATAGATAAAACCATTCTAAAAAAATTAATAATGTTTCTTATTAAATTATTTACGCGCAGGAAAAGTCTTAAAATTGAAAACCAATAAATGAATGATAGTAGCAGCTCATTACAGTATCACCTTAAAAAATCTGTAGTTTAATCCAATATTGTCTTATTATAAGACCATACAGACTCTATCTAAACGATCCATAAAAATATTGGATTTTCTTTGACTATTAGCTATCCTGGTAATGATTGAACGCAGCCACATATAGAAGCAGAAAAGCATTATGAAAAAAACAAAAACACTCTTTCAAAAAATTTATATGATCACAATCTGTAAGTCATTTTATGCAGTAAATGCAAACAAGTAAATGATAAAGATGCTTATTTTTGATCTTTTCATATAAAACAAACATTATTCTCTGTACTCACCTATCTATCAACTAAATAAAATCACAGTAGTTAGCTCCGACTTAAACCATTTAAATTTGATCTATTCTGCTAATTTTTATCTCTCTTTTTCTTCGTAAAGCCATCTACTCCATTCTAAGAAGTAATGGTATTCTTTCATAAGTAATACTAAAGTTCTATCCATAACTCCTTCACCACCCATTCGAGTCAATGCAAGAGAAGAAAAAACCATAAAAACTATTCTTTCAAATAAAAATACTCAAAATGAAAGTTATTATTTTTTCTAGCTTACAGGAAAGAATACACATAACCCGTCAACTGATAAACACTTATATTTCAAAAATATATCAATCTAAATGAGGTTTTTGAAATATCGTTACAAGCTTTAAACAGCAAAGCATTGAGCAGATTCTTCAAATAATCCTTAATTCTGATAGGCATTCATGGATTTGGACCAGAAATATTCTCAAAAAACTCTTTCATACGTGAAAAAAAACCATGTGACCGTGGTGAATTTTCACAATTCGAAAGTTTATCAAATTTTTGCAACAATTCGCGTTGCTCTTGCGTTAGTTGTTGCGGTGTTTCAATAGTAATATGAATATAAAGATCACCTCTTGCTTGCTGACGACGCAACATGGGCATTCCTTTTCCTTTAAGGCGAAATTGACGTCCATGCTGCGTTCCTTCTGGAATCTTAACCCGTGCTTTAACACCATCAAGGTCGGAAACCTCAAACTCTCCTCCTAAAGCAGCTGTAACCATTGAAATAGGCACACGACAGTGAAGATCTGCCCCTTCTCGCTGAAAAAATTCATGTGGTTTAATAGAAAGAAAAATATAAAGATCACCGTTAGGACCACCACGAATACCAGCATCTCCTTCACCAGAAAGACGAATACGCGTACCATCGTCAATACCAGCTGGAACATTCACGCTCAATGAACGTTTTTTTTCTACCCGTCTCGTCCCCTGACATTTTTGGCATGGATCCGTAATGGTTTCACCACGTCCATGACATCCAGGACATGTGCGTTCAATAGAAAAGAAACCTTGTGCAGCACGTACACGGCCAGATCCATGACAAGTTTCACAAACTTGTGGTTTAGATCCTTTTTTTGCACCAGAGCCTTCACAAACATCACAAGTAACGGAACTAGGAATATTAATCTGTGCAGTTTTTCCTGAAAATGCCTCTTCCAAGGTCACTTCCATATTATAACTCAGATCTGCACCACGCTCGCGACCATCACCACGCTTACGGTGCCCCCCCCCCATAATTTCTCCAAAAAAATCTTCAAAAATATCGGAAAATCCACCACTACTGGAAAAACCACCAAAGGGGTTTGCTCTTTCCCCGTGATTATGTTCAAAAGCCGCATGCCCAAATCGGTTATAAGCAGCTCGTTTTTGAGGATCTTTGAGAACCTCATAAGCTTCGACAATTTCTTTGAATTTACGCTCTGCCTCTTTATCCCCCGCGTTGCGATCAGGATGATATTGCATCGCCAACTTACGAAAAGCTGACTTCAACTTTTTATCATCACATTCACGAGTTACGCCAAGAATTTCATAATAATCAAACTTCATCATGTATTCCTGATAATTTTTTATCGTCCATCTTAATGGGTAAAATCTGCTTTCAATTTATATTTTTAGTCACAAAGTTGCAACTAATCTCAAATAACAAAGCCCAGCCTTATATTTCAAAGACCGGGTTTGTTAATTAATTAATCCATTTGCTTATATTATTTCTTCTTATCATTAACTTCTTCAAAATCAGCATCGACTACATCATCATCATTCTTTGTATCTGTTTCAGTATCTGCATTTGCCGCTTGTGAAGCTTCATACATAGCTTGTCCGAGTTTCATACTAACTTCTGCTAATTTTTGCATTTTTGCTGTTATTTCTTCAGAATCAGTACCATCAAGTGCAGACTTCAAATCAGATATTGCAGTCCCAATCTGTTCCTTCTCTTCAGCTGATACCTTATCACCATACTCTGTAAGCGACTTTTCAGTTGAATGAACAAGAGCTTCCGCTTGATTTCTAACTTCTACACCTTCACGACGTTTTTTGTCTTCAGCCGCGTGCTCTTCCGCATCCTTGACCATTTTTTCAATGTCAGCATCACTTAGACCACCTGATGCTTGAATACGAATTTGGTGTTCTTTACCAGTTCCTTTGTCCTTGGCCGAAACATTTACAATACCATTTGCATCAATATCAAAAGTGACCTCAATCTGAGGTATACCACGTGGTGCCGGTGGAATACCAACAAGATCAAATTGAGCTAGTAATTTGTTATCATTAGCCATTTCGCGTTCACCTTGGAAAACACGAATAGTCACGGCACTCTGATTATCATCAGCCGTTGAAAAAACTTGTGATTTTTTAGTTGGGATAGTGGTATTGCGTTCAATGAGGCGTGTAAAGACTCCACCCAATGTTTCAATACCCAAAGATAAAGGTGTTACATCCAGCAACAATACATCTTTTACATCGCCCTGCAATACTCCACCTTGAATAGCAGCACCCATAGCCACGACTTCATCGGGATTAACGCCTTTGTGCGGATCCTTGCCGAAAAAGTTTTGCACAACTTCTTGAATCTTGGGCATACGCGTCATGCCACCAACCAAAACAACTTCGTCAATCTCACCAGCTTTCAGACCTGCATCTTTCAATGCGGCTTTACAAGGTTCGATAGTGCGCTGAACCAAATCATCAACTAGAGATTCAAATTTCGCCCGAGTTAATTTCATGGTTAAGTGTTTAGGACCAGATTGATCTGCCGTAATAAATGGCAAATTAATTTCCGTTTGTTGTGAAGAAGAAAGTTCAATCTTTGCTTTTTCCGCCGCTTCTTTCAAACGCTGCAATGCTAGTTTATCATTTTTTAGGTCAATTCCTTGTTCTTTCTTGAATTCATCGGCAAAATAACCGACTAAGCGCATGTCAAAATCTTCACCGCCTAAAAAAGTGTCTCCGTTGGTTGATTTAACTTCAAAAACACCATCTCCGATTTCGAGCACAGAAATATCAAATGTACCACCACCAAGATCGTAAACAGCTATAGTTTTTCCATCTTTTTTATCCAAACCATACGCCAAAGCAGCAGCTGTTGGCTCATTAATAATCCGCAAAACCTCTAATCCAGCAATTTTACCAGCATCTTTAGTAGCTTGCCGTTGAGCATCATTGAAATAAGCAGGAACAGTGATAACCGCTTGTTCAACTTTTTCACCAAGATAAGACTCGGCAGTTTCTTTCATCTTTTGCAAAATCATAGCTGAAATTTGTGACGGAGAATATTTCTTACCCGTTTCTTCAACCCACGCATCACCATTTTCGCCTTTAACAATTTTGTAGGGTACAAGCGCTTTATCTTTTTCAACCATAGGGTCATCAAACCGGCGACCAATTAAGCGTTTAACTGCAAAAACTGTTCCTTCAGGATTCGTAACTGATTGTCGTTTAGCAGGCTGCCCAACAAGCCGCTCGCCCCCATCAGTAAAGGCAACAACAGAAGGCGTTGTTCTCGCTCCTTCTGAATTTTCGATAACCTTTGCATTTTTGCCATCCATAACAGCAACACAAGAGTTAGTCGTCCCCAGATCAATACCAATTACTTTTGCCATATTATAATCTCCATTCAGCAAGCTATCTCAACCTTTATCAAGCATCTTTCTAAGAAAGCTCCTTTATAACACTTAAAGCCTGCACCTCACCTCAAGTTACACAAATAATAAACCACAAGTCGCAACAAGCCTTTCTATTTCGTATATAAGAACAGGCTTTTATCGCTACAAGAGAATAATTAAGAGAAACATTCTCAAAATAAAATTTTCTTTATAAAATAGACATTCTATTTACACACAAATATCCCCTTTATTAGTGAGATGAACATATCAGCAGCTTTTTCTGCGACTTTCATAAGTATATCAACCTATAAAAATTAAAAATATAAAAAGAATGATAAAGTATTTTCCTTGACCTCTCATAACCACACAAAATATTCACGTAAAAACTTTTAAAAAAGTTGTTCAGACACGCTAAATTTATGCCATGAATACTACAGGCTTTCTGAGAAAAATACTTCATTACCCGCTATATCCTCACCTAAAAAATGAGCCCAATGTTTCTTATATCGACAACTTCATGATGTTATCTTCTAAAACTAATATTTGTAAGGATATCATCTGTCAATCTACTCTTAATGGTTCTGTTTCTAAAGACCTAATCGCTTATGCTGTTTGAAAGTCACCTTATTTAATATATCCAATATAAACTTCTATTAACCTACATATTTCCCTCTTAAGGGCACTACTATTTCAAACCTTAATACTTCTTTTCCAAAAACCAATAAACCCATGAACTTCTACCCTCAGAAATATAACTTGAATAATTCTTCCTTTTATTTTGTACAAAAACTCTGCTAATAATTAAGTGTCTAAGTGAATCTAATTAAGGAGGGTAAATAAATGATGAGAATTATTATAAATAGAATAAAGGATTCTATATTTAAAAATCCTTATTATGCAGGATATTCACTCAAAAAAACTATTGTAAATGCTGTGTTTTTTCTTGGCTTTGTTTTCATAACTCTGCAGCCTACATTCGCTCACAAATACCAACTTAGCGACATAGAGATCATTCATCCTTGGACGAGAGCAACACCAAAAGGCGTAAAAATTGGAAGCGGTTATCTCTACATCATTAATCATGGTAGCACACCAGATCGTTTAGTTTCTGTCTCCACAAATGAGGCACAAACAACAGAAATTCACTCTATGACAGTTATTAACGACATCATGAAAATGGAAAAAATGCATAATGGCATCGAAATTCCAGGCAATGGTGAAATCACACTTAAGCCTGGTGGTAATCATATTATGTTCATGGGACTCTCACAACCATTCAAACAAGGTGACAAAATTAAAGCTACACTGACATTCGAGAAAGCAGGAACAATTGATGTTCACTTCTCTGTAGATTCTATGAGAGCAACATCACCTTCAAAATAAATTCCTGCGCACTAAACCCTTTAACCACCATTAATTCGAACATTCAAAAATAACTAAGAAGCGTGGAAAAAATTTTCACGCTTCTTCTTTTTTAATGGCAACATAGCATAGCGTAAAAAGCAAAGGACTCACCCTCTATCTGATCGGGCATGATCAATTTCAGGAATACGTAAAATTTGTCCAGGATAAATTTTGTCGGGTGATTTTAGCATTGGTTTATTAGCTTCAAAAATGAACGTATTTTTATCACCTTGCCCTTTTCCATAAACTTCTTCAGCAATTTTCCAAAGATTATCACCTGATTTTACTTCATAAAAACGAGATGCTTTCATATTTGAATCTTTTGTAATCTTTAATTTGTCAATATCAACAGAAGAGATACCTTGTGCATTACCTACAACTAAAAGTGCTTTTTCAAGGGTTTCTCTGTCTGGAACCTCACCACTCAAAGTAGCATGACCATCTTCAACCAAAACATTTACTTTTTCTGTGTCGAGATGAAAATTATTAAATGCAGCCTTAAAATCTTTTTCTTCTGGCTCGTGATTTCCAATGCCAAATTTTTCACCAACCGTTTTAACAAAATTAAAAAATCCCATTATAATCTCCTTTCGTGTAGTGGCGGCAAATTTTCTACACATATTATGTTACCCCCACTATATTTCTTTGCTTTTAAAACAAATAGGGGGGATTCCTAAACTTCAACGATCAAAAACGAACCTGTTCAATTCTGGGACAGAGACAAGAACAAACGTTAATAAAAAACGTTCCAATGAAAATTTTATCCTATGTGAAGGGATCTTAACACGCGCAAAAGCATTATCAAATTGCAAAGTTAAAACAAACTTTTACCGTAAAGATGAAAGGTTTTTTACTCTGCTATAATTTGTACCAGATTTATTTTGCAAAAAAAATGTAAGCTCCCATATAAATAGCGTGGGTAATTTGCTATCACAGCAATAGAAAGGTCTAAGAAGCCATGAAGGATACTACAACAATCACACAAACGATTGTACTTGTTGATGACGACCGCAATATCTTAACATCTTTATCTTTTGCACTTGAAACAGAAGGCTATCGAGTTGAAAGCTATACAGATGGAGCATCTGCACTTAAAGGTTTAACACTACATCCCCCACACTTAGCTATTTTTGATATTAAAATGCCTCGAATGGACGGTATGGAACTTTTGCGCCGATTGCGCCAAAAATCTGACATTCCAGTTATTTTTCTTACTTCTAAGGATGATGAAATTGATGAACTGTTTGGACTCAAAATGGGAGCCGACGACTTCATTACAAAACCTTTCTCTCAACGTCTTCTCATTGAGCGAGTAAAAGCTATTCTACGTCGCTCCAATGCCCGTAACCAACCGCTTGCAACAGGAACCTCGCCCGCTTCTTCTCTCAAACGTGGAGATCTTGTAATGGATCAAGAACGTCATACCTGTACATGGAAAGATAAACCTGTTATTTTAACTGTCACAGAATTTTTGATTCTACAGACCCTAGCACAAAGACCTGGAATTGTGAAAAGTCGTGATGCTTTGATGGATGCGGCCTATAATGATCAGGTCTATGTAGATGACCGCACTATTGATAGTCATATTAAGCGTCTGCGTAAAAAGTTTAAACAAGTGGATGATGATTTTGCAATGATTGAAACACTTTATGGTGTAGGCTATCGTTTCCACGAGGTGTGAAGCTATTTTGTCGCAAAAATTTGAACGGCGATCAAATCTATGACAAAAGATACTCAACAGGAAGCTCCGCGAAAAACAACATCAAATGGCATTCCTTCAAAACTGTTTTCTGTGTTTGCCCATTTGAATCTTCGAGTGCAACGTCTTCTCAGACAATTGCTTTTTTCCAGTCTTACACGCCGCATTGTTATGTTAAATATTGCTGCCCTTGCCGTTCTGGTTACAGGCATTTTATATCTTAATCAATTTCGCGATGGTTTGATTGAAGCAAAAATCAAGAGTTTATGCACTCAAGGAAAAATTATCGCTGGAGCCATTGCCGCTTCTGCAACTGTAGATACAAATTCTATCCTCATTGATCCGCAAAAACTTTTAGAGTTACAGGCTGGAGAAAGTGTGACACCGGCACCTCAATCAACAGACTCTTGGGACTTTCCCATTAATCCTGAACAAGTTGCTCCTCTTTTGCGACGCCTCATCACACCCAAAACAACAAGAGCACGTATCTATGATCGTGATGCTACTTTACTTCTCGATTCACGTGTTCTTTATTCTAGTGGTGAAGTTTTTAGCTATGATTTACCCCCGCTTAAAACCGAACAAAACATGTGGGAACGTCTTTATTCATGGTTCTCAAGTGCATTTTATGGCACTGGTATTGCTATTGATAGAGAGCAAACAAAAAAGAACACCAGTATAGCTTATCCAGAAGTTTACCGAGCACTAAATGGATCTCTTGCTACTGCCAAACGACGTAACAGACAAGGCCAATTAATTGTTTCTGTTGCCGTACCTGTTCAACGCTATCGTGCAGTTGTGGGAGCGCTTCTTCTTTCAACCACTGGTTCAGATATTGATAACATCGTAAAGGGTGAAAGGCTGGTTATTTTCAAAGTTTTTGCTGTTGTAGGCAGCGTGCTTTTGGTACTTTCTCTATTTTTAGCTCATACGATTGCACATCCACTAAGTAAATTATCTGCCTCTGCTAACCGTGTGCGTCATGGCAATAATAAACGCGTAGAAATTCCCGATTTTTCAATGCGTGAAGATGAAATCGGTCACCTTTCAACCTCTATTCGTGATATGACCAATGCCCTCTACATGCGGATTGAAGCTATTGAACGCTTTGCTGCTGATGTAAGCCACGAATTAAAAAACCCTCTTACCTCACTACGCAGTGCTGTTGAAACACTCCCACTAGCTAAAAATGAAGAAGCACAGAAAAAATTGTTTGAAATTATTCAGCACGATGTGCGCCGTCTTGATCGTTTGATTACTGATATTTCTGATGCCTCCCGACTAGATGCAGAGCTTGCTCGTGAAACTGCACAGATCGTTGATATGGCACTGCTTTTGGAAAGTCTTGTTCATGCCGTTCAAGAAGTATACCGCAATACGCAAAACATTGATATAAGCCTGAATATTATCCCACGCCCTCATGGAAAAGCTTATCTTGTATTGGGGCATGAACTCCGTTTAGGACAAGTTATTTCTAATCTCATTGAAAATGCACGCTCCTTCATTCCCCATGACAACGGTAAAATTTTTATAACCATGAAAAGTCATGCTTCAACTCTTATTTTAATTATTGAAGATAATGGCCCAGGTATTCGTTCAGAAAATATTGAACACATTTTTGAACGTTTCTATACAGATCGACCAAACGAAGATACTTTTGGACAAAATTCAGGACTTGGCCTCTCTATTAGTCGACAAATCATTGAAGCTCATAATGGAACAATTACAGCTGAAAATATTATTGACCTTGAACTTGGAAATAGTAAAACTGGCGCACGTTTTATTATTATGCTTCCCTTCGTAAAATAAATATTTAATCTAAAGCAAAAGGTATGAAAACAAAAAATGAAGTACTACACGCAAATTGCCTTCAGCTAGGTGGGAAGGGGTTATTGATTACAGGCCCGTCGGGATCAGGAAAATCAACTCTTACCCTTGCTTTGATTGACCGTGCTGAGTGGTCGCAACGTGAAGCAAAACTTATTAGCGATGATTATACAATGCTCCGTGTGGAAAATGGAAAACTTCATGGATACACTCCAGAAGGTTTACAGGGTGGAATTGAAATTCGTGGTGCTGGCCTTTATACAATAGAATTTGAAACACAAACAACTATTGATTGTGTTATTCTTCTTGGCCCTGAATATGAACGCTTATCCACAAATAAAACTTTTCAATTTGCAGACATACAGATCCCTCTTTTAAAACTTCCTAGTCTTCATGAAGCAGACTGTACAGCCATTTGTCAGGCTATTGAAGCATTCTTTTTTAGAAAAATATGGCGCAAATCTGTTTAATTTTCCTCTAAAGATAGAAAAAATCATTGTTTTTTCCTTTTTTTACAAATTTTTCTTGGCAGCAGAGCAAAGCCCTGTAAAATATCTTTTCTAACAATATGGTCGGATCTTTAGTGAACTGGAGTTTTTGAAAAATGATTGGACTCGTGCTTGTAACGCACGGTGAGCTGGCTATCGAATTTCTACATGCTGTAGAACATGTGGTTGGAACACAAGAGAAATTTGCAACAATATGCGTCTACCCAGATGATGATATGGATCAGCGCCAAGGTGATATTATAGCCGCAGTTTCCTCTACAGATACAAATCATGGAGTGATCATATTAACGGATGTATTTGGTGGAACACCATCAAATATGGCTATCCCTGCTATTGAAAAAGGACGTGTTGAAATGATTGCGGGTGTTAATTTACCAATGCTTATCAAGCTGATTTCTATTCGCCAATGCCCTGATATTTCATTATCAGAAGCTTTAAAAATAGCGCAAGAAGCAGGGCGTAAATATATTAATGTACCAAGTATGATTTCATAGCGGATAATTAATACCGATGCTTTCTAAAAATTCTCTCCCATGTACATTAAGTCGTCATTTCAATATTTCTAATAAACGTGGCTTGCATGCACGCGCCTCTGCGAAGTTTGTACGAACTGTTGACAACTTCAACGCTATTGTCGAAGTTGAAAAAGATGGAAAAGTTGTGGGCGGTTCATCTATTATGGGACTTATGATGCTAGCAGCTTCCCCAGGTTGTAATCTCACAATTCGCGTTTCAGGTCCAGAAGCAACTGACGCTCTCGATGCCCTTGAAAAACTTATAAAAAATAAATTTGGAGAAGAAAACTAAAGCTTTTATTTGGAAAATAATATTACTACCAGCTTTAAAAATGAAAAAGAATTTTTCTATACTATTATTTTTATTTATTTTCCTGTTCTTCTCTTGCCCACATCAGCGCTCATATCTGTAATTCTTTTAGCTTTACATAGTTATCACAGCTACAAATATCTTGGATATTAATGTTGTGTGTAAAACTGTATCAACGTTCATCTTCAATTGGTTTTATTTACTTGAATCTTTATTGATAATTACAATTATTACCTTGCTTAACCCTCATAAAGAAGGGAGCATACACCCTTCAATCCAATTTATAATCATGGTAATTACTTTTAAAACATTTTTTATCTTCATTCTCGTCGGAGAGATAATGATACTATCAACTTATCTGTACTTACGCTTGTAGTAAGACTTTTTTATGTATGAGAAGGTGTTGCGCTACGTTTGTTAGTGCTATTAGCTTTTTTTAAAACAAATGGCCTACAAAGAGGATAACGGATTAGTCTGCAAAGTTTTCATATATTTTGTTTTTTTTGATTATTCGTATTGAGCCTTGTGAAACCCTCAACCTTTTACACATAAAGATGTAATATATTCAGAGAAGCTTAAGATTAAAACCGAATCAAAAAGAACCCAGCCCGCCATATTATTCTTGCGTAGCCGACCAGGTATTAAACTTGAAGATCTACCTTCTTATCTATCTTTTCGGCACAATTCTTCGTTTCTTCTTTTCCTACTTGATCATTTTATTTTATTGTTATCGGCCATATTTCAAACAATATTATATATGTGAAGGCAATCTGAATACTTCGAGGATAAAAGGGTGCTAAAACACCCTTAAAGCTCTCTTTGATAAAATGCTTCATAAATATGAATGCACATAATGCCACATTTTTGCACTAGAGATTTTATTGCTGATGTGTTTCAAGCCGAGTCGGATTCAACAGGAACTTCTTTTGTTCCTCCTTTTGCTACACCAACTATCGCCGGACGAAGTACACGTTCACCAATAATATAACCCGCCTGCACAACTTGCTGAACGGTATTATCTGGAACATCGGGATTAGAAATTTCAAACATAGCTTGATGAAAATGAGGATCAAATTTTTGTCCCTCTGGAAAAATCTTCTTTACCCCATGACGCTCTAACGCGGCTATCATTGCACGCTCAGTCATTTCAACCCCCTCTGCTAGTGTTTTCAAACCAACATCATTTTCACGTGCCCCTTCTTGAATAGCCTCCAAAGCACGACTAAGGTTATCAGAAACAGATAACATATCACGTGCAAAATTAGCAATTGAGTAAGCCTTTGCATCTGCAACATCACGCGCAGTACGACGTCGCAGATTTTCCATATCGGCAGCAAGGCGTAAAAGTTGATCTTTCAGCTCTTTATTTTCATTTTGCAAAGCAGCTAAGGGATCTATAATTTCATTTTCTTTCTCTTCAACTTCTGCGCGAACCTCTGCTTCACGCGTTTTTAAAAACTCATCAGCTGCTTGTTTAAACGCATCACGATCAGCTGGGTTTTTCAAATCGGAATTTTCAAATGAAGCATCAGTAAATTTGTTTTTTTCATCAGACATAAAAATTCTATTCCTTCATAAGATTCATTATTATCGATATCGAAATTTTACAGACAAAAATCAAGGGGTATGTACGAATCTTAAATACAATAAGCGTTTATAATACAAATATCCACCTAGTCATTTAACGTAACAGCTGTGACAAAAGTTGAGCCGTGTAATCCACCATAGGCACGATCCTTGCATAATTAAGCCGTGTTGGCCCAATAACTCCTAAAGCTCCAATGACTCTTTGTTTTGAATCGCGATAAGGTGCCACAACTAAAGAAGAACCAGAAAGCGAAAACAACTTATTTTCTGAACCAATAAAGATCCGAACTCCCGAACCTTCATCCGTTAAATCAAGGAGCTGCACCATACTTTCACACGTTTCAAGGTCATCAAACAAATGCCGTAAACGCTCTAAATCTTCTTTTGCCTTCACATCTTCCAACAAATTACTTCGCCCACGAACGATTAAATGTATTTTATGATCAACATCTTCTCCTCCCCAAAGAGCTAACCCTGTTTCAACAAGGTGGTGAGATAAATGGTCTAATGCGGCTCGTGTTTCTGAGCATAAACGCGCAATTTCTCCCTTAGCTTCACTCAATGTGAGCCCCTGAATGTGAGCGTTGAGAAAATTCGTTGCCTCCGTCAATTGTGCATGAGTAACACCTTCTGGTAAATGAACAATACGATTTTCAACTTCTCCCTGTTGGGTCACTAAAACTGCAAGAGCATTCTCCCCATCAAGACGCACAAATTCAATATGCTTCAAGATTCCTTCATGTTTTGTCGCGAGGACGAGTCCTGCTCCACGTGAAAGATCTGAAAGAACTTGGCTAGCTTGGATGAGAAAATGTTCAACTGACTGCGCATGACCAGCCTCTTTAACTTGCATTTCGATACTTTCACGCTCTTCATTTGGCAAATCACCCATTTCCATAAATGCATCAACAAAAAAACGTAATCCTGATTGTGTAGGCATTCGTCCTGCAGACACATGAGGTGCATAAATTAGACCAAGATGTTCAAGATCACTCATCACATTGCGAATCGTCGCAGGCGATAATGTCTGTCGTAAAAGCCGCGAAAGATTCCGTGATCCGACAGGTTCACCATCATTAAGATAAGCTTCAACAATATGGCGAAATATATCACGCGAACGCTCATCAAGGTATTTTAGTTCATCATCAATAGGTTTGTGCTTCATCACAATTGTTTCACTACTTCAAAAAAGTTTCTTTCTTATATAAGCTTTGCCAAGATTTGGTCAAACAGTCCTAAGTAGTGCAAAAACATATTATACATTTATAATGAAAAATGCTATCATCAAAAAAGAAACCGCCTATATGTATTTTCAATCATTGTCCTCATAAAATATAGGATATTTCATTTAAATGAAATATCAATAAATATGCAAGAGAATCGTCTGCCTAAAATCTAGTAAAGCCTGTATATATAATCATTTAATATGATTTTTAAACAATAATAGCCCCCCTTTCATTTCTGGAAAAATGTATATGAGAAGTATAACAGCTAAAAAACTCGTCATTGCTACACATAACACCGGCAAATTACATGAAATCACAACTTTGATTGCTCCCTTCGGTTTAACAATACAGTCAGCAAAAGAACTCGGATTACCGGAGCCAAAAGAAACGGGAACAACTTTTGAAGAAAATGCATTCATCAAAGCCTTTGAAGCAGCAAAAAGTACAGGACTTCCTGCCCTCTCCGATGACTCTGGCATGGAGGTGGATGCACTAGGTGGCGCGCCAGGCGTCTATACAGCCGATTGGGCATTGCAACCGGATGGCACACGTAACTTTTCAAAAGCTATGCAAAAAGTAGAAGATGAACTCCAAAAAATCGGAGCATGTGAAAAAAGCCAACGGAAAGGCCGGTTTATATCAGTCATCTGCATTGCATGGCCTGATGCTCACGCAGATTATTTCCGTGGTAGCGTTGAAGGAACATTCATTTGGCCTCCACGTGGAGACAAAGGTTTCGGTTTTGACCCCATTTTTTTACCCGATGGATACGAAAATACCTTTGGCGAAATGTCAACGAAGCAAAAACATAGCTGGAAACTCAATAATGAAATACCTCTCTCGCATCGCGCACGTGCTTTCAAGCTTTTAGCAAAAAGCCTTTTGACACTCTCATGAATGAATCTTTTGGCATTTACATTCACTGGCCCTTCTGTGCTGCAAAATGTCCTTACTGTGACTTTAATTCACATGTTCGGGTTCATGGCGTTGATCAACCACGTTTTGTAACCGCCTTTGAACGCGAAATAGAAACGCAGTACCATAAAATAGGCCCACGGCATATCACAAGTATTTTCATTGGCGGGGGAACTCCTTCTCTGATGACGCCTCAGACTGTTGATGCCTTGTTGCAAGCAGTTTTAAGAAAGTGGACAATCGATAATAAAACAGAAATCACACTGGAAGCCAACCCCTCTAGTGTAGAAGCAGAGCGCTTTCGCGGATACCGTGCGGCGGGGGTTAATCGCTTGTCCTTAGGTGTACAAGCACTTCATGACAAAGCTCTACGAAAACTTGGCCGCCTCCATGATGTGAAACAAGCTCTTCATGCTATTACGTTAGCACGGCAAATCTTTCCACGTTTATCTTTTGATTTAATTTATGCTCGCCCTGAACAAACACTTAAACAATGGAAATCTGAACTTCTTCAAGCCATTGATTTAGCAGCGGATCACCTTTCTCTTTACCAGTTGACTATAGAAGAAGGCACAGCTTTTAAACGTCTTCATGCTGCAGGAAGACTCACCCTCCCCGCTTCAGAACTCGCAGCAGACTTGTATCATCTCACCCAAGAAATAACAGCTGCGCACGGGCTTCCAGCCTACGAGATCTCAAATCACGCAATCCCTGGCGCCGAATCTGCTCACAATCTTCTTTATTGGCGCTATCAAGAATATGCTGGCTTTGGTCCTGGAGCACATGGACGCTTTATAAAGTTTCCACAGAACAATTTTTCTGCCTATTCAAAAGCATCTTTCTCTCAAAGTAGACATTGTGAACGTTATGTCACAATAAATGAAAAATATCCAGAACATTGGCTTGAATTGGTAGAAACTAAAGGACATGGCTGTATTGAAACAGAACATTTGTCCGCAATGCAACAAGCAAACGAAATGCTCCTTATGGGTTTGCGTCTTTCGGAAGGTTTGGATCTTTCACGTTATGAAACCTTAAATCCCAAGAGCTTACCAATAGAAAAACTTACCTATTTACAACAGCAAGGACTAATAGAAATGATAGGAAACCAGCGCTTAAAAGCGACAGCCACAGGACGCATCTTTCTTGACCACATCATAAATCAATTGGCAAGCTAAAATCTCTATGATTCTAAGCTGCTATTATATCAATTGTGATAGAACATTAACCGTTTTCACTGTGTTAGAAGGATTTTTAAAAATAATCACTTCTTCTATGCAAAAAAATCAATAATGAAGCGCTCATAAATAGCAGTGAGGGTTTCCATTGCATAAAGGGGTACACACTCATCTACCATATGAATCGTTTGCCCCGGTAAACCAAATTCAACCACTGGGCAATAATCCTTAATAAATCGTGCATCTGAAGTTCCACCTGAAGTTGAATACTCAGGTACATTTCCTGTCACATTTTCAATAGCCTTTGATAAAATTGTAACAAGTTTATCATTTTTTGTCACAAAAGCCCCCCCAAAACTTGGAATCCATTCAAGCCGATAGTAGGGCAATTGATCACTATTGTTTTTTGATTGCACTGAAGAAAGACGCTTTTCAATTTCCGCAATAAGCGCTTCTTTTGTCCAAAGATCATTGTATCGTATATTAAAGCGAATCGTTGTTTGCGCTGGAATAACATTAACTGCAGAATTACCTGTATCAATAGCTGTTAATTCCAAATTACTTGGTTGGAAATTTTCAGTTCCTTTATCCAAAGTAGTTCGTGTCAATGCTTGAATAAGCTTACTTGCTAAGGGCAATGGATTGGCAGCTCGCTCAGGAAAAGCTACATGCCCCTGACAACCTTGAACCGTAACGATACCAGAAATTGATCCCCGACGACCAATTTTTATAACATCACCAACAGTTTTTACGCTCGTTGGCTCTCCCACAAGAGCTGCAGTCCATTTCTCGCCTTTTTGTTCTGCCCATTTGAGAACTTTTGCCGTACCGTTAATAGCAGGACCCTCTTCATCACCAGTAATCAAAAGACTTACCATTCCTTTAATGGACTGTTTTTCAAGAACCCGAGCAAGCGCTGCAATAAAACAAGCAATTCCGCCCTTCATATCAACAGAACCCCGCCCGTATAATTTTCCTTCATTTATTACGCCTGCAAAAGGAGGATATGTCCAGTCTTCTAACTTACCTGGTGGTACCACATCAGTATGACCTGCAAACATAAGGTGTGGCCCCTTTTTTCCCATTTTTGCATAAAGGTTTTCGACATCTTCTGTATTTTTATCCGAAAAAATAGGACGCTCAACACAAAACTGCATCTTTGTTAAAAATGATTCCAAAGTCGATAGAGCACCCGCTTCACGAGGCGTAACAGAAGGACAACGAATAAGCGCTTGTAATAGCTGAATAGGATCTGTAAGGATAGGCATAAGTGCTCTTCCGATATAAACTTGAAGAATTATATAAGGTTATTAAGCTGAATTACAAAAAAAAGAAAGAAAAAACATTGAAGGCATTCAGCAAACCAAGTAGGGGAAAAACAATCGTGCTAAGCCTTCAATGGCTTCCTCATCATGCGACGAAGCATATAAGTAATGGAATGCTAAACAGAAAGTTCCACTGCGTATTATATTTTTAAAATTTTTTTCATATTTTCAACTTATATGAATGAAAATTGATTGCTTGCAATGTGTGACCATTTTCTTTCAACCAAACGCGATATTTTTTACTGTCAGGACAAAGTTTTTCACACAGAGCCCAAAATTTCGATCCGTGATTCATTTCGATAAGATGGGCAACTTCATGCGCAACAACATATTCAATAATTTCTTTTGGTGCCATAACAAGACGCCAAGAAAAAGAAAGGCGCCCATCTATTGAACATGAACCCCAACGGCTCTTGGTATCTTTATAACAAATTGATTTTACTTTACGTTCGACTTTACGCGCATAATCTTCTACCAACGGCGTTATAAGAATTTTAGCCTGTTTTTTTAAAATATTAGCAACGCGCCTTGGCAAATATTCCAATCGACTATAAACAATAATTTCTGGCTCTTTCCCCATATTTCCGGTAATGATTTCTGCTATCCCACGTCCTTCTTTATGCCTTATCGTATGAGCAACACCCAATAAAGGTATCGTTTGACCTTCTTTGATATAAGAATTTTTGTGAGAAACTTGTAGGTGAACAATACGTGCCTCGATCCAAGATCGGTGCTTTTCGATAAAATCTTGAACCGAACAAAGACTTATCATCGGTGGTGCTGTTACATAAATTTCCTGGCCTCTCGCATCAATACGTAACGTAAGACGGCGTGCACGCTTATGTTTGCGTACCCGTAAAGGCACAACGCAATCAGATAAAATAAAAATGCTGTTCATAAACGGTCATACATTATGTTCTCATCATCAATGGACTTAACCCTTATCCTGCATTAACTCGGCTCACCAATGACCTCAAAATTGTTTCAAGACAATCTAAATCTTGTGGACGCGAAAACCGATGATCTGCATCCCGAACAAGGGTTAATGTTACATCATGTAAAGGCAAATGATTAAGTAAAGTCAATGTGTGCTGATAAGGTATTTCCTCATCTTTCATCCCTTGTAGAATATGAACCGGGCACCCAATGTCAATGCATCCCTTCATAACACAGTTATCTCGTCCATCTTCAATCAACATTTTTGTAAAGGGTATTGGCTTCTTATCACCAACTGCAGGTCGTTCAATATACCCCTCTTCATTCAAAATTTTCCATTCCTCTGAGCCTAAAGCTGGTTCCACCAATGTTTGTGTAAAATCAGGAGCTGGTGCAACCAACACCATACCTGCAAGCATTGTATTTTTTTGCGCCAGAATCATAGCAAGCTTTAGAGCAATCCATCCCCCCATAGAAGAACCAATCAAAATTTGTGGTCCTTTACAGTAGGTTTCAAAAATCGCTAAACTCTCCCTAACCCAACGTGAAATAGTTCCTTGAAAAAAATCACCCTCAGATTCTCCATGGCCAGAGTAATCAAAACGAACACAAGACAAATCATTCTTCTTGGCAAAATTATCAATCAACATCGCCTTATTCCCCAACATATCAGACTGATAGCCGGAAAGCCAAACTAAACCTGGAGAGGAACTGCCTTGACGGTGGCGTACTGCGAGAGCTATATCCTCAAACGAAAAAAATTGACAAGAAATATTCTGATCCATTATCTTTTTCCTCTATAAAATATTTTTATTAATATAAAGAACCATTTCTATCCTCAAAACGCCCCTTCTAAAAGCAGTAAATCAAATAATGCAAAAGGCACTAATTCTAGTTGTTTTTCTGTGTATAATTGTATATTGAATGACACTATAGATGAATCAAATTAAGGAGCATAAATCATTCGCAGACCGTTTAAAATGACACCTACCCAGAAAGATGGGCCACGTTCAAATCAGGATATTCGAGTACCTCGCGTTCAGCTTATCAATGATAAAGGACAACATCAGGGGATTGTTGCAATACAAGAAGCGCTTGCTATAGCCGCAGATGCGGGGCTTGATTTGGTTGAAATTGTACCAAATGCAGAACCACCTGTGTGTAAAATTATTGATTTAGGAAAATTGAAATATCAAACCCAAAAGAAAGCGGCTGAAACACGTAAAAAACAAAAAATCATTGAAATCAAAGAAATTAAGGTGCGTCCAAATGTTGATGTTCATGATTATGGAGTCAAGCTTAGGGCTATTCATCGCTTTATTGGTAACGGTGATAAAGTAAAGGTTACTTTGCGTTTTCGTGGTCGTGAAATGGCTCACCAAGATCTCGGATTGAAACTTCTTCAGCGGGTTAAAGAAGATACAAGTGAGATTGCTAAAATTGAAGCTGAACCCAAGCTAGAAGGCCGTCAAATGATGATGGTAATAGCACCTAAGTAATTTTATTGGGATCAATGTCAAGTGAACCCACCCAAAATTGAGTGTGGGGATATGATTTAAAAGCATTGCAAGTAATTGTTGTGATGCTTTTGAAAGATTAGTTGTTATGCGCTAACCTATTTACTAAGAGGATACTCTTTTTATTAAGAATGACTAAATGTCTTCAACAAGAGTGCTTCAATCTCGTATAAACAACGATAAAATATAAAAGCACTTCATGGTAAAAAAACAAATTTCTGCTTTTGATAAACATCTTATTATTCGCCTGTTACGAGAAAATTTTCGTAAACATGTGCATTGGTATAGTGCAGCTATTTTTTCAATGATCATTATTTCCTGCACCACTGCAGCAAGTGCATGGATTATACGTGACGTTGTTAATTATATTATTGATGCACAAAATTTTAGCATGATCTTCTTGATTTCTAGCATCATTGCTTTCATTTTTATTCTCAAAGGAATTGCAACTTTTGCTCAAACTTATTTTTTGAGCAAAGCAGGTAACAGTATTGTTGCTGAACAACAACGCAAAATTTACGCACGCCTTATGGAACAAGGCGTCTCTTTTTATCATAATAACACTTCATCTGATCTTCTTGTACGCGTAACCCATAACGCTACAGAAGCGCGTAATATCATTGATATAATTATCTCAACTTTTGTGCGTGATTTGCTTTCTATTAGTGGTCTGTTGTTTGTTATGTTCATTCAAAATTTTATGTTAATCGCCATTACTTTAATAGTAGGACCGCTGGCTTTTTTAGGAATTCGAACTGCTTTAAGGCGTGTTCGTAACCTTGCGGAAAAAGAACTTCTCTCACTTGGTGAAATTATAAAAATTATACAGGAAAGTACTATTGGTATTCGCGTCATCAAAGCTTTTTCATTAGAAGAGCTAATGAAAAAACGTATGAATAAAGCCATTCGCGATGTTGAAAAACAAGCAAACAACATTGCAAAACTTGAAGCCATCACAAGTCCGATTATGGAAACACTCACAGGTGTCGCCATTGCGGGTATTATCTGCTTTTCTGGCTACCTTGCAACCCAACGTGCAGGTGTTCAAGGTGAATTCATGTCTTTTATTGTAGCTCTGCTTTTAGCTTACGAACCTGCAAAAAGATTAGCAAATGTACGTGTAAAAATTGAAACTGGCTTGGTTAATATCCGCACAATGTACGAAATACTTGACCATCCCCTTACAGTCGTAGAACATGAAAAAGCCCGAGATCTGGATAAAGTACAAGGAACTATCCGCTTCGAACATGTTTCTTTTGCATATACAGATGACCAAATAGTGTTGAAAGATATCAACCTAGAAATAGAACCTGGAAAAATGACAGCATTGGTGGGGCCATCAGGTTCAGGAAAATCGACCTTTATCAACCTTATTATGCGCCTTTATGACCCCACAAAAGGACGTATATTGATTAACGATCAAGATATCCGCTATATAACATTTCGTTCTCTTAGAAATCTTATGGCCTATGTAGGACAAGATACTTTTCTTTTTCAAGGAACTGTTAAATATAATATCGGACTTGGAAAAGAAAGCGCCAGCGACAAAGAAATTATTCAAGCGGCAAAAACTGCCAATGCTCACGACTTTATTATGGACTTACCAAATGGCTATGATACACAGATAGGTGATAACGGTTGTAATCTTTCAGGTGGGCAAAAACAACGACTCGCTATCGCTAGAGCAATGCTTCATGATAGCGAAATATTGATTCTTGATGAAGCAACAAGTGCCTTAGACTCACATACTGAAGTACAAATTAATGAAGCTCTTTATCGCCTCACCAAAGGGCGTACGACTATCATCATTGCCCACCGACTTTCAACAATTTCTCGCGCTCATAAAATTGTTGTTATACAAAATGGTCAATTGATTGAACAAGGTACCCAAAAAGAATTGCTGGCAAAAGAAAATGGTCTTTACAAAAAACTTCATAATATTCAATTTAAAAATACACAATACCCTAGTTTCTAGGCATCTAAGTGAGATTTTAAGTAAGAAATGATTATATACTCACATTACTTTTGTAAAGGACGAAAATATTACCACACAGAACGATTACACTAATAGTAGCTACTAGTAGAGAATTTATTGTTTATTGAAGATATATCTCTAAAGATTCACATGAAAATTGAAACTCCTGCCCATTATTGTTTGAAGCGATTCATCTCATTCTAAAAGCGGTGACTCGATGGAGAAAAAATTTCTTTTTATACTTATTCAAATGATCTAGTATACATAAACATTCATCTAGAGAAGTATGATCCAATTAGAAAACAGAATGAACAATAAAATAAAACATTTCAGACACATCTTCCTACAACTCGAATGAAAATGTTTATTTTTGCGATTCTTAGCCTACATTGCAACCACCCTATAGCTTAGAGCGAAGTGTACAAAACCCCAATAATTGGGCATTAAATGCTTAAAGCTTTAATAGTTTCTTTCATAAAATAAACCAATACTAGAGTTATTTTCATTTCCTATTGCACCTTTAGCTTTGAGATGACGCGAAATATCTAAATTAATTGTTCCCTTTGTCATTCCATCTGCCCCTGCCTCAAAGCCTAGATAAATATTATTATGTATATAGCGTCCAATGCGCAAGCCCGTATTACCCTTTTCATCAACGATAAGATCAAGATCATCAAGACCAATTTTGTTTCGTAGAGCACTCAATAAGGATGTATTAGAAGCACCTACAAGATCAGCTGTCGCTGCCGCGAGTTGAGCAATCTGAAGCGGTGATAATTCACTAAGAGAGCGATTAAAAATCAAATGCGCCAAAATTTCATCTTGCGGCAAATTGGGTTGTGAAGAAAAATTAATATCAAGATTATCAATCGTTCCACTTACGGTTACAGTAACGCGAATATCACCGCTATTATTGTTAGTAACAAAATAAACTGTAGGATTAAGATTACCACTAAAACTCGCTTGTCCCTGATCAAAATTAAGACGCTGTGAAAGAATATCAAAACGTCCACGAATCATCCTAAACTCACCGACTGGGCGCACATCATGCAATGAACCTGATAAGCTAATACGCCCTCCTAATTCAGCATCTAACCCTCGCCCACGTACAAAAAATTTATTATGTGCCGTAATCTGCATATTTGACAGCACAACAGATGAAGATTTTTGATAGACAAGATGACTTTTATTGCTGTTCTTAACATCAGCACGTTCAAGTGTTTTTTTAACAAGTTTTGTTAAATTTTTATTTTTAATATCAATAAACTCTGTGTTTTGAAACCGATCTGGAACAAAAACTTCAGCTTTTTCCACGATGATATTACCACCAATAAAAAGATCACTCAAAAAATGGCCTGTCATTGTCATCTTTCCTGACAACGTTGCAAAAATCATAGAGCCATCATTATAATTGGCTTGGTCAAGATTAATAACCAAATTTGCCTCTAGATCATTAGAGATACGACCTGACGCGGTAATTGATCCTCCTTCAAATGAAGAAGCTAAAGCTTTCTCTATAAAAATATGATCGCCATTTAATTTGCCTTCAAGTGTTATATTATTTAATCCTAAATTCATTTTTGAATCAAAAAAACTACCATTGACTATAGCAAAATTTCCTATCAACTGTGGCTTAAATAATTCACCATTAAGAGTTGCATCAATTCTAGCTATTCCCGTTACATACGCACCCCGCTTAGCCAATAATAAATCAACAAAAACAAGAGGTATTGTTCCTTTAACATTCAATTTAACCTCTGAATCATTTAGAGAAATTGGCCCATTTATGGAGAGATCTAATCCTTTATTTCCAGTCGCGATTATATTCTCAATCTGAAAGTTCGATTTTTTATAAGAACCACGGGCATTCATATCTATCGATATAGGACCTTCATGTGTCATAGCGGTTAAACTTTGACTAGAAAGCTCAAAATAAGCAGATGGATCATCCATTGTTCCACCAATATCGACCTTGCCGACCATCGCTCCTCCAAGCGCTTGCCTTTCAATAAAACTATTAACAAAACGCGCAGACAAATCTTGCAGATTAACATGGAGATCAAGCTTGTTTTTATCTAAAGATATACGACCTTGTGCTTGTGCTTGTACTCCATCTCCCGTTAAATTGGCATTCAAAGTAAGATTTTTATCGACTACTTCACCTATCACAGAGAGCACAAAAGGCGTTATTTTTTTAGCTTGAAAAGCAACATTTGTAAGCCCCTCGCCTTTTATATCATAGGTTACATAAGGTTTTTTTAAATCACCACGAATCATAACCTTCCCTGTCAAAGTACCATCTGCTCCAAGATCAGGCTTCCATAGATTGACTAAAGCAGCAGGAAACTCATTTATTAAAAGCTGTAGATTAAGGGTATCTTGAATATTACCTACCAGGATAACTTTACCTCTGTTAATCGCAATTTCTGTTTCATTGATTGTTACTCCATCTTTATCAAAAACAATCGTAGCTGGCTTAGGCAATGTCGCATGAAGGTTTTGTTGCTTAATATTTACGGACTCAATCTGCACTTCACGCTTTATTCCTTCTGGAAGTCCCACCGTAATCATCCGGCCAGAAAGCTGTGCATTTGTATCATTATGCAGCATCGCCTGCACAGTAAAAACTGCTTGTCCATTACTGCCATTGGCATTAGCATTTAAATAATTAACCATCATAAAAGGTGTTTGGATACGCTCTGCATTGATAAAACCTTTAAACTGCGTCATTCCAAAAGGATCAAATACATCCGCTTCTATTGCTAATTTTTTAATTTTATTCTTTGCAAAACTTAAATGGTCAATATGCACCTTTAGATTAGCCTTTTGTCTGCTATTTTCTTCATCAAAAATAAAATCCCCTTTTACTTTTCCGCTGCCTTTCTGCAAAAGTAATGCGGAAAGCAATGAAATATCGTCAGCGTTGATATGCAAAACGCCCTTCACAAAACCTTCCCTTTGAAAAAGATCTCCGATTATTTTTGTACCATCTGCTCTAATATTGATATCTTCAAGTTTTCGGATCTGATCAGAATCCCTAAATGAAGCAGACACATGTAACGGCTTCTCAGCAAAAGTTCCTTCACCATTTATAAAACCCACTAAAGAAGTAACCGGTGATGTATTATTTACCAACGTTTTTATCGTGAGCGTTGTATTCTTTAGCTTTTTACCCACTAAAAATGCCTCAGAAACATGGGCTTGAGCAATAAACTTTATAAGGCTATTGTGCCCTCTAACATTACTTCGGATTGTAAACACACCGCTCATCCTCGAATCTAACTTGGCGAGATCAGATATTTGAGCATACAAGTCCATTTTAGCGCTCTCACTTGAAAAGTATCCATGAGCATTTATATGCGCATATTGACTTTTTAATTTAAAACGCTGCAAAATCAAACCTGCCGCATTATAAGCAACACCGCCTGAAAGGGTAATATTACCTTTGAATAAGCGATCAAAAGATTCTACACCTATTTTCAGATTATTGCCCATCCCTAATAATTTAAGATTAAAAGCGCCATTAACTAAACCGATAGTTCCTTTAACCTTAATATCAGCGGCACCAGAGAATGATTGTTCACTTAACAAACTAAAAGGCTCTAAAGTTTTAGCTTTTAAACCAAGGTCGCCTTTAAAAATAAAACGATCTATTTTTCCTTTTAACCAAGCAGAAAATTCCTGACCAGTAATACTAAAATCATGAATTAAAACTGGCTTTTTAGAAACAACATCCGCATCTAGATGTACACGAAGTGTTTGGTCTAGACTTCCTATCAATGCATCTTTATTTGTTTCAATCCCTCGAAATATTCCCTTAATCTGGATACCAACATGACGAGAAGCTGCATTATCAAGATTTTCGCTAACTCCTCCCATATCAAAAACTGCATCGCGAATATGCATATTTTTATTGCTAAAATTATGTGCAACAAATCGTCCATTCCAAGATTTTTGTCCTTCGCGACCATAATCAATGCTTAAAGCAAGATCATTCACACGCATCGGCGCTTCTAATATTGGCAAACGTGCAGTCTCATTTTCTTTATCAAGAGCCATTTTTCCATCAATGAAAAGCCGCCGCAAAAATCCATCTGCCGTTACTTCAGCATTGGCTATAATATTCATTACTTTGTTCTGAACCACCATACGATCAAGATGCTTTACACCTTTTTTTGTCACTCTTGCCTCTGCTTTCAGCGTTACATCAGATTCGAAGACACTACGATATTGAGAAGGTATTAAGGGACCAAGTGTACCAACCAGTTGAGTAGAAATACTGTGTCCTTCTGCAATACTTGCAAGAATAACACTACCATCTAAAACAGAGTGGTGATCGACTTCCAAATAAAGCCTGACAACTAAATCATCAAAAGTACCATCACCTTTAACGGAAAGATTTAATGCAGGACGCTTTTCAATGTTAAAAACATTTGCTAAAATACCATTTTGTGGTTCATTGGCAGAAATATCAATTTTAGCTGTAAGATCGCTATTGGATATCTTCGTTAAAACAGAAAAAGATCCCGGTGCGTCTAGGCGATGAGCGGTTATATCAACACCCAAATTACCATTAACCGAAGTTAAACTTCCTTGTAAAAACAAATCAGCAGGAAAGCCAAAAAGATCCCGTTCAAACGCTATATGTTGAGCTGTAAGCGTATTAATAGAAATGGAAGGTGACAATTTTGGTAAAGAAAATTTTCCAATCTTAAAAGAAGAGCTGCTCTGCGGTTTGCGTAAAACCGTAATCTGTTCTGCCGAAAGCTGGTTAATATCTATGCACCCTCTAAACAACGCTAAGCGGTTCCAGTCCATTTTAGCATTAGTAATTTTGAGCCAAACACCTTTTTTATCACTGACAGTAACGGAACCAATTGATACTTGAGAAGACAATGCCCCTTGCACATTATGTAAGCGAACTTGGCGATTAGGCACTGAAAGCCTACGCTCAATCAAAGAAATAAGCCACGAACGATCATCCACTATTGATTTACCAGAGGGTGGATTGCCTCTCTGCACAAAAATAAAAGCGCTCACAAAAAAGAATAAAATTCCAAAGAAGATAATCCATAAAAACACACTTTTTTTCATTAAAATGCTTGCCCTATACCCACATAAAAACCAATGCGAGGATCACCTTTCTCCCGCTTAAGAGGAAAGGCTAAATCTATTCGTAAAGGTCCAAGACCTGTCATATAGCGACCTCCAATACCGGCTCCCCATTTCATTTTCTGAGAAAAATCCAAATGCGCCTTCCCCCCTACGATACCTCCATCAAGAAAACTGACAAACCCTATCTTATCATTTAAAGCAAAGCGCAACTCTGCTGCACCCTCAAAAAGCGCACGCCCACCAACAACAGCATCACTTTCTGTTTTGATACCAATATTGCGATAAGCATAACCGCGAACAGATCCACCACCACCTGCAAAAAAGAGTATATCCGAAGGTAGCTGTGTTGCATCACTTCCAAAAATTGTACCAACCTTTGCCCGCGTCGCAAAAATAAAACGATCCCTTTCGTCCAGAGTCCAATAAAAACGGCCTTCCACAGCCATTTTTGCCACAAAACTGCTAAAACGCATTTCATAAAAAGGTTCAAAAAGCACTTCACCATACAGACCTTTTGTCGCATTAAACTTATTATTACGAGTATCGTAAACTAAACAACCCGGAAACCCAATCGTTGTAAAATTACGGCTCCCAAAATAGACATCCCGCGAAGAACCATTAGAAACTTCTACAGCAACATGTCCCGACAGATTACTATTAAATATATGCGTAATACCCAACTTTCCCCTGATAGCTTTTGTCGTGTAGTTTTCTAGGACATCTTGCTGTATTTTCAGTTCTGCCCTAAAGTCTGTATCAGGAGTGAATATACCCGGCTTTATGAATGTGCTGCCGAAAAGATAATCAAAATTTTTTAAATTATACGACTCCTCCTTTTTACTACCAACACCACTTATCTTTGTTTCAATTTTGAGACGCTCTGCATAACCTAAAAGATTATTATGCATCCAATATGCTTCAAAACCAGCACCATCTAATGTTGAATATCCACCCCCTGCACCAAAACGACGTGGCTTACGTTCTTGTACAACAAGTGTCAGCGGTAAACTATCATCTGAATTAATTGTATCAGCTTCGTGTATATTTACTGCGCGAAAAACATCAAGTCGTGCAAGTCGTTCACTTGCTTTGGCCAATGCATCAGAATCGTATTTCTGGCCTAGCTTCAATCCTGTCATCCAAGAAATATAGGCTGAATCTACACGTGGCTTTTTACTTATATTACGCACGCTTAAAGGACCGTAATACGCCTTTTGTCTAGGATCAACCGCAATTTGTGCATCAATGAGACGTGTAGCATGATCAGCGACTACCTCACTCTTCATAATTTTAGCTTTGGCATAACCTTGTTGACGCCATCCCTCTATCGCCCATTTTTCTGCTTTCAAAATGCTTTCTGATTTTGCAACAGCCCCAACTTTATAGCCTAATTCTTCTATCGTTGGCATTCTGTGAGATTTGTATTTTTTGGATGGAGCAACTTTATCAATAGCTGCAACATTAAAAACATATTGTGGTCCAGCATCAACGGTAATAACAATATTAGAGTGTGCTGAAAGTTGAGTTACAGGACTCAAATCGGCAGCTTCTAAGCCATTAATCTTAATACTAATAATACCACCATAGCGCCCATCAGCATAAAGAGCAGAAAGAATTGCCCGATAATCTGAACGAGCTTTTGCTAACAAACCAGCAGAACTGGATGACGCTTTATCTTTATCAGCGACCAAAGAAGATACAGCTTTGACTATTTTAATGCCTTCTTGTGGCGCACCTGGTGGTGCAACGACTGAAACTTTATAAAATTTCTCTGTACCACTGACATTATACAAAGAGGAGTTTGTTTTCTTTTGATTAAAAAGAGAGATGCCAAAAAGCTCAAACGCTGCAGATGACTGAGGAAAAGCACAGACAATGCATAAACCCATAAATACACCGCGCACAGCTCCTGATTTAAAAAAAACTCCCATCTGATATACCATTAATCAGATACCTTCAATATACTTTACATCTCTTACCTACAACGTTAAATAACATCGAACAAGTAAGATAAACACGCTTATTTTAAACACTTCACAGCTTTGATCACATCAAATAAGTTTTTTCTTGCGATACATAAATCTCCTCCTCTTATATTCAAAAAAAACCATACTGCTGTGCAATACAAACAGCCTCACTCATTTTTCCTATCATATTCACTTAACTCATTATAAATATTTTATTAACCGCATATAGTTACGGTTAAGTTTGTCTACATAGTCCCCAACGAGAATGCTATAAAGCTTGTACCCGTATATAGATCTCTCCATACAAAAAACCATATAGATACTTCTTGATTTTTATGTACGGATATGATTGTTTCCTCCAAATAAAAAGGGGAGAAAAATCAACTAATGATCGCGCGTATCACAACCGTTGCTTTTCGCGGTCTAGAAGCGGTACCTGTCGAGGTACAAGTTATGATTTCCTCTGGTAAAATAGGAATGGCTATTGTTGGATTGGCAGATAAAGCAATCGCTGAAAGCCGCGAGCGTGTGCAAGCAACTCTCCATGCTTGTGGGCTTTCTATGCCTAACAAACGAGTTACCATTAATCTTGCGCCAGCTGATTTACCTAAAGAGGGATCACACTATGACTTGCCAATTGCTGTAGGCTTGATGCTTACTATGGGGCTTCTTCCCCCTGAAGTAGCACAAGACTATGTCATTTTAGGCGAATTATCACTGGATGGTTTTATTACAGCTGTTAATGGTGTTTTACCAGCTGCAATGACAGCTCTATCACTCAATAAGGGACTCATTTGTCCCTATCCGTGCGGACCTGAAGCAGCATGGGCAAATGCGGAGATGAATATCCTTGCTCCAGAGACTCTTCTCTCGATAGTCAATCATTTTAGAGGAACCCAAATTCAAAAACGTCCACAACCGCGCCAATATACTATCCAAACTGAACTTCCAGATCTTTGCGAAATTAAAGGACAGAAAATTGCAAAACGCGCATTAGAAGTTTGCGCAGCTGGACGGCATAACCTCTTGTTTGTCGGTCCTCCCGGTGCTGGAAAATCTATGTTAGCTCAACGCTTACCTTCCATTTTGCCACCTCTTGATAGCCGTGAACTTTTAGATGTTTCTCTAATTGCTTCTATTACAGGAGAAACAGTCCATAACACTCTTTCACTTCATTGCCCCTTTCGCGCCCCGCATCATTCTGCTTCCATGGCAGCAATGATAGGTGGTGGACTTAAAGGACGACCAGGTGAAGTCTCACTTGCTCATAACGGCGTTTTATTTCTTGATGAACTGCCTGAGTTTTCTCCTCAAGTCCTCGATTCCCTTCGTCAACCTTTAGAGAGTGGAGAATGTGTTATCGCCCGTGCAAACTACCATATCAGCTACCCTGCCCGCATCCAACTCATTGCCGCAATGAACCCTTGTCGATGTGGTATGGCAGGCGAAAAAGACCATGTTTGCGCAAAAGGAATACGCTGTCAAATCGATTATCAGTCCCGCATTTCTGGTCCTCTGCTCGATCGAATAGACTTACGGATCGATGTTCCTGCTTTAACAGCTATAGATCTTATGAAACCAGAGCAATCAGAAAAAAGCTGCGATGTTGCAAAACGTGTTATACGGTGTCGAGCCATTCAAGCTAAACGTTTTAAAACATTGGGTCTTAACCATATTCGTACCAACGGTGAGTGTCCTGCTAAAATCATCGAAAAAATTGCAATTCCTGACAAAAACGCTGCTGCACTCTTACAGGATGTCAGTGAAAAAATGCACCTCTCTGCCCGCGCTTATCATCGCATTCTCAAAGTTGCACGCACCATTGCCGACCTCGAAGAAAGAGACCATCTTTCACGCCATCATCTCGCAGAAGCTATTTCTTATCGGTTGGGTACTGAAAGACTAACAGCTTTTTTCTAAGTGAGGTACTCATCAATAAAAACTGATCGGAAAATAACGCAAATAGAGCTCTTCAAGTTTTCCGTTAGCTTCTAGAGATTTCAAAGCATAATTGAGCATATCAACCAACTTTTCTTTCTCTTTTGCAACAGCAAGCCGCATTCCTTGCCCCAATAACTGGGGAGCCATATACGCCCCCCCAACAAAATGACAACAATCTAAGGATTTGGAATCATTAAGCCATAAAGATAAAGCAAATCCATCATCAAAAATAAGATCAATATTATGATTCTGTAGCGCTTTATAAAGCTCTTCTTTGTTTTTAAATCCTTGCCATTTGGCTTCGGGAAAATAACTGTGAAATAACTCTTCGTGAGCACTCTTAAGCAAAAGTCCACTTCTTAAATGTATAAGTCTATCGCTTATTGGCTCATCCAGGTTTATAAATCGAGAAGCAACAAACCTTGCCGGAAAACGCAGATAAGATCTCGTAAAAAGAAGATCTTGATACGTTTCAGTTGTTTCTTTTAAACCTGCAATAATTACTTCTGCTTCACCGTTCTTGACACGATCGACGAGCTCTTTCCAAGGAACAACTTCTACTTCACAGACCTTCTCCAAATTTAATTTTGAACAAATAGCACGCAATAAACTTATATTATAGCCTGCAAGACGCCCTGTTTGATCAAAAAAGTTAAAAGGAGGAAAATCAAAAGTTGTTACAAAACGTAAACGAACTATACCGGTTGTATCAGGTCGTACCAAATGTTTATGCGCATCAAAAAAAGAAGGCAATCTTCCTACTGTTTCAGCTTCTGAGAAAAAGGAAAACAAAAATCCCCACGTTACAAAAAAAACTCTAATAAGAACATTAAATTTAATTACGAGTTTTTTTATTTTCAAAATCTTTTCCTTCATTTCTCAAAGCTAACATGAGAGTATTATCAGTCAGAATATCTAACGCACTTAACTGAAATATCTGCTACTTTAGTGAACAAAAACTGCCATTATGCTCTAAAAACTGTTAAAAATTTTGACGCAAATTCCAAAAAATGCATAAAAAGCGGTGTGAGAAGAAAAAAATTCCTTAACGGATACATAAATAAAAAGCCTTTATGTCACCATCAACTTTGTTTGCTACGAAGAAACCACACTTTGATTTTTCTTCTATAAGCAATAAACGATACACACTTTTGATATCACCACACAATTTCATAAAAATCTGTCGCGTATCTTAAAATTATGATATTAAGTGGTATCGTTTTGTGAAATAATTTACTGTATATCGCACAGGGAGTGTTTGTTAAAATATAAAATTTACTTTTATTCCTTATCATGAAGCAATAACATCTTGTTTTTCATGTAATTAAAAAGCTTAAATAACCAAATATACCCTTCAAACATTAACTAAAACCCACGGAATAAATTTCATTAGCCTCATTTTCAGTGTTTTTGTAAATAAAATGCAACGTAACAGCGCTATATCTTTATGTATAAGAATCATTCTATCTATTGCGTGCTTACGCGTCTACAGATATTGAATATCGATTTAATATACGTTAGATATTTAATATTGTTATTCCATAAATAACTGGCCAAAATGTTAAGCTCAAAAAAAGCTAATGAAATGTCACAAATGAATACAGAAATGGATTAACTTATGAGTGATGAAATAACCTCATCGGAACACAATAACGACTATGGAGCTGCTTCTATCAAAGTTCTCAAAGGTCTTGATGCTGTACGCAAACGCCCTGGCATGTATATCGGCGATACAGATGACGGTTCAGGTTTGCACCATATGGTCTATGAGGTCGTAGATAACGCTATTGACGAAGCTTTGGCTGGTCACGCTACTCTTGTAAACGTTACACTCCATGCTGATGGATCTTGCTCTGTTCGTGATAATGGACGCGGAATTCCAACAGATATCCATCCTACAGAAGGTGTCTCAGCAGCTGAAGTAATTATGACACAGCTTCATGCAGGTGGAAAATTTGATCAAAACTCTTATAAGGTTTCAGGTGGATTACACGGTGTTGGTGTTTCTGTTGTTAATGCATTATCAGTTTGGTTAAAATTGCGAATCAAACGTAATGGTAAGATTTATGAAATGTCATTTACCCACGGAGTTGCTGATTTTCCGCTCAGAATTGTTGGCAACTGCGATACAGAAAGTGGAACAGAAATTAGATTTTTACCAAGCCCTGAAACCTTTACTATGGTTGAATTTGATTTTGAAATTCTGGAACGTCGTTTGCGAGAATTAGCTTTTTTGAATTCTGGTATACATATACTTCTTGTTGACGAACGTCATGCTGACATTAAATCTGTTGAATTACATTATGAAGGCGGATTAATAGAATTTGTAAAATACATTGATCAAACGAGAAAAGCACTGCTTGACGCTCCTATTTACATTACAAGTGAAAAGGATGGAATAAATGTCGATGTTGCACTATGGTGGAACGATTCCTACCATGAAAAAGTATTGTGTTTCACAAATAATATTCCTCAGCGTGATGGTGGAACTCACTTAGTAGGTTTTCGTAGTGCTTTAACACGCCAAATTAATGGTTATGCTGAATCTTCAGGTATTGCAAAAAAAGAAAAAGTTAATTTAACTGGTGATGACTGCCGTGAAGGGCTAACAGCTATTCTTTCAGTCAAAGTTCCCGATCCTAAATTTTCTTCACAGACAAAGGACAAGTTGGTTTCTTCTGAAGTGCGCCCCGTTGTTGAAAATTTAGTAAATGAAGGTCTTTCAACATGGCTAGAAGAACACCCTAATGAAGCAAAACTTCTCGTTGGTAAAGTAATAGAAGCTGCCACAGCACGTGAAGCGGCGCGCAAAGCACGCGAACTAACGCGGAGAAAAGGAGCTCTTGATATCACTTCTCTTCCGGGAAAGCTTGCCGATTGCCAAGAACGTGACCCAGCAAAATCAGAAATCTTTATCGTTGAGGGAGATTCTGCTGGCGGTTCAGCAAAAAGTGGACGTTCACGCAAAAATCAAGCAATTTTGCCCCTACGCGGTAAAATTCTTAATGTTGAACGGGCACGTTTCGACCGAATGCTCTCATCTGATATGATTGGAACACTCATCACTGCCCTTGGAACTTCCATTGGTAAAGATGAATTTTCGCCAGATAAATTACGTTATCATAAAATTATTATTATGACAGATGCGGACGTTGATGGTGCGCATATCCGCACTCTGCTTCTTACTTTCTTTTTTAGGCAAATGCCTGAATTGATTGAGCGTGGACATCTTTATATTGCTCAACCGCCCCTCTATAAAGTAGCACGTGGAAAATCTTTTCAATATATTAAAAATGAAGCAGCATTTGAAGAATTTTTGATCGATGCTGGTCTAGAAGAAACAAAATTAGAATTATCAACAGGAGAAATCCGTGCGGGTACTGATTTGCGTCAACTTACTGAAGACGCTCGTATGTTGCGCCAACTTTTAAATAGTCTTCATACCCGCTACAATCGCAATATTATTGAACAAGCTGCAATTGTTGGGGCTTTTAATCTTGAGGACTTTGCAACACCAGAAAAAGCGCAAAAAATAGCTGATACTGTCGCCCATCGTCTCGATTTAATTGCCGATGATACGGAGCGAGGCTGGAGCGGTCGATACACATCAGATGGAAGTTTATGTTTTGAGCGTATTCTACGCGGAGTTAAAGATGTTATTACTCTTGATGCAGGACTTATCAATTCAGCTGACGTGCGCCAAATTGATCGCGTTTCTAAGAGTTTCGTAGAAATATATAGCGTCCCTCCCATCCTACATCGAAAGGATAAATCAGAGCGCATTCTTGGGCCTATAGATTTATTGGAAAGCATTTTTGTAAATGGTAAAAAAGGAATTACTCTTCAACGTTATAAAGGTCTTGGCGAAATGAATGCTGAGCAACTTTGGGAAACAACCCTTAATCCTGATGCACGTGCTCTTTTACAAGTTAAAATCCATGACGCAACCGATGCAGATTCGCTCTTTTCTCGTTTAATGGGTGATGAGGTTGAGCCTCGGCGGATTTTTATTCAAGATAATGCCTTAAACGTTGCAAATCTTGATATTTAAAAGGTATCCTTTTGTTTTTTGCTGTGTAAGCATCACGATTTTATAGGTTGTTTTTTGTATTTGAACATTCCCGCTATGCTTCATTTGCGATAAAATAAAAATAAGGAAGGTCATGCATATGGCAGCTGAAACAAAACGCATAGGAGCCACGGGTGGCATGGAACACTCTTTTGGCTTTATGAGAGTTGATGAAGCACAAAAACAATTTATGGTTGATGATGTATTTCACTCTGTCGCTGAGAACTATGATAAGATGAATGATATCTTATCATTAGGATTACACCGTGTGTGGAAAGATTTTATGATTGCATGGCTTTCTCCACCAGCGCGTTCCAATTGGAAGGTTCTTGATGTAGCTGGCGGTACTGGTGATATTGCTTTCCGCATTCTTAAGGCTTCTCGCAAAAAAGCTCATGCTACAGTACTTGACATTAATAGCTCAATGCTTAGCATAGGAAAAAGACGCGCACAAAAAAATGGTCTAGCTCCTCTGATCGATTTTGTTGAAGCTAACGCAGAACATCTGCCTTTTAAAGATAATAGCTTTGACGCTTACACAATTGCCTTTGGAATCCGCAACATACCTCATATTGACAAAGCTCTTAGAGAAGCTTTCCGAGTCTTAAAACCAGGTGGACGCTTCTTATGTTTAGAATTTTCAAATGTTGAGATGCCCCTGCTTAACAAAATTTACGATATTTGGTCTTTCCATGCCATTCCAAAGCTTGGACAATTGATTGCAAATGATGGTAATTCTTATCGTTATCTAGTTGAATCTATTCGAAAATTTCCTAACCAAAGTGATTTTAGTCATATGATTAATCATGCCGGTTTTTCGCGAGTATCACACCGCAATCTCACAGGTGCGATTGCAGCGCTACATTCAGGTTGGAAAATTTAAAAATGGTGCAAATTTCCACTTACTTTCAATTGATGCGTGCAGGATGGATTTTAGCACGTGAAGGCGTTTTAAGTGCTCTTCCTAGCGATGACCTTCAAGGATTTCCAGCATTGTGTCACCGTATAGCAAGTATACTAGCACGACGCAAAACGAAAAAGAGGCGACGATCTGAAAACATTTCTAACAGCATCAATAAACTCGGTCCCTCTTACATAAAGCTTGGTCAATTTCTTGCTACTAGACCTGATATTGTTGGGCATGATATTGCAGAAGATTTAGCACAGCTACAAGACCAAGTGCAAACATTTTCTTGCACTGCTGCCATTGCACAAATTGAAAGTTCGCTTAGTCGGTCTATCAATGATTTATTCATAAATTTTTACCCTCCCATTGCAGCCGCTTCTATTGCTCAAGTTCATCCAGCTGAGTACTATGATAGAAACGGTCATAAAAAAAAATGCGCTGTTAAAGTCATCCGTCCCGATATTAGAACACGTTTTGCTAAAGACCTTAAAGGTTTCTATCTCATTGCTCATTTACAAGAACGTTATATACCAGCCTCTAGAAGGCTGCGCCCTGTTTCTGTTATTGACACTTTGGCACAAACAACACGTATTGAAATGGATTTGCGATTAGAGGCAGCTGCCATATCAGAAATGGCTGAAAATATTCAACATGATGCAGGATTTCGGGTTCCGCAAATTGATTGGGAGCGCACAGGACGCAATGTTTTAACAATGGAATGGATTGATGGTATAAGAATATCAGAAATTTCTACTCTCAAAGAAGCTGGTTTTGATTTGCAAGCGCTCGCAATTACGCTTATCCAGTCATTCCTCCGTCATACATTGCGCGATGGTTTTTTTCATGCCGATATGCATCCTGGTAATTTATTTGTCGACAAAACAGGTTGTATTGTTGCCGTCGATTTAGGAATTACTGGACGGCTTGGTAAAAAAGAAAAGCATTTCCTTGCTGAAATTCTTTACGGCTTTATTATTCGCGATTACCATAGAGTGGCACGTGCTCACTTTGAAGCCGGATATGTGCCCCCATATCACAATATTGAGAGCTTTGCTCAAGCCAATCGCGCCATTGGTGAACCAATACACGGACAATCAGCACAAAGCATTTCTATGGCTAAGTTGCTCACACTGTTGTTTGAAGTCACTGAATTATTTGACATGCAAACACGACCTGAGCTTTTATTGCTACAAAAAACTATGGTTGTCGTGGAAGGTGTAGCTCGCACATTGGATCCTAATTTTAATATGTGGAAAGCTTCTGAACCCATTGTCAAAGAATGGATTAGCAAAAATTTAGGACCCGCAGAACTGGCAAAAGACTTTAGTGAAGGAGCCAAAGCACTTCTTACGTTGGTACGCAAAACACCACAATTAGTACAAAATTTCCAACGTATGGAAGAAGATTTTAACAAAATGAGAGAAACAGGATTGAATCTTTCTCCCTCCACCCTTAAGCAACTTTCTGTTGAACAAAATCATAGCAACCGTTATTACCGCTATAGCCTGCTTATCATTACACTTTGTTATATTTGTCTAACTTTTTACTTTTTTTATCTTTTTTAATCTGCTCAATGTGCTAAAAATATCAATAATGAAATCGTTGCAATCAATTCATCTCCTGGATCTATTTTATGGCTAGTATTACCATTCGTAATCTTGCACCTGAAGTCAAAGAATCTTTACGCATACGCGCTGCGCAAAATGGTATTTCTATGGAAGAGGAAGTCCGCCGCCTTTTAAGCAATCCTGCTACTCTAGCCACACCTCTCTCCCAAGAGAAAGCTATTGAATTGAAATCATTGCAATCAAAATCTATCCTTCTAATTATTGGTGGTAGTATTGCAGCCTATAAAGCGCTTGACTTAATACGACGTTTGCAAGAACGTGGAGCACGCTTAAACATTATTATGACAAAAGCAGCACAAAAATTTATTACTCCTTTAGCAGCTGAATCTTTGAGTGGTCGTACTGTATATAGTGATTTATTTTCACACAAAGAAGAATATGATATCGGACATATTCGGTTAGCACGCAATGCGGATCTCATTATTTTGGCTCCCGCCACAGCTAATCGCATTGCAAAAATGGCCAATGGTATAGGCGATGACCTTGCTGATTGTCTGTTTTTAGCAGCACGTTGTCCAGTTTTGATTGCACCCGCAATGAATCCAGCTATGTGGGAACACCCAGCAACTGTTCGCAATATTGCACAACTTCGTACAGATGGTATTCATATAGTAGGACCAGAAATTGGCAAAATGGCTGAACACAATGAAATAGGTTGTGGACGCATGAGTGAGCCTTTAACAATTGTAGACTCAGCAGAAATTCTTTTGGGCGTGCAAGAGAAACCACTTTCTGGCCGCCATTTCATTGTTACATCTGGCCCTACTCATGAACCAATTGATCCTGTGCGTTACCTTGCTAATCGCTCTTCAGGTAAACAAGGTCATGCCATTGCGACAGCTCTCACGCATTTGGGTGCCAAAGTGACGCTTATTTGCGGACCTGTTGATATTGCCGATCCACAAGAAGTAAAAACTATTCATATTGAAACAGCGCATCAAATGTTACAAGCCGTTCAAGCTGCATTACCTGCAGATGGAGCTATCTTCGTTGCTGCAGTTTGTGACTGGCGCAGCAAAACACAATCTTTACATAAGATAAAAAAGAAAAATCATAAAACACAACCATTCTTGCATGTAGTTGAAAATCCTGACATCTTGGCAACAATTGGACATGCACCAAACCGCCCCCCACTAGTGATTGGATTTGCCGCTGAAACGTGTGATATCATTGCAAATGCGCAAAAAAAATGTTTTGAAAAAAGAGCAAATTTCATCCTTGCTAATGATGTTACTCCTCACACTAATGGTACAAGCGTCATGGGTGCTGATACAAATCAGGTTTTTCTCGTCAATACAGAAAGTGCTGAAAAGTGGCCGCACATGACCAAACAACAAATAGCACAAAAATTAGTAAAGATTATTGTGTCATTTTTCGACTCTCATACCTCTGTTCATAAATAAGAATCCCTATATGTTTCAATCTATTTGTAAAGTAAACTAGCATTGATAGTCTTTATTGCCACTTGCACATGCTATTTACTTCATTAGCTTTTTGCAGAAAAACACTATCATAATTTCTAAAACGCAAAAAACACCTTCTACTTAACTGCCTGCACTCCATAAAAAACTTATACGATCTGTGAAATAGGCGCATATGTAAAGTACTTTCCGATCTACTTCTTGCTTTCCTATTTTTTATTACTTTACTTGGCTGTTATGGTTTTTATTGCCGCTTATCATGCACTACAACGTCTTCTAACTCAACAATATCGCACTATGGATATTGAAGTCTTTGAGATCACCTTTTTTGCATTCTATTTTTGACCTTGGTTTATACAGTTTTTTTGCAGCTAAAATTATTGAGCGAGAAGATTATCCGAATAATCCGACTAGAAACACTTTACCGTTTAGGTATTCTCTAATTTTCTCTCTAAAGTTTTTGATTTTAAGCATTCTCGGTAACAGAATCGCTTTTATTTTTTGTTCCAGGTATAAATTTGATAGCCTTTTATATTATTAATGGTTACTTGCTTGGCCATGAACACTTTGTATTTGTCGCTTATCGCTTTCAATCTGAACAAAAAGTTCATTCTTTTTTACAAATCCATTACACAACAGTTTTTTGTGCAGAACTGTTGATAGCGTTTTTGCTTCAATTCCTATTTTTAATTGGCAACACCGTTTTCTGCAGCTGCCTTTATGACACACTTACACAAGATGCTTTCCCAAAAGACTACCGTACATGTCATACAAAAGTGGTAACACTTATTTACTTAAAATCTATAAAATGCATTAATAAAAAAGAACTTAAATAAAACTGACTCCTTATAAATAACCGCTTTCATTTCTCTTATAAAAGAAACTCTTGACAAAATCTTACTCTGGTGTTTGCATTTTTTTAATACAGCCTGATCACACCTGTTTTCGTGTGCCATTCAGTTTTATTGATATTTTATAATTATAATGTTTCTTTATCTCAAGGCTATGAAACATTAATAGTTAAGTAGATATTTTACTTTATCATATGCAACAAATGAGGAATTTTTCTAACCAGTTTATAAAATAAGTTTGAATATTAAAGCAAAAGGAAAAATAATTTAAGTTATGAAAAATTTTGAAAGATTTATTTCAAAGTTTATTCTTAACATATATAAATTTTAAAGCTTTAGAAAAATAAAAAAAATTAAAGAACAGCAGAGTTAGAACTATACGTACACTAGTAAAAGTATTAAATAGATTCGTTTATTCAGCTTGCAAAGCGAATTTGACCACTTGAGTCCACTATGTTTCGAATCGTACAACAAGTGTATAATATTTAAAAAGAGAGGCTATAAAGGTGAACTGGATTACAAATTATGTTCGTCCTAAAATTAACTCTATATTGGGACGCCGTGAAATTCCAGAAAATCTATGGATAAAAGATCCTACCAGTGGTGAAATGGTTTTTCACAAAGATCTGGAAATTAATCAATACGTATTCCCCAGTTCTGGTTATCACATGCGCATCAGCGCCAAAAATCGCCTCATGCATTTTTTTGATGGTGGTGTTTATACACCTATTCAAAACCCAAAAGTTGTAGCGGATCCTTTGAAATTTCGCGATGAAAAACGCTATATTGACCGATTAAAAGATTATCGTTCTAAACTTGGTGTTGATGACAACATTTTAAGTGCGCACGGTACTATTGATGACTTACCAATTATAGCCGTTGTTCAAGATTTTGCCTTTATGGGGGGATCACTTGGTATGGCTTCAGGAGAAGCTATCATAAAAGCTTTTGATACTGCTATTGCTAAGAAATGCCCTTTGGTTCTTTTTTCCGCGTCTGGCGGTGCACGCATGCAAGAAGGAACACTCTCATTGATGCAAATGCCTCGTACAACAGTGGCAATTGAAATGCTTAAAGAAGCAAAACTACCCTATATTGTTGTTCTTACTAATCCGACCACTGGGGGTGTTACTGCTTCCTATGCCATGCTCGGCGATATTCACATTGCAGAACCTGGCGCTATGATTGGTTTTGCAGGGCCACGTGTGATTCAACAAACTATACGCGAAACCTTACCGGAAGGTTTTCAAAGCAGTGAATATCTGCTCGAACATGGCATGATTGATATGGTTGTATCACGTTTAGAAATGAAAGCTACCATTGCACGGCTTCTACGCTTAATGATGAAATATCCTGTAGCGGTTAGTCCTTCAAATTCATCCACGACAGATTCTCAAACATTGCTTTCTAAAACAGAAACCGCTTAGACTATGAAAAAAGGTCAAGTGCAAAGGATGGTAGATAATTTACTGAAGAGCTATCCAAAGAAATTTGATCTTTCTTTAAGGCGTATTCTTAACCTTTTAGGGCGTCTTGGTAATCCACATTTAAAGCTTGCACCTGTCATTCACATTGCTGGCACAAATGGCAAAGGATCTGCCTCAGCGATTTGTCGTGCTCTTTTGGAAAGTGCAGGCTATTGCGTTCATGTATATAGCTCGCCTCATCTAGTTAACTGGCATGAGCGCTGTCGGATGGGTCAAAAAGGAGGGGGTAGTAAATTTATTACAGAAAACCAATTGGCTGAGACAATTCGTGAAATTATAAGAATAAATCATCAAGAACCAATTACTATTTTTGAAATTTTCACAGCAGCCGCCTTTATGTTGTTTAGTACACATCCAGCTGATGTTGTAATTTTGGAAGTTGGATTAGGAGGACGTTTTGATGCTACAAACGTAATTAAAAAACCAGCTGTATCACTTATTATGCCCATTGACTATGATCATGAGAGTTTTCTTGGGAATACAATTGCCCAAATTGCTTTTCAAAAAGGGGGAATTATCAAACAGGCAGTTCCTGTGGTTATAGGTAAGCAAAACCATGAAGAAACCCTTTCTATTTTAACAACCCTTGCGGATAAAAATAAAGCACCCTATTCTCTGTTTAACCAAGATTATCAAAGCTATACCGAACATGGGCGTATGGTATTTCAAAACAATCAAGGCTTAATGGATCTTCCTCTTCCTAACTTGACTGGAGTACACCAAATTACCAATGCTGGAGCTACTATTGAAGCAATTTATCAAGCTGGTTTTCGACTTTCAGAACAAGCAATAAGCCATGCTCTACAAAATATTTATTGGCCAGCACGGATGCAACATCTCACCCATGGATATTTAGTTGATCAATTATCTCCTAATATTGATTTATGGTTAGATGGTGGACACAATCCCGCTGCAGGGAAAATTGTTGCAGCAGAACTTATACGATGGAGGAAAAAATCAAACCGACCTATTATTATGATTGCTGGAATGCTTAATACCAAGGATACTATTGGTTATTTTCTTCCTTTAGTTAACCTTGTATATAAAGTGTATACAGTTCCATTGACAGATAACGATGCAGGTCTTCCTCCAGAAAATTTAGCTGAATCAGCCAGAAAAGTAGGTCTTTCTGCCACTCCTCAAGCCAATTTAGAAGATGCCTTACATAAAATTAACTCAGAGCATAGAGAGGCTCTTGTCCTTATTGGTGGTTCCCTTTACCTTGCTGGCAAAATTTTACGTGACAATAAAACACCACCATGCTAGAAATTAATGCTTCATAAGGCTTTGAAAGATAGATTTTTTGATCATGCAACTTGATAGTGCACTTTATCAACATCCTAAACTTATTACTGTTTTTGGCGGCTCCGGTTTTGTGGGGCGGCATGTCGTTGAAATTTTAACCAAGCGGGGTTATCGCGTTCGCGTCGCTGTTCGTTGTCCACAAAAAGCTTATTATATGCTACAAATAGGAGAAGTGGGGCAAACTCAAATGCTTCAAACTGATATCAAGCATCGCGCCTCCGTTGCGCGTGCATTGATTGGAGCAGATGGAGCAGTTTTTCTTCCTGGCAGCTTAACACAAGCAAGCCAATCAAACTTTAAAAAAACACAAATTGATGGCGCACAAAACGTTTCTGAATTAACAGCTGAATCTGGTATTCCACTCGTTTATATGTCAGCACTTGTATCCGATCTAAACGCCTCATTTCTTTATGCACGCGTCAAATCGATGAGTGAGAAAATCGTTCATAACAAGCATCCTCAAGCAATTATTATGCGACCATCAGTTATCTTCGGGCCAGAGGATTGTTTTTTTAACACCTTAGCAAATTGGTCACGTTTTTTACCGATAATGCCCCTTTTTGGAGGTGGACAAAGCAAATTGCAACCCGTGTATGTTGGTGACATAGCCAAATTTATTGTGCATGCCTTAGAAAAACGGGTCATCTCTGGAAAAACATATGATCTTGGTGGTCCCCAAATTCTCACATTTCAAGACGCCCTTGAGAATGTATTAAAAATCATTCAGAGGAAAAAACCAATTCTATCCGTTCCTCTTTCTGCCGGATTATTGGTTGGCAATTTTTTGGGAATGATAGGTCGATTGCCTTTTTTGCCAATGTTCATAACGGCTGATCAAATACGCTTTCTGCAAGCAGATAATGTTGTCTCTCAAGAAGCTATCAAAAATGGATACACGTTAGAAGGTGTGGGAATTACTCCCAGAGCGATGTCTGCTGTCTTACCAAGTTATCTATGGCGGTTTCGTCCACAAGGACAGTTTTCTAGAAATTTATCAGTCTAGTGCATATTTTTGTGTGATAAAATGAAAATTTATATTCTTGCTTTTTTGCAAAAACAATAAATGTTTGTAGGCTTTTTCACTCAATACAATTTTTATAAGTCTCTTTACATCATACTAGTAATCTAATTACTTAGATACATAAGTGTGTGCTTGTTGCACAAACTTATTAAGACTTGAAAAAGATTTTTCGTATAAAGAAACCTTTCTACTACTTGCATTTTTTTTTAACTTCTCCTACCGTCTTGAAAAAATTAATTTTAAAGGAATAAAAAATGGCAGTGCAAGATTATGTTGTCAAAGATATCCGGCTTGCTGCTTATGGCCGCAAAGAACTTGATATCGCCGAAACAGAAATGCCTGGTTTAATAGCATGTAGGAAAGAGTTTTCTGCCAACCAACCTTTACGCGGAGCACGCATTTCTGGTTCGCTGCATATGACCGTTCAAACTGCTGTTTTGATTGAAACCTTAAAAACAATTGGCGCCGATGTACGGTGGAGTTCTAGCAATATTTTTTCTACCCAAGACCACGCGGCAGCAGCTATTGCAGCCACAGGGACTCCTGTCTTCGCAGTTAAAGGTGAAACACTTGAAGAATATTGGACTTATATAGATGCAATTTTTCAATGGCCTGATGGCAACCCCTCCAATCTTATATTGGATGATGGTGCGGATGCAACAAACTACATTTTAATCGGTTCTCGTGCAGAAACAAATAAAGATATTTTGTTATATCCCAAAACAGAAGAAGAAGGATTTTTTTTCAAACAAATCCAAAAGCGTCTAGATGCAACACCAGGATTTTTCACCCGTCAGCGAGCAGCAATCAAAGGCATAAGTGAAGAAACAACAACGGGCGTAAATCGCCTTTATCAATTACAAAAGGAAGGACTTCTGCCTTTTCCCGCTATTAATGTCAACGATAGCGTTACAAAATCAAAATTTGATAATAAATATGGATGTAGAGAATCGTTAGTAGACGGTATCCGGCGCGGAACAGATATCATGATAGCTGGCAAAACAGCTATTGTCTGCGGTTATGGTGATGTAGGTAAAGGTTCAGCCGCTTCTCTTTCAAGCGCCGGAGCACGCGTTAAAATAACAGAAATTGACCCAATCTGTGCCCTTCAAGCCGCTATGGATGGTTATGAAGTTGTCACTTTAGAAAATGCAGCTTCCAGTGCTGACATCATCATAACTACAACCGGCAATAAAGACGTAGTCTGCTTAGATCATATGCGACAAGCAAAAGATATGTGTATCCTTGGAAATATTGGTCATTTTGATAATGAAATTCAAGTATCAGCTCTTAGAAATTTTCCATGGACAAACATTAAACCACAAGTGGATATGATCACTTTTCCCGATGGAAAACGTATAATTTTATTATCTGAGGGACGTTTGCTAAATCTTGGCAATGCTACGGGTCATCCTTCTTTTGTCATGTCAGCATCATTCACCAATCAAGTTTTAGCACAAATTGAACTTTTTACCCATGCAGAAAATTACAAAAATGAAGTCACTGTTTTACCGAAACATCTTGATGAAAAAGTTGCACGCCTTCATCTTGATCGGCTAGGAATACAATTAAGCGTTTTATCAGAAGAACAAGCCGCTTATATTGGCGTCTCACCACAAGGCCCTTATAAACCAAATCATTACCGTTATTAAAACGTTTTCTTGGGTCAAAAGAAAAAGGAAAGCGCGTCGTGCTCAGCTTTGGTGATTATAACTCCAAAGAAAAAGCTCAAAGAATGATCCGAATTTGTATCGGTGTTTTTTGTTTTCTTTTCCTTTTTTCTTCAACACAAGCTGTAGCTCAATTGCCTGAAATGCAGCCATTTTATTTCGCTTTTTTAGATGGGCCATGGCTTATTTTAGCACTCTGTGGAGGTATTTTTTGCGTTTCACTCTTCATATGCATGAGAGTTACTATGAGTGCAAAAAAATCTTCGTTGAAGCGTTTAAAGATAATTCAAGCAGATCTTTCTGAAAAACTCACATATTATGAACGGCTTATGGAAGAAACTTCGCAATGCCTTCTTATTTGGGAAAATCCAACATCCTTACCACGTATAGTTGGAAACATTCCTGCATTGCAAAAAATAGGCATTCATAAGAACGATTTTCAACGTTTTGAGCTCTGGCTTGAAGAAATATCTCTGCGAGAACTTGATTACGCATTGACTCAATTGCGTTGTAACTGTCATCCTTTCGAACTTTCTATTACCACCACAAGCAATATATTGTTACAAGCTACAGGCATCATCGCAGGAACAGTAGCCATTGCACGTTTTCAAGATATTTCAAAACAGCAAAACGAAAATGCACACTTACAGAAAGATATCGCTAAAATTCTTACCGAATTAAGAATACAACGCAATCTTCTTGATTGTATTCAAGAACCAGTGTGGATACGAGATTGTGAAGGAAAAGTCCGCTTTATTAATCGTTCCTTTAAAGAAATGACAGACTTTAAAGAAAAATGCAATAAAATCGATGATCTTTTCAATGAAGAAACACAATGCAAAAAAAATGAAGCAGAAACCATTTTTCAAGAACATGTTTATACGGTCATTAATGGAGAGAGGCGTCGTTTTCATCTCACACGGATTACAACAGCAGAAGGAATGGCAGCTTTTGCCCGTGATGATAGTGCATATGAAAATCTTTCCCATGAAATGGGACGTGTTCTCCAAGGGCATTGTGAAACACTTGACAAAATATCAACAGCTGTAGCAATTTTTGATAAAAACCAAAAATTAAAATTCTGCAACCATGCTTTCAAAATTTTATGGTCATTGGAAAGTTCTTTTCTCGAAAGTGAACCAAGTCATGCGTTGCTTCTTGAACATTTGCGTGAAAAAGGACTCATTGGTGAACATCCTGATTGGCGCGCATGGAAAGAAAAACTTTTTAAAGCCTATCAACAATCAGAATCAAGCCAACAAATTTGGGATCTTCCAGACGGACGTACAGTGCGTGTCATTTCTAGTCCTCATCCACAAGGAGGTGTCACTTGGCTTTACGAAAATCTCACAGAAAAAGTCGATCTCGAACGACGCTATAATACATTAATCAAAATACAAGGTGAAACACTTGATAAGCTTTCAGAAGGTGTCGTGGTTTTTGGTACTGATGGGCGTCTACGTTTATCAAACCCAGCCTTATCAAAATTGTTATCTTTACCTTATAATTTGCTGGTAGAGGGCACCCACATCACAAAATTACAAAGCCATTGTTTAACTTTAAGTGTGGGAGAAGAATGGAGGAAATTTACCAAATTCATTACAGGTTTTGCTGAAAATCGTGATACATCTTCAGGTCGGATGGATCTAAAAAATGGAATGATTATTGACTATACATTGGTACCTCTTCCTGATGGACAGACAATGCTCACTTTTGCTAATGTTACCGACACTGTTCATGTCGCACGTGCCCTTCAAGAAAAAAATGAAGCCTTGGAAAGTGCTGATCGTTTGCGCAATGAATTTGTTCAACATGTTTCCTATGAATTACGTACACCCCTCACTAATATTATCGGATTTTCAGACATTTTACGCGATCAAATTTTTGGTTCTGTGAATGAACGTCAACAGGAATATCTTGGACACATTCATTCGGAATCTGGCACTCTTTTAAATATTGTTAATGATATCCTTGACCTAGCGACCCTTGATGCAGGCATCATGGAATTGGATATACAGTCAATTAATATTGCCGATGCTATGGTGCAAGCAGTGGCGCGAGTAGAAGAGCGCCTTAACGGACGTTATATTACGCTTTTACAACAAATTTCTCCTTCCCTTAATTTCATATCTGCTGATGCAACACGCCTGCACCAAATCTTTATTAATATCCTTAGTAATGCCATTAATTTTGCAACAGAAGCAAGCACGATTGAATTTTGTGCGGAGGAACAAAATAATAATATTGTTTTTAGTGTTCATAATGAAGGGTCTGATATTCCAAAAGATATTCTTGATCGAATTTTCAAACGTTTTTCTTCTCATTCCCATCATGGAGGGCGTGCAGGAGCGGGTCTTGGCCTTTCTCTTGTTAAAAGCTTTGTTGAACTCCACGGTGGACATGTTGAAATTTTGACTGGAACTGGACAAGGAACAACCGTTAAATGCTTTTTCCCAATCTTAAAAGAAGACAAAGTTTTTTAGTCTTGCTTTTTAATTCTCACAAAACTTTCTTTCAGCTATTTTTTGGAAATCTTAATGAATTTTAGTTTTTTTCTTGAAAATGAAGAAGCAACTAAGCTTTTTGCGCAAAACCTAGCTCTTGCTTTAAAGCAAGGTGATCTTGTGACGCTTCAAGGTGATCTTGGAACAGGAAAATCAACCATTGCACGAACAATCATCCGCACACTTTCCAATGATAATACATTGGATGTGCCAAGTCCAACTTTCACTCTTGCGCAAAGTTATCAACTTTCGCAATTTGAAATTATTCATGCTGATCTTTATCGTCTTTCTATGGAAGAAGAAATCGATGAATTAGGACTTTATGAAGCGCGTGAACAAAGTATTTTACTCGTTGAATGGCCTGAAAAAGGTGCAGATCTTTTGGGTTTTGTTACCTTTGCAATCACGCTACAATATGAAGATTTTGGACGTCGCGTGAATCTTAAGTCAGAAGAACATTCTATTGAGTATCTGCAGAAATATTTTGCAACTTGCACATTTTTTAATAACTCATAAACAGAGTCATGTTCACCATTGCCTTTTAGGTTGCGATGCCTCAGGACATACTTATAAATTTAGATGATAAGCATTATCAAAAAGTCCTTATGGGTGGGAAAATCATGAATAATGACATGGAATACAGATTCTTCTTACGCAACAATAAACACATCTTGTAAAAGATATTCGTCAATTTGTAGGAATAACAAACTCATTTTAGATAAAACTGGCAATCCCCTAAAAGAGCGCATCACATTTCTTCTAGCGAATTTCTAAATTACTATCTTCTATTCAAACGCAACGGGCCTTAGATAAATAGCAACGTAGGGCTTTATTTATTCGCAGGCAGCTCTATCTCGATAGTCTCATCCAAGAAAATAAGACTTTTATCATGCGTGATTACCACTCTCTTAATATTCTTTGCTATATTCATAAGGAGGAATTTCCTACATTGCTCTCATTGATTTTTAAGATGCTTTAAAAGCCTAACACCCTACGATCTCTTCTAACATAAGATGCATGGCCTGTTTATCCACAAACTCTCAAAGCAAAAATTTTATATTTTTGCGAGCACGCAACGGATTTTCGAAATTTTAGGAACTTTATGTGCGTCTTCACAAGCGATATGAAAAATTTTCTTATCTTAAATTTCTACCCTATATGCGGGATTATTTTTCCTGTAATCTTTCTTCGTCTAACTTTTTCACTTCTACAAAACTTTTATCAAAAACTATGGCTTCTCCTAAAAGCATAGTAGATGCTTTACTATTAATTTTTGTAAGATCATCTTCACAAAGCAATAAATTTTTTGCTGTAAAATGTAGAAATATAAAGATATCTATTTCCGTTTTATTTTTAAACTTTTAATTTCAACTCATAGATATCATTTGCTAAAAATTGCCTATTTAATCCAAATCGGAAATTCCTGCATCAACGCAGCTTTTCAGTTTTTTTCTATATGAAAATCATATACAGTAAAAAAATAATGAAAAAACGAGAATATATTCCATGCATCCAAAATGAAATCTCATGACCCATAATCCCCGCGTCTTTTCCATTTCTCTTGGCACTCCTTTTTTACCGCATTTTGTTGATACTCTGCTTTCAGGCACTCTTATTGATGACTTCGCACCTAGCGGGGATATTCAAACAGCTCTTGCTGACACCCTCATTTACGTTCCGACACGTCGTGCTGCCCGCGCTTTGCGCACAGCTTTTGTTGAAAGAAGTGGCAAGAAATCAACCTTTTTGCCAACTATTCGCCCCTTAGGAGATTCGAACGAGGATAGCTTTCTTTTTGCTGAAAACTATACCTATACCCTAAATCCTCCTATTGGAGAAAGTGAACGCCTTCTGCTTTTAGCGCGCCTCATTCGTCCTTGGCGTGAAAATTTACCTGCCCATATGCGTGCTATGTTTGGTACAGAAGATGTTATTATTCCTGCTCATACTGCGGATGCAATTTGGCTTGCTCAAGATTTAGCACAGTTAATGGATGAGATTGAAACAGAAGAAGCAGATTGGTCAAAGCTTAAAGAAATTGCCCCTGATACGGTCGCAGAATGGTGGCAAATAACGCTTAATTTTCTCAATATTGTTACACAAAGCTGGCCGCAAATTTTAAAAGAAAAACAACGAAGTAACCCGACTTTATGGCGCAATACAATCCTCAAAATGCACGCAGAGACTCTACACCGTACAAATCCTAATAAACCTATCATTGCCGCTGGTGCAACGGGTTCTATTCCAGCAGTAGCACAACTTTTAAAGGTTATTTCCTATCTACCCAAAGGAGCCGTTGTTCTCCCTGGCCTTGATTTTCATATGGATGAAGCACAATGGAATGCATTAGGCACGATCAATGAAGAAATAACAACTTCTGATTTTTTAAATCATACAACCAGAGCTTCTAGCCATCCTCAATATCACTTTAAAAAACTTTTATCTCTTATGAAATGTAATCGCGCTCATGTTCGCGAAATTGGGCAACAAAGCTCAATTAACAAAAAACGTGCAGCTCTTTTATCAGAAGCACTCCGACCAGCTTCAACAACAGACACATGGGCACAAATTGTACGCGACGATTACGAAAGCCTTTGTGAAAATTTGTCATTAATTGAAGCCATAAATGAGCGTGAGGAAGCCCTCGCCATTTCTGTTGCTTTACGCAATGCCATTGAAGACCCTCAAAAAACCGCAGCCCTTATTACCAATGACCGTAATTTAGCACGCCGTGTTGTGGTTGAATTGCAACGATTTGGCATTGAAGCAAATGATTCGGGAGGAATCCCACTTTCACAAACACTTCCGTCAACTTTGTTACGGCTTATTTTGGAAAATATGTTTCAGCCAAATGATCCTGTTGCTTTTCTTTCCCTTCTTAAACATCCACTCACAACACTTGGACAAAACCGTCATCGCTTACGCGAAATGGTAGAAAATTTTGAACTTTTTGTTCTTCGCGGAAGTACTGGCCGTATCAATCTTTGCGCATGTGATCAATTTTTTGAAACATGGATGAAAACACATCTCCACAATAATTCTGACAACAACACTTTTGATCAACGCAAGAGCGAAGAAACACGCTTGCTTTGTCATCTTTTGGCCGAAGCTGTTGAACCTTTAACATCTCTTATAAAACAAAAGAAAGAATGCACAATCAATGAAGCAGCAATAGCAACTGTTGAGGTTTTTGAAAATTTTGGATGTAATGAAAACAATTCTCTCGCAAACCTTTACCAGGATGAAGCTGGACAAGCTCTATCGACTTTTTTGTGTGAATTAATAAGTGATCAATCAGGATTAAAATTTCATCTGCATGAATGGCCGGCTATGTTTTCGGCTCTTATAGCAACCCGTTCCGTAACACCTCCTCCTGGAGGGCATCCACGCTTATTTATCTGGGGTGCCTTAGAATCACGTCTACAAACGGTTGATACAATGATTATTGGCGGCCTTAATGAAGGATCATGGCCAATAACAACTCGCAACAATGCCTTTTTATCACGACCAATGAAAATAATGTTAACTCTTGAACCACCGGAACATCGTATTGGCCTTTCTGCGCATGATTTTCAATGGGCTATGGGAATGAATAAAATCGTGATGAGCCGAGCTAAACGAGTCAATCATGCCCCTTCTATCCCTTCACGCTGGCTACAACGCTTAGAAACGGTTGTAGGAAAACAAGTCTGGAAGCAAATCCGCGCACGAGGTGAAATTTTTCTTCATTGGGCAAAAACGCTTGATAGTACAAATCTCACTGCTCACGCGCAGCGCCCTTGTCCTGTTCCTCCCCTTAATATGCGTCCACAGCATTTTTCTGTTACTGAAATAGCAACATTGCGGTATGATCCTTACGCTATTTATGCGAAAAAAATTTTACGTCTCAAACCACTTAAACCTCTTATTTATAATCCTTCTGCTGCCGAGCGCGGAACGCTTTATCATGCTATTCTTGCTACTTTTTGCACACAAATAAAAGATCCCAATTCTACAAATGCATTAGATGCCCTCCTAACTATTGGACGTAAAGAGTTTAATAAATTAAATTTGTCGCGCGATATTCAAACAATTTGGTGGATCATTTTTGAAAATTTTGCCCCATTTTTCATCCAATGGGAAAAAAGTCTTGGACCCAGAGAACGACATGCTGAAGTGTCATCTAAAAAAATACCAATAGGTACAACAGGTATAACTCTTTCAGGACGTGCTGACCGTATTGATGTTTTTCCAGGAAAAATGGTTGAAATTCTTGATTTTAAAACCAATCTTCCTCCCTCATCAAAACAAGTTCGTGACTTACTTTTTCCACAATTAGCATTAGAAACAGCTTTGTTAATGCAAGGAGCCTTTACAGATTTTCAAGGTTTTACCCCATCAAATTTATTTTACATCCCTCTTAATAAAAAAGGAGAAATAAAATCTCAATCTGTTTTTTCAAGCAAAGAAGCAATGGATCAAAAAAATGTAATCAGCCTTGGTAAAAAAGCATGGGAGCATCTTATTTCATTAATGGAATATTACCAAAATCCACAACAAGGCTATCTTTCACACGCAGTGCCCTTACAAAAACCATATGAAAGCGACTATGACCATTTGGCACGATTATGGGAATGGTCAAACAGTTCTCATAAGGCAGATCAATCATGACTTTTTTTTCCATTCCTGAAGCAGCTCTTAATGCACAAGCAACAGCAACTCATCCGAAAACAAATGTATGGGTTTCTGCAAATGCAGGATCTGGAAAAACACACGTTTTAAGTGAGCGCGTCATCCGTTTACTTTTAAATGGTACACCTCCAGCACGCATCTTATGCCTTACTTATACAAAGGCAGCTGCTGCTGTTATGCAGGCACGGATTTTTCGCACACTTTCCAGTTGGAACGAACTTGATGATGAAGAACTCAAAATCGTTTTGTCACGCCTTGAGAACAAACCCGCTAACGCACAAAAACTAACTTCAGCGCGCCAACTCTTTGCACATGCCCTCGAAACACCTGGTGGCTTAAAAATTCAAACGATTCACGCATTTTGTGAATCTTTATTGCATCAATTTATGTTGGAAGCTAATATCGCTGGGCATTTTGAACTTCTTGATGATATTAATCAAAAAAAATTACTACAAGAAGCTCGCCACCAACTTATAATGCGCAGCGATGCACAAGCAGCTTTAAAGCAACTTTTTAAAGTTATCAATGAAAGTGCTTTTGCTCAACTGTTAGATGAAGCGACCCAAAAGCAACATAGTCTATCTCATTTTTTAGCTTTTATTTTGTCTGAAAATGGAGAAAAAGAATTACGTGCGCTTTTTAATTTAGCACCTGATGAAACACGTCAACTGCTGTTGAAAAAAATTCAAAAAACAGCTTTATTGTCTTCTCATGCTCTTAAGCACTATCAAACCTATGGCAACAAAAATTCCGAGGCTATAATTGCGCAATTTTCTCAATTATCTGCTGCTTCTGATGAAGCAACAATTATCGATATTATTTCAAATATTTATTTTACAACTACAGGAAAACCACGTAACTTTGTACGTTTATCTTCTAAAAAATCAGATGAAATTTGGCCTTTTATTGAAAAAGAAATTGAAGAAAAACAAAGTCAACTTTCTATTCTTTTAGAAAAATATCAATGTGAAAAAGTCGTTACACTTAATATGGCGGCTTTTCAACTTTGCTCCATTTATCTTAAAATCTATGCGAACTTAAAAAAGATCAACGGTCTGTTAGATTTCGATGACCTTATTGAACGCACACTTCACTTGTTACAGCGTAAAGGTGCAAGCCAATGGGTGCAATATAAGCTTGATCGTGGTCTTGACCATATTCTGCTCGATGAAGCACAAGATACAAACCCTGAGCAATGGCAAATTATTCAACTTTTAGCCGAAGAATTTTTTACAGGTTACAGTCAGCGTACAAATATACGCACTCTTTTCGCTGTTGGAGATGAAAAGCAATCTATTTATTCTTTCCAAGGTGCTGCACCAGAAAATTTTGCTTTAAATGGACGAATAATTCAAAAAAAAGCGCAGCAAGTAAAACAGAAATTTGAAAAAGTCCAACTGAATTATTCTTTTCGCTCTACAGCTGATATTCTGAAAAGTGTCGACCTTGTATTTGAAACACCAGAAAACTACAAAGGGCTTTCAGCAGAAAACGCAAAAACTGTGCACGAAGCCATTCGTGCCCATAGTCCTGGTGATGTTATTTTATGGGATGCTATTTCCAAAGAAACAAAAGAATTTCCTGATGATTGGCATTTAACTGTTGATCATTTAGATACACCTGAAGTCCGCTTAGCAGAAAAAATCGCCGAAACCATTGCTGATTGGCTACAAAAAGGAGAAATGCTTCCAGCAAAGGGACGTTTATTACGCGCTAGTGATATTATGATCTTAGTGCGTAAACGTGATCATTTTGTCTCTGCCCTTTCTCGTGCACTTAAGCTACGCGATATTCCCGTAGCAGGGGCTGATCGTTTACAGCTCACAAACCATATTAGTATACGTGATTTAATGGCACTTGCACGCTTTGTTTTACAACCACAAGATGATCTCTCTCTTGCCTGTGTTTTAAAAAGTCCACTTTTTTCGTTTACAGAAGATGAATTGTACCAGCTTGCAGCTCAACGCACAGGGTCACTTTGGAAAAGTCTTGGTACACACACACCATCGTATAAGCCATTTAAAGAAGCCTTTAAGCGTTTAAGCGATTACCGTGCTTTAGTTGATAAAATACCAGTTTTTGAATTTTATAGCCATATTCTTAATAACGATAAGGGGAGACAAAAAATTTTGTCTCGCCTAGGATCTGAAGCAAACGACGTGCTTGATGCTTTTATGGATTACACCCTCACTATTCAAAAAACTGGCTTACCAGGGCTACAAGCTTTTTTGGAAATATTAAGTGCAAGTGAACCAGAAATTAAACGTGAGCTTGATCAAAATCACGAAGAAATTCGGATTATGACTGTCCATGCTGCTAAAGGATTGGAAGCTGCAATTGTTTTTTTAATAGATTCTGGTAGTGCAATTTGGCATCCTCAACACGCACCCCATTTGCTTAACATTCCTTTGCGCAACACAAAATTGAGTGATCAACGAGGATTTATTTGGTGTCCCAACGCAGAATTTAACACAAAACTTTCTGAAAAAGCGCTTTTGCATTTAAAAGAACGTGCAGAAGAAGAATATAGACGTCTTCTTTATGTAGGAATGACACGTGCAGAAGATCGGTTGTTTATTTGCGGATATAGCGGTGCGCGAATCTTCCCTCATACATGGCTACAGTTGGTAAAAAAAGCTCTTACACCACACGCAGTTCTTATAGAAAATTCTGCAGAAGATATTGCAGCTTGGCGCTATTGCATCACCCCTTCTTCTAATATCCCAATAAACAAAGAGGAAACCTGTGCCTGTGTAGACAGAAACCAAACATTTCCACCTTTACCGGATTTTTTCTCTCATAAAGTCCCGACAGAATCCTCTTTACCAAAACCGTTAAAGCCTTCCGTTGCTAGTCTTTCTATTGAATCTGATATGGAACTCTTCCCTAATCAAAAACAACTTAATCTTTCACCTGTTTTAGGAGAAAAAAATACCAACAGAGCTTTTTCTATCGAATATGGAAATATTGTGCACCGTCTGCTGCAATATCTGCCTGATTGTGCTCCAGAAAACCGCCAAGATTATGCTCGACATTATCTCAATACTAAAGCCTCTCACTGGCATGAAAGCCAAAGAGAAGAGGCTTTGTGTCATGTTTGGCAAGTTTTGGACAACCCGTATCTCCAGCATCTATTCTCTAACCTTTCACGCGCCGAGGTTTCTTTGATGGGTATTGTCAAAATTCGTGGGAAAGAACAGGTAGTTTCTGGTCAAATCGATCGTCTATATGTCACACAAAATAGTATTGTTTTTGCTGATTTTAAAACTGGAACACCACCTGAAAATGAAGCTGCTATTGCACCATGTTATTTGCTGCAAATGGCTCTTTATCAAAAATTATTGCAAACTATTCATCCCGAAAAAGACATTCAAGCCATCCTTATTTACAGCAAAGAAGCAAAAATTTTTAAACTTAACCCCGAAAAGCTCAATGAACTTCTTGGTGAACTTGCCTTATAAATCACGAAAATTCCTTCCCAAAAGGCTTTCTATAATTTATCTTTGCAATAACTTGATATAAGTCATCATCGTACCGATGTATAAAATGGACATAAAGGATAACTCAATGGCATGTATAAAAGTTGATAATAGTAATTTTGAAAGTGAAGTTCTCGCTTCTCATACCCCTGTTGTGGTTGATTTTTGGGCAGAATGGTGTGGTCCTTGCAAAATGGTCGCTCCAATTTTAGATGAAATTTCGACAGAAATGCATACCCAAGTCAAAATTGCAAAAATAAATATTGATGAGAATCCAGAACTCGCTACTAAATACGGGGTACGCTCAATTCCAACTTTACTGATGTTTAAAAATGGAACTGTCTCATCAAATATGGTTGGAGCCGCTCCTAAAGGACGCATTTCTGAGTGGATTAAAAACGGCCTTCTTTAAATCTGTTCATAAAGATTTCTTTTATAAATGAAGAGAGATTCTTTTTTTTCTCTCTTTCATTTGAATTTTTTAAGAAAAATATCTCTTTATTTAGAGTGTATTTGATAATCTTTAAAAGTTGCAAATTTTATTTTTGGTACCCGTTCTGCTTCATAATTCAATGAAAAATGGTTTTCTGCTAAAAAAACTGGATCACCTTCTAGATCATGAGCAATAGAAGACCGATGATTGGCCAGAAATTTTTGCAACTCCTCTTTACTCTCTGCAAAAATCCAACGGCATATATTAAAACGTGCTGATTCAAAGCTTACTGGCAAACCATATTCTGCTTTAAGCCGTTCCTTTAAAACATCAATTTGCAAAGCTCCAATAACACCAATAAGAGCAGGAGATCCATCATCGGGGATAAATAATTGTACCACCCCTTCTTCAGCCATTTGTTGCAAAGCTTCTTTAAGTTTTTTTGCTTTCATCGGATCACCTAAACAAACACGACGCAAAATTTCTGGCGCAAAATTAGGCATGCCCTTAAAGAAAATATCCTCACTCTCAGTTAATGCATCTCCAATACGCAAAGTTCCATGATTTGGAATACCTACTATATCGCCAGCATAGGCTTGATCAGCAATTTGTCGTGAACGAGCAAAGAAAAATTGTGGTGTTGAAAGTGTCATCGATTTTCCTGTTCGTACCAACTTTATCTTCATACCACGCTCAAGTGTTCCAGAACACACCCGAAAGAATGCTATACGATCACGATGATTGGGATCCATATTGGCTTGAATTTTAAAAACAAATCCCGTCATTTTAGGTTCAGTAGCCACAACATTGCGTTGATCTGCTACCTGATCACGGGGACTTGGACCAAAATCGACTAAAGCGTTTATCAAATCACGAACACCAAAATTTCGTAAAGCTGAACCGAAGTAAACTGGTGTCATATGCCCTTCACGAAAAGACTGAAGATCAAAATTTTTACAAGCCGTGCGTGCAAGGGTTACGCCTTCAATAAAAGAAGCGCGCTGGTTTTCAGGAAGCAAATTCGAAACTTCATCAGGACCAGAAACCGTTTTTTGTGTTACCTCATCATCTCGTTGACGAAAACGATCATGGTGAATATCAAAGGTTCCAACAAAGTTTTTCCCCACACCAATAGGCCACGTAATTGGTGCGGTATCAAGCGCAAGCTTTTCTTCAATTTCGTCTAAAATTTCTAAAGGATCACATGCTTCACGATCCATTTTGTTCACAAAAGTCACAATAGGGATATCCCGCATTCGACACACTTCAAACAGTTTTAGTGTCCGAGGCTCAATTCCGCGGGCACCATCCAATACCATAATAGCACTGTCAACAGCCGTAAGGGTGCGATACGTATCATCTGCAAAATCCTCGTGACCTGGAGTATCTAATAAATTAAAGATGTGATTTTCATATTCAAATGTCATTACCGACGTTACAACAGAAATACCGCGATCACGTTCAATGTTCATCCAATCAGAGCGGGTTTGAATACGGTCTTTCTTTGCCTTCACCTCACCAGCAAGTTGAATGGCACCACCAAACAACAAAAGTTTTTCTGTTAGCGTTGTTTTCCCCGCATCAGGGTGAGCAATGATGGCAAATGTGCGACGCCGCTTCACTTCTTGCACTCTCTTTTCCATTATTCCCCCACAGGACGCGCAAGCGTCTCAGCAATGAGTGCACGCATTTCACTAATCCCATAAAGTGCAATAAATGATCCTAACCGTGGTCCGCGCTCTTGCCCTAAAAGAACCTCATATAACATTTGGAAAAAAACATTTGAAACACCTGGACCTCCAGCAGGACTTTTTTTGCTATGATCTTGATAACGTTCTATTAAACGGGCAACATCAAGAAGCGCATTTTGAAGAGTATTTTCATCAGCATTTTCAGGCAAATTTGCTAATTTTGCATCAATATTCATCAGCGTTGAGCGCTCAACTTCATCAGGGGTTCGAAATTTTTTGTTTGGTTTTACAAAAACATCAAAATATTTAATGGCAAATTTTACCAATTGGTCGAGCTCTGGATGAGTTTTGGCATTTACATCTTTAGCATAGCGAGAAATAAAGCCCCAAAGAACTTGCTCATTCTCTGCATTTGAGGCGCTTACCAAATTTAATAGCATAGCAAAGGATACTGGCAAATCAATCTGTGGAGGACAGCCATTATGGATATGCCAAACAGGATTATTAAGTCGCTCTTGCCATTTCTGACGATCATAGGCTGAAAGATGTGCATAATATTCGTCAACAGCTTTTGGAATAACATCAAAATAAAGCCGCTTTGCTGTTTTTGGCTTTAAAAACATATAAAGCCCCAAACTTTCAGTTGGTGCATAAGTTAACCATTCATCAATGGTTAAGCCATTTCCTTTAGATTTGGAAATTTTCTGCCCTTTATCATCCAAAAAGAGCTCATAATTAAATCCTTCTGGCGGATTTCCACCAAGAGCTCTACAAATTTTAGAAGAAAGATTTGTGGAATCAATTAGATCTTTTCCTGCCATTTCATAATCGATCCCTAGTGCCTTCCAGCGCATTGCCCAATCCACCTTCCACTGGCACTTAACTTTTCCTCCTGTAATCTCGGTTTCAATAGTTTCTCCTGTTTCAGGTTCAATGTAGGTGATTGTACCTTTTGGAGCATTATAAGAAATCATTGGTACTTGTAATACCTTCCCAGAAAAAGGAGAAATAGGTAAAAAAGGTGAATAGGTGGCTCTCCGTTCTTCACCTAATGTTGGTAGAACAATTGCCATTACCTTATCATAACAGGAAAGTATTTTCATAAGTGCTTCATCAAAACGACCAGAATTATAGTAGTCTGTGGAACTTACAAATTCGTAATCGAAACCAAAACGATCTAAAAAAGCACATAAGCGTGCATTATTTGCAGCCCCAAAAGAGGGATAAGCATCTCCAAAAGGATCTGGTACACGGCTTAGTGGTTGACCAATATATCTTGCCATTTTTTCACGATCAGGCACATTCTCAGGAACTTTGCGCAAACCGTCTACATCATCAGAAAAGCAAATAAGCTTTGTTTTTACTGTGTTATTAGTTAAAATGTGAAATGCATGACGCACCATGGTTGTACGAGCTACTTCCCCAAAAGTCCCAATATGCGGCAAACCAGAAGGTCCGTAACCTGTTTCAAATATTATAATTTCTGGATAACCTGTTTTTTCATATCTTTTGATAATCTTACGTGCTTCTTCAAATGGCCAAGCTTTTGATTGAACAGCCGCATCTCTTAATTCTGGCGTAAGGCTAAAAGCATCACATTGGTCACGCATCATTATCTTCATCCTAAAAAATTAAACTCTTTAATGGTATGGTGTATGGCTCTTGAATTTATTCGTCAATAATAGCAAGCAAAAAGATGGCAAAATCTTCTTCTAACCCTCTTGTTATGATCAATATCTGCTCTATTCTTTCCGTTGTATTTTCTTTTATTTTTATATCTATGAAGTATAAGTACAATGAACCATAATTTGCTCATTTTCATTATTTGCGTTTTAATTGCCATTATTCTGGGCTTTTCTTATTACACTTATCAGCAAGAAAAAAAATCCTCTGTCATCGAACTAAAAATAGGACAAACAATTTCTTTGGTAGCACCAATAAGTTAAAAAAACACACAATTAAACGTTTTATACAAAAAACTTTTTATTATATTGTTAAGAGTACTTTATATGATTTTGATAAACGCACCGCTATTAATGTGTAAAAATGCGTGACGTTTAAATTAACAAAGTCGGAAATTTTTTTGTGCTCATAAATAGCTTTATCATCCCCCCACACATTACCAATATATTAGAACAAAACGACTTTTTTCTTTAATACCTTTCAATATCTTTTCGAGATAAATCCATAGAAGCTTAAATATTTTGCATCCAATAAAAACAAAAATCTGTAATGAATAAACTTTGCATAACGCAGCATTAATTTATCTTTAAAATGAACAATGGCTAAGTAAATATTAAAAATTCTGTCGTGCAACTAGAAATATAAGAGTATAGTTATTCTTACTGTTTCCTAAACGTAACGTGATTTCATAGCGATAAAAAATTTTTTACCAAATCTGCGCCGTTGATATCTCTGTTGCATTCATAACCATTCAATCCAGTAAGTAGATTTGTCAGAAATAAACTTCTACAGTTAATTAAAATTGGCACAAGATTTTTAGAAGACAATAGTGATTTTGCTTGCCTGAACAGCAACTTTCGGCGAAAGAGCACAATGCATGTCTTTAGAAAAACAAATATAAACTTGCATTAACCTAAAAAGCAGAGTTTATATGCACATTCACAAGTGCAACAGGCTTTTTCATTTGGATTACCACTATGTAGTACTCAGTTTATCAATGCTTCTTTTATTATCAAGATTGTAGAATCTTTTTATATTTCATAACTTTCCTTGCAAATATTGAGTAAACACACGTCATTTTTCTAAACTAAACACTAAGAAGTACAAAAGCCTTAAATGTAATTAGTTTACCGATATTGGAATTAACTTTTTAAATCTTATTATTCTTTTCAAAGTAACTTTCTTACCATAAGCCATTCATGCCTATGACCCCTATAGCTCCATAGAAATTGCTTATTTTAGGACTCTTTTATATTGCTATTTCTTTGTCAATTACAATTTCCACGGTTTCTATAGCCCATAGACTTACTTAAAACCTTAAGAAAAAAACTTATTCTTACACTTTTGCGACTGGTTTATGGAAAGTATTTCTAAGAAATTTTCTTGACGTTTTCGTATCGCTAAAGTTTTAAATTATTTTTTACAAGCCCCATACTCAAGTAGAAAACGTTCAGATTTTCGTAAACGCTCTGAAGCCGACTTAAGTTGACCACACGCAGCCAAAATATCACGCCCACGCGGTATCCTAATAGGCGAAGCATAACCTGCTTGATTAATTACATCAGCAAAAAGCTCAATTTGCTCCCAATCAGAACATTGATAATTACTCCCTGGCCATGGATTAAAAGGGATCAAATTTATCTTGGAAGGAATCCCTTTTAGCAATTTAATCAATCGCTTAGCATCATCCAAACTATCATTTATACCTTTCAGCATCACATATTCAAATGTAATCCGCTTAGCATTTGAAAGACCAGGATAATTACGGCAAGCATCCATTAACAAAGCAAGCGGATATTTTTTATTAATTGGAACAAGCACGTCCCGCAGTGTATCGTGCACTGCATGGAGTGAAATCGCTAACATAACACCAATTTCTTTTCCGGTTCGGATAATTTCAGGAACAACCCCACTAGTTGAAAGTGTAATCCGACGCTTTGATAAGGAAAGCCCATCTCCATCAGAAGCAATCAATAAAGCTTTTTTAACTGCTTCAAAATTATAAAGTGGTTCCCCCATCCCCATCATAACGATATTGGTAACTTTGCGCCCTGTAACTGGAACAATGGCTCCATCAGGAGTATTCCTATCAGGAAAATCCCCCAAACAATCGCGTGCAACCAATAACTGTGCTAAAATTTCTTCCGCTGTCAGATTACGAACCAGCACCTGCGTTCCCGTATGGCAAAAAGAACAAGTTAACGTACATCCTACCTGAGATGAAAGACACAAGGTACCACGCCCTTCTTCAGGAATATAAACCGTTTCAATTTCAACAGGCTTTCCAGCCCCACATGCAGGAAAACGCAAAAGCCATTTACGCGTACCATCTTTTGATATTTGTTCTCCAACGATTTTCGGACGCGCAATAGAAAAATGGCTTTTAAGCATCTCTTGCATTGGTCTAGAAATATTCAGCATCTCATCAAAATCTGAAACACCACGTACATAAAGCCAATGCCAAAGCTGACATACACGCATCCGTACTTGACGCTCTGGTACACCAACGGTCTTTAAAGCTTGCATCATCTCATTCTGTGATAAGCCAATCAAAGATAGCTTAGCTCTCTCCTTCACGATAACATTATCTGTTTCCCGTGCTGGATACGAACTAATTGGTCTAAAATCACATGAAATGGCCATTATTTTCCAATTTATATCATTATTTTAAAGTTATAGAGACCTTAATGGCAGCTCTGAACTGCATTCAATGCAGCAGTAATTCCTTTTAAGGAATAAGTATATGTAGTATGAGTCCCTCGTTTTGAGATGGCTTTTACTGTCATATTCGTCCCCGCACGCATAGCAGCAACAAGCTTTTCTTCTAGTGCTGATGACGCCAACCAAGCTGAAGAATCTTGTGTGAAAAAATCATAATCCTTATCCCCAATGGTAACAACAACTTTTGATCCTTCTTTAAATTTGTATCCCGCCATAAACTGTGGTTCAAACGAAATAGGTGAATGAGAACGCTTGGTAACCAAAAAGAAATTATCACCATGATTAACCGTTGTTGGAAGGGACTTTAAAGGTACCGACAACACGTAACAAATTGTATTTTTGGGCGATTCATAAGAATAGGCTCCCCATGCCTCAAATTGATTTAAACGGCTTGGTGTTTGCGCACATACTACTCCGACAGTAGCCAGAACAACAGATGCAGCGATAACAGTCTTTTCAAACATTTTCATTTAGCTCACTTCTTTAGTCTCTAACAAGATTCTCTGCATTGGAAAAGCTCAACAAAAGTTTGTCAATGCGTTAGTATAATCATCTTAATATCTTCAACAAACGAAATATTTTTACGCTAATCAGAACAAATTTTTATACCCAATTAATGTGACCTTTTAGATGTTACTAAAAGATGAATTTTTTATTCAATAATCATAATTAAAGATAAAAAAACAATATCTTGATTTTATTCAACAAATTTCGTTTTTTGTATACAAATCTATTTCTTTAAGCAATCAGGTTTCAAAACAAAGTGCGAATGTACCACAACCCTATTAAGAAATAAACTACACTCTTTTATTATAGGCAATTTGCCATAAAATTTTGGAAATGCATTCCATAAAGAAACATTCTAAATTTCATAGCTTTTCTAATATCATTCATAAACTTAACACCCTCAATTCATTTGCTCTAATAAAAATCGCAAAATAATCCACCTTCACCAATTCCAATTATAATATAGCCATATTTTATGCTTAGTATTCTCTAGGCATTGCCTTTTACAACTTTCAAACTATTTTGCAAAAATTATTGAGTATTATCAACATATTGGTTAAAAAGTATAGGGCATATAGATCTTGCTTCAACCACGGTATACATCTTTTCCTGAATTTTTATGCCATTTATTCCCATCGTATACTTTATCACAGCAAGTTACCAGCTTCTAAAGTAGTTCAAGCAAACGGAGAACCAACATTTACATATCTGTCCTTAAATAGCTGATCTTTCTCAACATCTTATAAAAAGGACACAGCACCCTTCTTTGAAGCTTTAAACACCAATATCATAAGAAATATTAAAACCACCGTGATTTACTAAAAAATTCGATTCACAAATAAACTCTTTAAGTTAAAGAGATCCAAGCGCATATTAATGAATGCCTTGTAAATGAAAATAACAAAAATCGAAGAGACTCCTCTTTCATATGTTCTTTTAAGTAAGAGTTAATTTGAAGATAATTTTTTCAAAGTAACATTATATGATTAAAGATCATAAGATCTTTAAATGCAAATTATGCTATTTTCAAATCTGCTCTGTGACACACTATCACACCATTACACAAAACCTTTTTTAAGCTGCATTTGATTCTGAGTTCTGAATCAATAAAGCATAAAGCGCATTGGCATCATGGGTGTTACGTAGTTTTTGAACAACATCAGCATGACGCAAAACACGTGCAATCTGTGACAAAGCCTTTAAGTGATCTGCACCAGCATTTTCAGGCGCTAAAAGAAGAAAAACAAGATCAATAGGCTCATCATCAAGAGCTTCAAAATCAACTGAACTCTTAAGACGCGCAAATACACCAATGATTCGGTTAATATTAGGCAGTTTTCCATGAGGAATCGCAATACCACCACCCAAACCCGTTGAACCTAGTTTTTCACGCTGCAAAACAATATCAAAAATTACACGTTCACTAAGACCTGTCAGTTCAGCAGCTTTTTCAGCTAAAATTTGCAGAACTTGTTTCTTCGAATTTGCCTTAAGAACCGGAATAATTGCTTCCGGTGCAATTAACTCACTCAAATTCATACTTTAATTTTCCTTCTGCATAATCAAATGCTAACAAAAAAACTAGTAATAAAGGACGTAGATGCTTAAAGTTTTATCACTTTCTTACACAACCGCATGTATCTTTGTTTTTTATCTATAATTAGGGTAATATTTTAATTTAGCTCATATCACTATCCACCTAACAATAAATAGCATCCAGATTCTAATTAACAGCATGAGAAAAAAGGAAATAAAGTGATCTATAAATTTAATTTTCTACAACAGTAGCAAAAGCCACCCTTCATAATTCTCTAAGCTTTTAGTCTAAAGAATTTGTGTAAATTCTTCATCAGGTCTTATTTTCCTTTTCCTTGTTTAGAACTAGCTTTATAAAATAATAAGGATATAAAGCCAAAATAGTACTTTACTTTGACAACGATTACACAGCCTGAATACTAGCTGGCGAAAGCAATCTAAAAGCTTTAATATATCCACGATTATAAAAAAATCACAGATTTATCCAGATATCTTTCATTGTATACTCACTTTTAATACGCAATGTATACCAATAAAATAATATTACGAACCCTATTTATAATTATATATAAACTCAGAGAACTATCATAAAAATATCTGAAATAGTACCACAATTATGCCGTTTGATTCGATAGATAAAAGCATTATTAATATTTATATACCATCCAAAAATGCACATATTTATTATGGTCTCATTTATCATTCATGACCAGGTTAATCTAGTGATATCTTTTCAATGATACAATCAAAAGTGATTTAAACTTACAAAACAATAAAACCACCTCATATTAATAAGTTTTTTTCATTACTTAATAACAAGTTAGGCAAAGTTTACAGTCACAAAAGAAGTTTTAGCTAATTAAAAACACTTATTCTTTTTTTTGCTCTCAAACAAATGCATCTTTTTATATTTCTAGTTCTTAACAGAATCATCATAATCTCCAAAATGGGACAACAATTATTCTTAATTGTACGATGAAAATGCGTATTAGATAATTATGAGATTCAAAATGAATATTCATTCCCCCTAGCACTATCTTTATAACCTGAACATGCGAAAGTAATGCTTGCACTCATTATGTTAATCTCCGTTTGAGCTTAAATTAAAAACTCATGAAAGCTGAAAATTATAGAGAAAATTGATTTCCTAGATAAATTCTGCGGACATCAACATTGTTTATAATATCGTTTGGAGTACCATGATCTAATACTTGTCCCGCATGAATAATATAAGCACGATCAACAAGCCCCAATGTTTCCCGCACATTGTGATCCGTTATCAAAACACCAATTCCACGTTGAGTTAAATGACGAATAAGCTGCTGAATGTCAAAAATGGCGATAGGATCAATTCCTGCAAATGGTTCATCAAGTAACATAAAATTAGGGCGAGCAGCTAAAGCCCGTGCAATCTCAAGTCGTCGACGTTCACCCCCTGATAATGAAAGTGCCGACATTTTACGTAAATGATAAATTTTAAATTCATGTAAAAGGCTATCTAACTCTTCATGTCGTTTACGTCGATCTTTTTCAACTATCTCCAAAACAGCTTTAATATTATTTTCCACTGAAAGACCACGAAAAATAGAAGCTTCCTGCGGAAGATACCCAATACCTAAACGAGCACGTCGATACATTGGAAGATGGGTGATATCAAATCCGTCAATCTTAATGGAGCCGCCATCAGATTTAATGAGACCCGTAATCATATAAAAACAAGTTGTTTTCCCCGCACCATTTGGCCCTAAAATGCCAACAGCCTCTCCAGTACGAATACTAAAAGAAACACCATTAACAGCTTTTCTTCCACGGTAAACTTTTATCAAATTGCTGGCAACTAACCCCTCCTTTAAGGGTGTTGTTAAAACTCCACTTTCAAGATTATATTTATCAATCTGTTGTTTTCTTTTGATTCCAAACATGAAATCCTAATAGCCACCCTTTTAACTTTGTTTTAAAGTGATAGAAACACGGCTTTTTTTCTTAGATGTCTCACAACCTTCTAGAAAAGCCTTTCCACTTTTCATATCTGCCGTTAGTTTGCATCCTGTGGCCACATTATTGCCATCGGTTAATACAACATTACTCCCTGTCAAGCTCATCATTTTTGACTCGCCGTCAAAAACACCTTTATCTCCCGTAGCAATTTTTGTAGCAATTTTTACATAAACTTTTCCTAAAGCTTCCATTTTTTTTATACCAAAACCGAACAAGCCAGATGATGATCCCTTATCCTTAGTATCCACCTGGTTATCCATTAATTTATGCGTCTTATCATAGTAAACAACTAATTTCATTGTTCGGAGAAGATGTTCACCTTGAATCACAGAAACATCACCATTAAAGAGTGCCATCCCCTCGTTATTCCGTACTTCTAAAGAATTTGCATAGAATTCTATTGGTTCTTTATCATTTGATAAATTAATCCCCAATTGGGTTACTTTAGCATACCCAAAAACTGTTCCAGACCCCAATATCCCTATGCTCAAAGCCAAACACATACTCCCCCACTTTTTGTATGGCCTCTTCGGATTCATCTTATTACTCGCAGTCCTTCTGTTCACGCATACAGATCTTTTTCTTCTACAAAAATTGCCTTAAGATTCGTATTGGTACTTCTTCATTGCTTGCCAAGCACTAAATGCACACCGCCATGAAAATACATGTTTGTCCCTTTTTCACGAATTTGCAGAGCGTTTGCTGCAAGACGCAAACCTGCCTGTTGAATATTGACACGCTGATTTGTGTTTAACTGCCCCTCAGATAAATTAATATCCGCTGCCATGAATTGTGCAATCACTCCGTCATTTGTTGTAATAGTAAATGGTTTATTCAATTGCAAACAACCATTAATATCATTGTAAAATCCCCCTTGCGCATCGAGAAAAATCCGCCTTTTCTTACCCAAAAGCGTTTCAGCTGTAATTTTTTGCAGCCCAATTATTCTAGAATGTGTATGATTTTGAAACACTTTTTCTGCCTTAAGCCAATAAGGTTCATAAGAACGCGTATAACCTTCTAATTTTGGGTTGAGCATCATCAGCCCCATTATTCCCTTTTCTTCATTATTAAAAGCTACAGGATCACGAGAAACAGGAATTAAAAAAAACGTATACCAGCAAAAAATGAGTGCTATAGCCAATGCAAATAGAGGCAAAAAAAATTTTAATATGTTAATGCGACGCGAATGACGATATGCTTTTTGAAAAACATCACTAAAAGATGATTCTTTTGAAACGGTTTCATAGCGATCATATACGGACATATTACCCTAATCTCTAAAATTTTCCGCGTTTTTCGATTTGTATAACCCCTACAAGATGCATTTTCAATTTTGTTTCTTGCAATTTGTTTTTTCTTGGTTTTATTTTGTCTTCATCCGTTTATATATGTAGTGTACATACATGAAATACACAACTGTAGAAATCTTTTTTATATGAAAGCGAGGCTATTTTGGTTAAATCAGAGCTTGTACAAATTATTGCCCGTCATAATCCGCATCTTTTTCAGCGTGATGTGGAAAACATTGTGAATGCTATTTTTGAAGAAATTTCAACAGCGCTCGCTAATGGCAATCGTGTTGAACTTCGTGGGTTTGGCGCTTTTTCTGTTAAAAGCCGTTCGGCTCGTAATGGTCGTAATCCGAGGACAGGTGAAGCCGTTGCAGTTGAAGAAAAATGGATTCCTTTTTTTAAAACTGGTAAGGATTTACGTGATCGCCTCAATCAATGAGTAAGCTTATGACAATTAAACATTTTCTTTTAACAATTATTTTAGCGATTCCCACGTTTTTTTTGGTTGCTTTTATAGTAGCTAATCGTCAAATGGTTACATTAACGCTTGATCCTTTTCAGATTAGCTCTGAAAATTTTACTTATCAAGCTCCTTTATTTATATGGCTCTTTATTTTTTTCGGTCTCGGTATTTTCTTTGGAGGTTTAATCTATTGGCCTGCATATTATAAATGTAAAAAAGCGCTCAAAAAAAGCAAAGCTGAATTCGAAAAGTTAAAAACGTCGATCACAGATATAAATGTCATGTAATAATATTTTAGTGAAAGCTTTTCCTTTTTGTATTCAATAAAAGGTTAAAAGTGCCCTTTTTCTTTTTTTCCATATATGTTTTAATTAACTTTAACCTCTCCATACTCTTATAAAAATTTAAGAGCTTTGTAATATAAATCCTTTAAAACACTCTCACCGGTGATACCGAACATGCCCGCACAATGCTTTCAAACTCACCAGAACAATTTATACCCTCAGGAAAAATTGCCTCTTATTTTAGAAACAGGTACGAATGCAGATTATGCTCTCATTGACTCTGGTAATGGAAAAAAATTAGAACGTTACGGAGCTTACCGCATTATTCGACCAGAAGGTCAAGCACTGTGGAAACCTGTTTTATCACAAAAGCAATGGGCTGATGTTGATGCTATTTTCACGGGCAACAGAGATGAAGAAGGCGTTGGTCGTTGGTATTTTCCCAAAAAACCACTTGATGAAACGTGGCCACTTTCCTGGAATGGATTATCTTTCCTGGGTCGCTTTACTTCCTTTCGTCACGTGGGTGTCTTTCCTGAACAAGATGCCCATTGGCGCTTAATAGAAGAACAAATTGTTAAAGCTACACGTCCAATAAAATTATTAAATCTTTTTGGTTACACAGGTATTGCCTCTCTTATTGCTGCACGTGCGGGTGCAAATGTTACACATGTTGATGCTTCTAAAAAAGCCATCGCTTGGGCAAAAGCTAATCAAGAAAGAGCAAGATTATCAGACCGTCCTATTCGCTGGATCTGCGATGATGCTGTAAAATTTGTTGAACGTGAACTACGTCGTAAGAAAAGCTATGATGTTATTTTTCTTGATCCCCCCGCATATGGACGTGGGCCTCATGGTGAAATATGGCAATTATTCGATCACCTACCGGCTATGATCACAAGCTGTCGTAAACTTCTATCTGATAACCCCCTTGCTATCGTACTCACAGCTTACTCTATTCGCGCTTCCTTCTATGCACTTCATACCTTAATGCGGGATGAATTTATAAATCTTGGCGGCATAATTGAATCAGGAGAACTGATCTTGCGTGAAGAAGCCTCTGGGCGTGCTCTTTCTACTTCTCTTTTTAGCCGTTGGATTGCTTGAATATGTGTATACAAAAAATCGGCAAGGTCAAAGAAATCACCTCTCTCAGCAATCCTATCATAAAAGACCTACGTGGACTCTTTCAGAAGAAAAACCGTAATAGAGAAGGTCTTTTCATGGCAGAAGGGCTTAAATTAGTGATTGATGCTATCAATCTCGGCTGGACAATACAAACACTTATTTTTTCTAAAAGCAAAACTGGCAATGCAACTGTCGAAAATACTGCTGCACATGCTATAGCCAATGGCGGTTTTGTCATTAAAGCCTCACAAAAGGTTATGGAATCCATTACTCGCCGTGATAACCCACAAACACTTATTGGTATCTTTAAACAACAATGGCAACCAATTGAAATGATAAAAGGAGGGATAAAAGATGTTTATGTCGCACTCGATCGAGTGCGTGATCCTGGAAATCTTGGCACCATTATTCGGACTGCAGATGCCGTAGGAGCCAAAGGTGTTCTTTTGATTGGCGAAACAACCGATCCTTTTTCACCTGAAACAGTACGGGCAACAATGGGATCAATTTTTTCCATACCACTTTATCGTTTTGATGAAAGTGCCTTTTTAAACTGGTCTGCTCACTTTAAAGGTTTGATTGTTGGGACTCATCTCAAAGGATCTAAAGATTATCGTACAATTAATTTCAAAAAAGGCCCTATTATACTTTTAATGGGAAATGAAAAACAGGGATTACAAGATATTCTTGCGAGTCGTTGTGACCAACTCGCACGTATTCCACAAAGTGGGCGTGCCGACTCGCTTAATCTGGCAATAGCGACAGCTATTATGCTTTATGAAATCCGCCGTCCTTATCTAACCCTGGAATAATAAAAATATGACACGTAAATCATCACTTTTTTTTCTCATTGGCTTAATACTTACAGTTGGGCTTGATCAAACGGTCAAATACTGGGTTATGCGTAATATCCCTCTAGGAACAGAAAATACGTTTCTTCCTTTTATTTCTCTCTATCATGTACATAATTCTGGTGTTGCATTTTCGTTTTTTTCTTCCTTTTCTCACTGGGGATTCATTGTTATTACACTTATCATTATAGTTTTTCTGTTATGGTTATGGAAAAATACTGGATATAATAAACCGTTAACGTGTTGCGGCCTTATTCTTATCATTGGAGGAGCAATCGGTAATCTTATTGATCGTATCCGGTTTCATTACGTCATTGATTATATATTCTTTCATATTGATGAAATTTTTTATTTTGCTATTTTCAATCTTGCAGATACTTTTATCACATTGGGTGTTATCATTATTCTTATTGAAGAGTTGCATATCTGGATGAAAACAAAGCGTCGTTCTAACTCTACAATTTCTAAATAAAAACCTGTTAATTTTTCTGAGATCACTGCGTATCAGACGAAATATTTATAAGACATATGGTATTCTTGTGATCTATATTTTCGAGATAATTTTTTACTATTCTTGGCTTTATTCAAAACTCTATTTTTTTATTTTTATATTTATGCTTTCAAAGCATAAAATACAAAATATTACGTAGAATATTTAATGTTATTTTCCGAAAAATAAGACTTTTCCTTACTAATTTGTAAGGTTTCTTTCCTACGAAAATCTCTTGTAATTTTTAAATAAATCTCCATAATAAGTGAAGGTATGCTGGAACTCCGCCAGCAGCGCCCGGAGTTGTTGGTATCTGTTAAATAACAGGTTATACAAGGTTTATGCCCTAATAACAGAGATTCTTTTTAACTCCAACATCTGGCGGAACATATGCTAAAGGACTTTATATTATGGCTGATTTCAAAAATTTACGTTCGGCGTCTGTTTCCCATGCCGATGCATCAATTGACCAAGGATTGCGCAGTTATATGCTGGGCGTCTATAATACAATGGCCATTGGTTTGCTTCTTACAGCCGCTGCTGCTTACGCAGTCGCATTACTAGCAACGACAACAGATATGAGCCAAGCAGCTGCTCAAATCAATAGCAGTGTTTATTTAACCCCATTTGGAGTAACATTTTATACATCACCACTTTCTTATATTGTTATGTTTGCACCACTTGTGGCAGTATTATTCCTTAGTTTCAAAATTAACACATTGAGTACAACTGCAGCTCGGAGCCTCTTTTTTGGTTATGCTGCGCTCGTTGGACTCTCTCTTTCCTCTATCATTTTGCGTTATACGACAGAAAGTATTGTGCAAACGTTTGTCATTACTTCTGCAGCTTTTGGTGCTCTTTCACTTTATGGTTACACAACGAAGCGTGATCTTACAGCAATGAGATCATTCCTTTTTATGGGTTTAGTTGGCTTGGTACTTTCCATGATCGTGAATATTTTTCTTAAATCAAATGCCTTGCAATTTACTATCTCCGTGATTGGCGTGTTTCTCTTTGCAGGTTTGACAGCTTACGATACACAAAGCATCAAAGTGATGTATTATGAAGGAGATGCAGATGACACAAGAGGGCGTAAAATTATTATGGGTGCATTAAACCTTTATCTTGACTTCATCAATATGTTTGTCTTTTTGCTGCAGTTTCTTGGCTCAAACCGTAACTGATTGCAAAAGCTATAACTCAAATTAGAGAGCCTTGTTTCTTTTAAGAAACAGGGTTCTTTTATTTTTTATACAAGCGTTTCCCCTCAACCTCTTAAATCCTATTCACAAAATGACAAAGATCCCTTACAAACGAAAATTTCCTGGGTTAACAACATTAATCCCCAAAAATCTATATAACTCTCTTTTTAATACAATCCATAATTTCTCTAGTCATCAATCAAACACCGTAGACAAGAATGATAATTATGATCTTACTGTAGCTTCCTATAATGTACATAAATGTGTAGGTGTTGATAAAATTTTTAATCCGACTCGTATTGTACGTGTTATTACTGAGCTACAAGTTGATATTCTTGCCCTTCAAGAAGCAGATAAACGTTTTGGTAAACGCATTGGCTTGATTGATCTTCAATTGTTAAAAGCCGAAACAGGTCTGATTCCAGTGCCCCTAAATACCACGTCACCTCAAAGTCACGGCTGGCATGGTAATGCTCTTTTTCTGAGAAAAGGATACATACGTGATATATTACAAGTCACTCTTCCTGGCATTGAACCACGTGGTGCTGTGATTGTAGAATTAGAAATGGAAACGGGCCTTATTCGTATTATTGCTACTCATTTTGGTTTACTGCGCCATTCTCGCAATCAACAAACAAAAATGCTCCTTGCACTTATACAAAAACGCCCCCTGATGCCTACACTTCTCATTGGGGATTTTAATGAATGGCGGATTGGAAAAGGTTCATCTTTGAACAATTTTTCTCCCTATTTTGATAGCGCACTTGGATCTGTACCAAGCTTTCCCTCCCGCTTTCCTTTTTTAGCTCTCGATAGAGTTTTTGCTTTTCCCCATCAATTAGTGACAAATATAAAAAATCATCATTCACCACTTGCACGCATTGCATCGGATCATTTGCCTATCAAAGCTTATATTAATCTTGCAAATGCAATGGCTGTTCTTAAAAATAAAACAAATGAAAAAAATTAATGTGCCTCACCCCAATTTTTAGCAACCATTACTTTTACTTCAATAGGCACAGACAAAGAGAAAGCCGGCATTGTAGCATTTTCCATAACCTTTTTAACAAGAACCATAGTTTTTTCACTTTCGTCTTCCGGTACCTCGAAAATTAATTCATCATGCACTTGCAGTAGCATTTTTGCTGACAATTTTTCTTTTTCTAAAGCATATTCCATTTGAATCATAGCACGACGAATAATATCTGCTGCTGATCCTTGAATTCGTGCATTAATAGCAGCCCGCTCATTAAAAGAACGAACCTGTATATTCGCTGCTTTTATTTCTGGATAATGAATACGACGTCCAAAAATTGTCTCTACATAACCATTTTTACGTGCAAATATCTTGGTCTTTTCCATGTAGTCTTTAATTCCAGGAAATCTTTCAAAATAAAGTTGAATATAACGCCCCGCCTCTTGTCTTGAAAGACCTAATTGGTTGGCTAATCCAAAAGCAGAAATGCCATAAATAATACCAAAATTAATCGCTTTCGCGCGTCTTCGTATATCCGAATGCATCTCCTCTATCGGAACCCCAAATATTTGTGATGCAGTTATAGCATGAATATCTTGTCCTTGAGCAAAAGCTTCTTTTAACGCCGTAATGTCAGCAATATGTGCAAGAATACGCAATTCAATCTGACTATAATCAGCTGAAAGTAGTACATACCCTTTTTGAGCAATAAAAGCTGTTCGAATTTTACGCCCTTCAGCAGTCCGTACAGGAATATTTTGTAAGTTTGGCTCTGATGATGACAACCGCCCTGTTGATGTTGTTGCCAAAGAGTAATTTGTATGAACACGCCCTGTTTTTGGTAAAATATAAGAAGGTAAAGCGTCTGCATAAGTAGATTTTAGCTTTGTAAGTTGACGCCAATCAATAATTTTACGCGGCAAAACATACCCTTCAGCAGCTAAATCCTCCAAGGTTTGTGCAGAGGTTGACCATTGTCCACCCTTGGTTTTACCACCTCCAGGTAATCCTATTTTACAAAAAAGAATATCACCTAATTGTTTTGGCGAAGCAAGATTAAATTTTTCACCAGCAAGCTTATAAATCTCCTCTTCTAGAATAAAAGCAGTTTGCGCTAATTCTTCTGAAAGACGCAATAAAATCTGCTGATCAACGAGAATCCCACGTTCTTCCATTCTTGCAAGCACTTCTATCAGAGGTCGATCAAGGCGCTCATAAATTTTTGTCAGGCCCTGTGCTACAAGTTGTGGTTTTAAAACTTTCCATAAACGGAGCGTCACATCAGCATCCTCCGCAGCATAAAAAGTTGCCTGTTTTAAATCTACCTGTGCAAAAGAAACAATCTTTTTCCCATTATGCGTCAAATCTTTGTATAAAATTGGTTTATGTCCAAGCCAGCGTTCGGATAAATCATCGATATTATGTCTTAGAGTTCCAGCATCTAAGACATATGACAAAAGCATAGTGTCATCAAAAGAGCATATAACAATGCCGTATTGCTTCATAACCAACCAGTCATATTTTATATTCTGACCAATTTTTAATACTGCTTTGTTTTCTAATACTGGTTTTAAAAGTGCCAAAGCCTTTTGTCTTTCAATCTGCCCAACAATTCGCTTGTTACCTAAAAGATCATCTTCCCCTTCAACATGTTCAAGAGGTACATAGGCTGCTTTTCCAGGCCGTAATGCTAATGAGAAACCAACAAGCTTTGCTTGCATAGGATCAAGCGAAGTCGTTTCAGTATCAAAAGAGAAAAATCCTTGTTCTTCTGCTTCCAACAACCATTTTTTCAAAATTTCTTCATCAAGAATAGTTGTGTAGGAATCTCTTATAACTTTTTGAACAAGAGCTTGATCTTTACGTTTTTGTGCTAAAAATTGTGTAGAATCTTCAGAAAAATAATAAGGGGATTCTTTGTCAGCCTTCTTGTCGTTAAAACCAAATCCATAGCTAGACTTCTCCCACTCAACATCTATGTCAAGTGCATCAATGGCTGCTGCGTTACATTCTGTTGCCTCTGCCACACGACGCGTTAATGTTGAAAATTCCATCGCTTTAAGAAAAGCTATCAATCGTGGACCATCTTGTGCTTCTAAAACGAAATCATCTAAATCACTATCTATAGGTACATCTGTTTTAAGCCGAACAAGTTCACGGGAAATTTTTGCTTGTTCACTATAAGTTTGAATATTTTCACGCCGTTTTGTTTGTTTAACTTCTGTCACACGCTGTAACAAAAGATCTAGCGAATCAAATTGATCTAGCAATTGAGCTGCAATTTTGGGGCCAATTCCTGGAATTCCCGGCACATTATCTGTCGGATCCCCGGTCAAAGCTTGTAAATCAACCATTTTTTCAGGTACAACACCCCATTTTTCTATAACTTCAGAAACACCTATATGTTTGTCTTTCATTCCATCATACAAAGACACATGTGCATTTACCAATTGCATAAGATCTTTATCAGAAGAAATAATTGTTGTTTTTGCTCCAACCTTTGTTGCTAACTGTGCATAAGTAGCAATTAAATCATCGGCTTCAAATCCCTTCTTTTCTATACACGGCAAATTAAAGGCTTTTGTTGCTTGACGTATTAGAGAAAACTGAGGAATAAGGTCTTCAGGGGGAGTTTCTCTATTAGCTTTGTATTGTGGATAAATTTTTTTCCGAAATGTATCGGATGAATAGTCAAAAATAACAGCAAAATGCGTTGGAACAATACCGGTAGCTGTGTTACGTGCATCACAGAGCAATTTCCACAGCATATTACAAAAACCAGCCACGGCTCCTACAGGAAGTCCATCCTTTTTGCGCTTTAAAGACGGCAAAGCGTAATAAGCACGAAAAATATAACCTGATCCATCAACCAAAAAAAGATGATCTGTTGCTTTCATTACAGTTTAATTTCTCCGTTTTAGTTAAAAAATAATTCACTTGTATATATTTTTTCACTATTACTTTTAAATTTAAAAAAAATTATTTTAAAATTTACAAAACCGCCTCTAAAAAGCCATTTTTTATTTCCATAAAGTATAAAGTCGTTACACTTTATATTCAGTACCTAGAGCTTTTCTTTGCTGTTACAGGATATAATAGCTTTCATTTTGCTCCTCCTATGATAGCTGAGGTACAATGTGGCGACATGGTCGTTGTGGTGTTCCCCTCCCCACAACGGCCGTATTTTTTTTGTTTTGCATCCTATTCAAATAATATTTCCAAATAAAGGAGTTAATGAAAGCTTTTGAACCTATTCCATAGAGCTTTTTCACCCATTTTTTTGATAAAATTGGCATGCATATTTTTTTCTTGCGCACTTAATCTTGAAGGTAAAGGCCGAGGACGAGTTTTAACTATGTAGAGCTCACCCTTATCATTTTGGATTTTCTCATCAAGACTCTCTATATTATCAAAGCCTAATACACCCTGTTTTCCTCCAATGAGTTCAATATAAACATCGGCGAGAATCTCTGCATCAAGTAAAGCACCGTGAAAAACACGATGACTATTATCAATTCCAAAACGCTTACACAAAATATCAAGAGAATTAGGCCCCATGGGAAATTTACGCCGCGCCATAGCTAATGTATCAAGAACATTATCGACACTAATAAGCGGTTTATTTGCTCGTCCCAATTCTGCATTAAGAAAGCCAATATCAAAATTAGCATTATGCGCAATCATTTTTGCTCCCTTGATAAATTCCAAAAATGCATCGGCAATATCACTAAAGCTTTTTTCATTTTTTAAACGTTCATTGGTCAATCCATGAATTGCTGCGACTTCATCAGGAATAATAACGCCTTGTGGGTTTAAATAAACATGGAATCGGCGCCCTGTGAGATAGCGATCAACCATCTCTATACAACCTATCTCGATTATGCGGTCTTTCTCTTTATCTAAACCTGTTGTTTCTGTATCAAAAATAATTTCACGCATTATTTTAATTCTTTAATAAACTTTTTATCATACTAAAAACTTGTTGACGTGTATCTTCTAAATCTTTTCCTGTATCAATAATGAAATCAGCACGTTCTCGTTTTTTTTCATCAGACATTTGTTGAGAATTTATAAAAGCTATTTTCTTTTCATCCATGTTTGGTCGAATCATTACACGCTCTTTTTGTATTTCTAAAGGAGCAGATACAACAACCACACTATCTACACGTTTTTCACTATTTGTTTCAAAAAGAAGCGGAATATCAAGAACAATTAGTTTTTCCCCCTTTTGGCGTGCTTTATCAATGAATTCTTTTTCTTTTTCTCGAACAAAAGGGTGAATTATTTTTTCTAATGTTTGCAATTTTTTACTATCATCAATCACAATTTTAGAAAGCTTTGAACGATTAACTTCTCCATTTTCAACAACATTAGGGAACGTATGAGCTATGAGCGACAAAATTGGCTCACTCTTATAAAGTTGGTATACTGCATCATCAGCACTAAAAACGGAGATACCCGCTTGTCTGAAAAAATTAGCAACCGTTGATTTTCCCATAGCTATGGATCCAGTTAATCCTATGATTTTCATCCTGTCTCTTCACCCATACTTTCTAAAATTGCCATTCGTAACGCCTTTGTTACCTGTGGTCTTATTCCAAACCATCTTTCAAAACCAAGAACAGCCTGATGTAGAAGCATTCCAAGTCCATCCACGATCCTCAAATCATGCGCTTTTGCTTGTTTTAAGAAGGGCGTTATCAACGGTGTGTAAACAATATCTGTCACCAATGCTGTTGTCTTCGTTTTTTGAAAATCACAAAAGGGAAGAGCATTTTTTTCATCATAGGATGATGACAACTCCGTAGAAGTTGCATTAACAATTAAATCAGCTTGGTAAAATATTTCATCAGCACGATGCCAATCGTAAACTTTAATAATTTTTCCGAAATGTTCGGCTAAATCGTCTGCGCGTTCTTTTGTACGATTAACTAAGTAAATACGTTCAAATCCACGTTTTTTTAAAGCATATATGATAGCGCGTGCAGCACCACCTGCACCAAAAACAAGAGCTACTTCTCTAGCCCAATCAGGAAAAAAATCGTCAAGATTAGCACTAAAGCCATAAGCATCGCTATTTGTGGCACAAAGTTTACCACCTTCATACCATAGAGTATTAACAGCACCAATCATTGTTGCTATATCATCTTTATGACTCACTAAATGAAAGGCTTCCTGTTTATAGGGTAGAGTGACATTACCTCCACAAAATCCTCTTCTTTTTATAGATACTAAAAAATCTCTAAATTCTTCAGGTATTACGTCCTGCGCTAGATATTCACCTTGTAAATTATATTTTTTGAGCCAAAAATTGTGAATTTTTGGTGACTTTGAATGGTAAATAGGATGGCCAACAACAAAAGCACGCGGAAAAGTTGTTTTTTGGCATTTGATTGTCAACTCAACCATCAATAACTCCTAAATTACGCAGCTTTACTAATAAAGGTAATAAAGGTAAACCAATAATGGTGAAAAAATCTCCATCAATTTTTTCAAAAAGATGGATTCCTTCTCCTTCTATTTGATACACTCCCACACTATTTAAAACATCTGTTCCTACACGTGCTAAATAACGTTCAATGAAGTCTGATGAAAGAAGACGCACTGACATATGCGCACTAAAAACTTCTGCCCAAATTTTTTGTCCACTTTTGTATAAAGCCACTGCACTATGAAGGGAATGGGTTTTTCCCGATAAATTAAGTAAACGTTGACGTGCTTCTTTTCTACTTTTGGCCTTATGAAAAACCTTCCCTTCTAAATTAAGCACTTGATCACAACCAATAACAAAAGCATCAGGAAAGCGATCAGAAACATTTTTTGCCTTTGCACTTGCAAGAAAACAACTAAGTTCTTTAGGATCCTTTGTTTTTTCTTCTTTTTCTATTGTCCTTTCATCAAAAGAGGCTCCTTCAATAAAAAAGTTTAAACCTGCTTTTTTCAATAGTTGTGCACGATAGGAACTAAGTGATGCTAATATTAATGTGTCTTTTGTCATTTTCTTCATGAAATCACGATAAAAGTTTAGATACAATCACAGCTATTTTTTTAATAAAGTATCTTGTGGCTTACATAACAGGTAAAAAACATTCAAAATACGTTTTACACAAATCAATTTTTAGCTATTTAAATGCTATTAGTACAAATTTAAATGGAAAAAGCTTTCTCAAAAATTCCAACATTTTCAAATATGTTGGATCTTTTCATTTTATTCTTTTAAATACCCAGCACAATGAGAGTAATCTGTATTGAGCCACTCTATCCTGTGAAACAGGAATTTGTTAACTTTTTAAAATAAAGAAAAATACCTAACTCTTGCTTATATTCCACGACAAACTTTCTAACGAAAGCGTTTCATTATAAATCATAGGGAAAATACACCATACCCTTTGAGTCAAGTTGCATAGCAATACAACAGTCCCTCAAAAATAGATTCTCATCTTTTATCTAAGGAATCAGAGTATGCATAAAAAGGATTTTCTTTCTCTTGTCACAAAAAAATTAACTCCTTGTTAACAAATGTGTATATATCTTGAATGCTCTTTAATAAAACTAAAATTTTGGAAAAACTTTCCATTATTATACACAAATTGAACAGTTGTGATATCTATGCTTCTCTTATTAAAAAAGAACGGGGATAGCATCTCTAATATAATGTTATATTTGTCTTTTTCCTTTTTATATCTGTGGATAAAATTCAGGAAAACTAAAGCATAACTAATAATTAATATTAAACACAGACTTAAATAAAAATAATCACCTTTTTAATAAATTATTAATATAAAAAATTTATGGATATTTAAAAATATATTTTGAATATTGGTCAAAAATATTGTAAACAAAATTCATTGTACAATTTGACTCTTGAAAAATGATGCTTCAATGTATCTCATTTTCTAAATATATTAATTTACATATAAATACTTATATAGTTACTTAATTTTATATGAAAACACCTCATATAAATGATGCTTGCGGATTAAAAAAATTGAGTATATAATGTCTTTTTCTTATAAGAATGTTCCATTCTTTAAATTTTCCGCACTTGATTCAAGGACAATCTCCCACACATACATCCACCATTATTAAAGAGCATATTTCATGCAAGAAATGAAACTACAAGAACTTAAAAGTAAAAATCCAGTTGAACTTGTCTCTTTTGCTGAAACATTAGAAGTTGAAAATGCTTCTTTGATGCGTAAACAAGAATTGATGTTCGCTATCTTAAAAAAACTTGCTTTACAAGATGTAGAGATTATCGGAGAGGGAGTCGTTGAGGTTTTACAAGATGGATTTGGGTTTTTGCGATCTGCTGACGCTAATTACCTTCCAGGTCCTGACGATATTTACCTTTCGCCTACACAAATTCAATCATTTTCCCTAAAAACAGGCGATACCGTTGAAGGTCCTATACGTAGTCCAAAAGAAGGAGAACGTTATTTTGCTCTTCTTAAAATTAATACAATTAATTTTGAAGACCCTGAAAAGATTCGTTATAAAATTCATTTCGACAATCTCACCCCTCTTTACTCAAATGAACGTTTTCAAATGGAAATACAGGATCCTACAGAGAAGGATATGTCATCACGGGTGATTGATTTAATATCTCCATTGGGAAAAGGACAGAGAGGATTAATTGTAGCACCTCCTCGAACAGGAAAGACGGTTTTACTTCAAAACATTGCTCATTCTATTACAACTAATCATCCTGAATGTTATCTTATAGTTCTTTTAATTGATGAGCGTCCAGAAGAAGTTACTGATATGCAACGTTCTGTGAAAGGAGAAGTGGTTTCTTCTACTTTTGATGAACCAGCAATGCGTCATGTGCAAGTAGCTGAAATGGTTATTGAAAAAGCAAAGCGCTTAGTTGAATATGGGCGTGATGTTGTTATTCTTCTTGATTCTATTACGCGTCTTGGACGTGCATATAATACAGTTGTTCCTTCATCAGGTAAAGTTTTGACGGGTGGTGTAGATGCAAATGCTTTACAGCGTCCAAAACGTTTTTTTGGTGCAGCGCGTAACATTGAAGAGGGTGGATCTTTAACCATTATTGCAACTGCTTTGATTGATACAGGTAGTCGTATGGATGAGGTTATTTTTGAAGAATTTAAAGGAACTGGCAACTCGGAAATTGTTCTTGATCGTAAAGTTGCTGATAAGCGTATTTTTCCTGCTATGGATATTTTAAAGTCAGGAACACGCAAAGAAGAGCTTTTGGTGGCACGACAAGAATTACACAAAATTTTTGTACTTCGCCGTATTTTAGCGCCTATGAATGTAACTGATGCAATTGAATTTTTAATTGACAAATTAAAACAAACAAAAAACAATAATGAATTCTTTGATTCAATGAATACATAAATATTAAACTTTTAAATTAGGATATATCCTGTGGATACAATCTTTGCCGTTTCGAGTGGATTGTTGCCTTCAGGGGTTGCTGTTATTCGGCTTTCTGGTCCTCATGTTGTAAACATTGTTAAAACGCTTTGTGGTTGTTTGCCTAAAGCGCGGTTTATGCATTATGGAAATCTTATTGCCCGTGATGGTAGTTTTTTAGATTCTGCTCTAACTGTTTTTTTTCCTTCTCCGCATAGTTTTACAGGAGAAGATTGTGCAGAATTTCATTTACATGGAGGAATAGCTGTTGTTAATCGATTCCTCGATGAATTATCCACATTTTACGGATGTCGTCTTGCCGAAGCAGGTGAGTTTTCACGTCGTGCATTTAGAGAAGGAAAATTAGATCTTGTTCAAGCAGAGGGTCTTGCTGATTTAATAGAAGCAGAAACAGAAAGTCAGCGACGTTTAGCAATCATGGGTACAAGTGGACGTCTAACCGCACTTTATCGCGATTGGCGTCATAAACTTACAAAGGCACGTGCTTTTATTGAAGCAGAATTTGATTTTTCTGATGAAGCTGATGTTCCAAATTCGGTATCTGATAAAATTTGGAAAGATATGGAGGATCTTTGTGCTTCTCTTCGAGAACATATTAATGAAGGGGAACGTGCGAGCATTCTACGTGATGGGTTAAAAATTGTTATTGTTGGTGCTCCAAATTCTGGCAAGTCAAGCATTATGAATCGTTTAGCGGGAAAATCTATTTCTATTGTGACAGAAGAAGAAGGTACAACCCGTGATGCTTTAGAAATGAGATTAGTTCTTGGTGGTTTACCAGTTTGTTTAACAGATACTGCTGGTTTTAGGAAAACGGAAAATAAAATAGAAAAATTAGGAATAGAAGTTGCAAAGAAGCATGTCATAAATGCAGATTTGGTTATTTTAGTTTATGATATGAAAAATCCTAAAAAAGTTGATTTACCGGAAACGTCAGCTGAAATATGGCATGTTGGTAATAAACTTGATCTTTATGAAAATAGTGAAACCCATTGGTTTGTGCAGTTTTCTGCATTAACTGGTTTAAATTTTGATTATTTTATTAAGGAATTGGAGTTATTTTGTTCACGTCGTGCTTCTGAAATTGGAAATCTTTTCCCAGCACGCAAAAGACAACTTCAGTTGTTAAAAGAGACAGTTGAAGAAATTGAGGCTTCTGTTAATTCTGATTTTCTTGATTTAAGTTTACGTGCAGAACATCTTCGCCGCGCAAGTGATTTTCTTGGAAGGATTACGGGAGATATAGATGTTGAGGATTTGCTTGACATTATTTTTTCAGAGTTTTGTATTGGTAAATAACGATTCACGTGAAACATTAATTATTACATAGACAGATTTAAAAGTTCATGTATTTTGTGTCTTGTTTCACGTGAAACTTTATATCTTTCTATGGAATTAATTTAAATGCAATTATATGATGTTGTCATTATTGGTGGTGGTCATGCTGGTTGTGAAGCTGCTTCAGCTTCAGCGCGTACAGGAGCACTAACAGCACTTGTTACACACAAAATATCAGGTTTAGGAACAATGTCATGTAATCCTGCTATTGGTGGGCTTGGAAAAGGGCATTTAGTTCGTGAAATAGATGCTTTGGGTGGTCTTATGGGGAGAGCTGCGGATGCTTCTGGAATTCAATTTAGGCTTCTTAATCGACGTAAAGGGCCAGCCGTAAGAGGGCCGCGTACACAAGCTGATAGACAATTATATAAAAAAGAAATTCAAAAGCTTTTACAAGAACAAGATAATCTCGTTTTAATTGAAGATGAGGCAGTTGATTTGCTTGTAAAAGATAATCATGTTTCAGGCGTTATTTTAAAAAAACAAGGAACTATTTTTTCTGGTGCTGTTGTTTTGGCAACGGGTACATTTTTAAACGGTTTCATTCATATTGGTGATAGAAGGTGGGCTGCTGGCCGTATGGGAGATAAATCAAGTGTACAACTTGCTGAACGTTTAAAAAAATATAATATAAATCTTAGTAGGTTAAAAACAGGGACTCCTGCTCGCCTTAGTAAAAAAACAATTAATTGGGATGTACTTCAAAAACAAAAAGCGGATGAAGATCCAGTTCCTTTTTCTTTTTTAACAGAAAAAATTGACCAGCCTCAGATTGAATGTGCAATAACTCGCACAAATAGTCAAACACATAAAATTATACGTGAAAATATTCATAGATCTGCTTTGTATTCTGGAAATATTGAAGGATTAGGACCGCGTTATTGTCCTTCAGTTGAAGATAAAATAATTAAATTTGGTGAACGTGATGGACATCAGATTTTTTTGGAACCAGAAGGCTTGAATGATGACACTATTTATCCAAATGGTCTTTCTACCTCTCTTCCTGAAGATGTACAAATTTCTTTATTAAAAACTATTGAGGGGTTGGAAAATGCTAAAGTTTTACAACCTGGTTATGCTATTGAATACGATTTTGTTAATCCTCAACAATTAACTAAAACTTTAGAATTACGAGCTTTACCAGGGCTGTTTTTAGCTGGTCAAATTAATGGTACAACAGGATATGAAGAAGCTGCAGCACAGGGACTTTTAGCTGGATTAAATGCTGCGCATAAAGTGGGTAAGTTAAACGAGGTTATCATAAGTCGTTCCATTGCTTATATTGGTGTTATGGTGGATGATTTAGTTACACGTGGTGTTTGCGAACCTTATCGAATGTTTACATCACGTGCAGAATTTCGTTTATCTTTACGATCTGATAATGCTGATGCTCGTTTAACGCCTTTGGCACAGAAATGGGGAATTGTTAATAAATTGCGTTGGAATTATTTTCAACAAAAGCAACAACGTCTCAATCAGGCACGATCAATATGTAAAGAGCTTTTTTTAACTCCTAATGAAGCTTCTGCTCATGGATTACAAATAAATCACGATGGAGTTCGACGCTCAGCTTATGATCTTCTTGCTTATCCTCATATGAGCATAAAACGTCTTTCACATTTTTGGCCACAATTGCAGTCAATTGATTCTAAAACATGTGAATCTTTAGAAATTGAAGCACAATATGCAGTTTATTTAGAAAAACAAGCACAGGATATTGCTGCTCTTCAAAGAGATGAAGGGTTAGAAATTCCATCTTCTCTTGATATTCAATCAATTTCTGGGCTTTCAAATGAGCTAAAAACAAAGATTCAAAAGATATCACCGCGTTCAATCGCTGATGCCCAGAAAATTGATGGTATGACACCTGCCGCATTGTCGCTTATTATTACGTATATTCAACGGAAAAGACGTGAAAAGGCTAAATCAGTTTAATGGATTTTTGTATAGAAAAAAAATATAAAGCATTATTAGATATCATTCCTTCTGTTTCACGTGAAACAATGGAGACTTTAATAAAATTTGAAACTTTAATCATCCAGTGGAATGCACATATTAATTTAGTATCCGCTACAACAATACCAGTTTTATGGAAACGTCATATTTTGGACTCTGCTCAAATTTATCCTTTACATAGTAATTTTCTAAATTGGTGTGATCTTGGATCAGGTGGTGGATTTCCTGCAATTGTTATTGCTATTCTTATGAAAGAAAAAAAAATAGGGCACATTGATCTCGTTGAAAGTAACGGAAAAAAAATAGCTTTTCTAAGAACAGTTATTACCCAACTTAATCTACCAGCCACAGTTCATCATTGTAGAATTGAAGATGCCTATCAAAAAATAAAAGCACCAGATGTTATAACAGCGAGAGGCTTAGCTTCACTGGATGATCTTTTAAAACTTGCTTTTCCTTTTTTTTCACAAAAAACAATAGCTCTTTTACAAAAAGGTCGGGATTATTCTAGAGAAATTACAAATGCCTCTGCCAATTGGCAATTTAATCTGATAAAATATAAGAGTAAAATTGATGAAGATTCTGTTATTTTAGAAATTTCTCATCTTTTATCACGAAGAAAGTAAGGCAAAATGAGCCAAACACGGATTATCGCTATTGCAAACCAAAAAGGTGGAGTCGGTAAAACGACTACAGCAATCAATCTTGCTACAGCTCTAGCAGCTATTGGTGAAAATGTTCTTATTATGGATGTTGATCCTCAAGGTAATGCTAGTACAGGATTGGGGATTGATCGTAATAGTCGCCCTCTATCTTCTTATGATGTTTTAGTTTCAGAAATTTCAATTACAAAGGCAGCTTTAAAAACAGCTGTACCAAATCTACACATTGTACCTTCTACACTTGATCTTTTAGGCGTAGAAATGGAAATTTCCTCATCAAAAGATCGTATTCAAAGGTTGCGTAAAGCCCTATGCCATGATCCAAAAATGGAAAAAAAGTTCAGTTATATTTTAATTGATTGTCCTCCCTCACTTAATCTTTTAACACTTAATGCTATGGGGGCTGCAGATTCTGTTTTAGTGCCCATGCAATGTGAATTTTTGGCACTTGAAGGTTTAAGCCAGTTGCTTGAAACTGTAAAGCAAGTGCAATCTGTACTTAATCCATCTTTAGAAATTCAAGGTATTGTTCTAACAATGTATGATGGACGGAATAACCTTTCAAATCAAGTTGTTGAAGATGTACGCTCTTTTATGGGGGATAAAGTTTATCGCACTGTTATTCCACGAAATGTAAGGGTATCTGAAGCACCTTCTTTTGGTAAGCCAGTATTGCTTTATGATCTAAAATGTGCTGGTAGCCAAGCCTACTTGCGTTTAGCATCGGAGATGATTCAACGTGAAAAACAAGCACGCGCTGCTGCTTGAAAATGTAAAAAATAACTTTTTAAAAGATAACTCAAAGAGCAAGATTATGAATGATGATCAATCAAAAAAAAGACTTGGGCGTGGATTAGCGGCATTGATTGGCGATATAAGTTTAAATGATAGTCTTTCATCTTTACAAAATAATGATAAATTGGCAGAATCTAGTACATTTTCTGAAAAGTTTGTCCCTATAGAATCTATTTCTTGTAATCCACATAATCCACGGCGTAATTTTACAGAATCAGAACTTGATAATCTAGCACAGTCAATTCGCCAACATGGCATTGTTCAACCTATTATTGTTAGGCCTTCACGCGATCATCCTCATAAATTTGAATTAATTGCTGGAGAGCGTCGATGGCGTGCTGCACAAAGAGCAAATTTAAATGAATTGCCGGTTATTGTTCGTGATGTGGATGATAAGACAGCTTTTGAATTGGCAATTATAGAAAATGTTCAACGTGCTGATCTTAATCCCATTGAAGAAGCTATAGGATATGAAATTTTGCTGAATGAGCATGGTTATACGCAAGAAGATTTGGCGCAAGTAATTGGAAAAAGCAGAAGTTATGTTGCTAATGCACTTCGTTTGTTAAAATTGCCACAAAAGGTACAAAAATTTTTAATAAATGGGGAGCTTTCAGTAGGTCATGCACGTTGTCTTATAACCGTTGATAATCCGGAAAATTTGGCGGAAAAAATTATTCGTGAAGGTTTTTCGGTACGTCAAACAGAAATGCTTGCATATGATCAGGCAAATACAAAAGTAAAAAAACGAACTTCTGTGGAAAAAGACGCGGAAACAAAATCCTTAGAAAAATTGCTTGCAGATGTAATAGGAATGAGAGTGATTATTCAACCTGGTAAAAAGGGTGGTGATTTAAAAATACACTATTCTTCACTAGAGCAATTGGATGATATTTGCCGACGTTTGCAAACCTAAACATTTTCCATAATTCGAGCCCTATAAAAAATATATTTATAGGGCTTAAAATTTTTCAAAAAATTTCTTTGTCTTCAAAAATTATACTTGAAGCTAATATTACCTTAAATTCTGTGAAAACAGATTACCCAATCTTCAGCTGTTATATTATTTTAAAACAATTTCTTTTGCTAAAAATATAGTTTTGTGAGGACTTAGAATACTATTATTTTTTCTTTTAAGGCGTATTTACTGTGGGTATTTGTATTACTGATAAGTGATAGAACAAAATGGTAGTGTATTCCTCTTATCATGCTTATTTGAGTATATGTTACAAAAGAGGAAGCAATAGAAATTAAAACATTATCAAAAATTATCTTTTCTTTTTCTTATGTTAGCAAATACCTCTTCATCCGTTGCATCTTCCATTCCGAGATTCTTTCTCAGCAAATTATCATCCCAACGAAGGAAAGGGTTAGTCGCCTTTTCCTGCCCCAAAGTGACAGGCAAAGTCATAGAATTTTTTGCACATAACAAAAAAACATTTTCTGCTCTTTTATGAAGTTTTCTATTATATGGATCAAGTGTCAATGCAAAAAGAGCATTGTTTTTGGTATACTCGTGTCCACAATAAAGAAGCGTTTCGTCTGGAAGTTGACGAAGTTTTTTTAAAGAATTCAGCATTTGTGCTGATGTTCCTTCAAAAAGACGTCCGCAACCAAGTGAAAAAAGTGTATCTCCAGTAAAAAGTAAATTTTCTTCAGGAAAATAATAAGATAATGATCCTAGAGTATGGCCAGGTGTTGAAAGAGCTAAAAGCTTTTGAGTTCCAAAGAAAAAAGTTTCATTGGGTTCGAGTGTTTTATCAAGATGAGTAATTTTTTCTTTTTCTGCTTCTGGACCAATAACTATAGCCTTATAAGTTTGCTTTAATTCTTCTAATGCTTCGATATGGTCATGGTGATGATGAGTTACAAAAATAGCTTGGAGTGTCCAGTTGCGCCGTTTTAATGCATGGTGAATTGCTTTACTTTCAGGTGCATCAATTGCAGCTGTGTATCTGCTTTTTTCATCGTGAATAAGCACACCGAAATTATCTTTTCGGCAAATGAACTGCTCGATTAACACGCATTTTCTCCATAACAATACGCAGCAATAAGCTATAAAATAATCTCTAGTAATGAATGTCTTATGTTTAAGAATCAGACCTATCAGTTTTTGTAAAGAGTTCCTGTGAATGTTTCATAATAAGAGGTATTTGGGTAAGCATGAAGAGAATTGTTATAGGCATGACACCGAAGACTTTAAAACTAGTCCAAAAATTATCGTTAAAATTTCGCCAAATTATTTCATTTAAAAAAGCAAGAAAAACGAAAAAAAACGCCCAACGGTAGGTAAGCTTCTGCCATCCTAAATCATCAAGCTTTAAAGTAGAATCGAAAATATAAAACAAAAGCGGTTTTTTAAAAAACATACCCCCAAAAAGGACAAGTGCAAATAAGCTATTAATAATAGTTGGCTTCATTTTTATGAAAGTGTCATTATGAAGCCAAAGAGTTAGAAATCCAAAGAATAAAACAAACACGCCTGAGATAAGAGGCATTATGGGAATTTTCTGTGCAAGAATCCAGGATAATCCTAAGGAAGCAACAATTGCCACCATGAAAATAGCAGTTGCAGGGAAAATAGGCTTATCAAAATTTTTAAATAGTTCAATGTTTTTTATCAGCCATTCACCTTTATAGTTAGCAAGAAAAAAGACGATTAACGGTCCTATTTCTAAGAGAAATTTAGTAAATGCTGGTGAAAAAAGTGGCTTTTTAAAATCAGAATTATTAGATAGATTGGGTTTTAAAGAAGTTTTTTTCATATGGATTTCCCTGCGATAGTTTCGGTAAAATCAGAAGCAGAAAAAGGTTGAAGATCCTCAATACTCTCTCCTATACCAACAAAATAAATGGGCAATTTATATTTTTCTGCAATAGCAACCAAAACCCCCCCCCGTGCAGTACCATCAAGCTTTGTCATTATTAAGCCATTAACTCCGGCGATTTCACGGAAAATATCTACTTGGCTAAGTGCATTTTGTCCGGTGGTTGCATCAAGCGTTTGAAGGATTGTATGAGGTGCTTGAGGTGTGTGTTTTCTTAAAACACGAATAATTTTTGCTAATTCATCCATCAATTCAGTTTTATTTTGTAAGCGCCCAGCTGTATCAATAATTAACACATCACTGTTTTCTTTTTTTGCTTTTTCATAAGCATCGAAGGCTAAACTAGCAGAGTCTGCACCTAGTTTTGTTGAAATAACTTTAGATCCTGTGCGCTCACCCCAAATGTGCAATTGCTCAATGGCTGCAGCGCGGAATGTGTCACCAGCAGCGAGCATAACTTTTAGCCCTCCTGCAGTAAGTTTTGCAGCAAGTTTTCCAATAGTTGTTGTTTTTCCAGTACCATTTACACCTACCAGTAAAATAACGTGAGGCTTATGATTAATATCAAGTTCTAATGGAATCGCAACGGGTTCTAAAACCTTTTTTATTTCATCAGCTACAATGGCGTAAATATCATCTAGAGATAAATTTTTTTCGTAACGATTAGAAGCTAAAGTATCTATAATGCGTGTAGCTGTTTCTACACCAAAATCAGCTTGAATAAGGATATCTTCCAGTTCTTGTAGTGTGTCTTCACCAAGCTTTCCCTTAACAAATAGAGCACTCATAGACTCGCTTAAGCGTTGTGAAGAAAGAGCTAACCCTTTTTTAAAGCGTTCAACCCACGCTGTATTGCTATGTTCAACAGGGAGTGGAATCGCAGACTCTTCAATTTTTTTTTCACAGATTGTATTCGTAACAATTATTTTTCCGGAATATTTTTCAAAATGTGGAGTTTTTTCATCATGTTTTATAGGTTTTATATTTTTATTTTCTGCTTTTTCTTCTTTTTTTAAATTTGTGCTTCCACTTTCTTCCTCTATATCGGTTTCGTAAGGAGTATAAACTTGTTTTGTTTTCTTCTTTTTATTTTGGTTAAAAGAAAATATTTTTTTTATAAAAGATTTTGTCATAGGGGCTTTCCTGCTCAAGCTGCATTTAATTTTTGTGGGACAGCAATCAATTTATCACCATCATGATCAACGATAAGGGCTTGAACAATTGTTCCATCTTTTGCACCTTTTATTTGTACAAGAGTGTAATCTTCTGTTCGTCCGATTTCATTTTTTTCAATGAGAACTTTTTGCTGACTGTTTTGTAAGTGAGCTAAATGCTTTTGGTAAGCTTCTTTACCTGCTTTACGCAATTTTTCTGCACGCATCTTAATTATTCTACGGTTTATTTGTGGCATACGTGCTGCAGGTGTTCCTTCTCTTGGACTAAAAGGAAAGATATGGAGATGTGTTAAATTACATTCATCAATCAAAGAGAGGCTGTTTTGGAACATTTCTTCTGTTTCTGTGGGGAAGCCAGCAATTAAATCAGCACCATAAACAATTGTAGGGCGTTTAGCGCGCAAATCTTGGCAAAATTGAATTGCATGTTCACGCAAGTGCCGTCTTTTCATTCTTTTTAGAATCATATTATCGCCTGCTTGCAAAGATAAATGCAGATGAGGCATTATTCTTTTTTCATAAGCTAAGAGATTGATTAGTTCTTCATCTGTTTCAATAGAATCTATTGATGAAAGGCGCAATCGGGGTAAATCGGGAATGTGGCGTAAAATAGCTGAAGTTAATTTTCCTAAGGTTGCTTTTCCAGGGAGGTCGTGACCATAACTTGTAAGATCCACGCCCGTTAGAACAATTTCTTGGATACCATTTCCTGTGAGTTTTTTTATTTGTTCAACTACAGCCCCCATGGGAACTGAGCGTGATGGTCCGCGCCCATAAGGGATAATACAAAATGTACAACGATGATCACAGCCATTTTGCACCTGTACAAAAGCACGTGTGCGCTCTTTCATTGCACTAACTATATGTGGAGCAATTTTTTTAACTTCCATGATGTCATTGATAAGCACTTTTTCAGAATGGTTTATGCCAAAATCAGGAAGCTGGCGATAAGAATGGGCATGAAGTTTGTCTTCGTTGCCTAAAACGAGATCTACCTCTGTCATAGAGGCAAAATTTTGTGCTTCTGTTTGTGCAGCACATCCCGTGACGATAATGCGAGCATGAGGGTTTTCACGTCTAGCTCTGCGGATTGCTTGTTTTGCTTGTCGTACAGCTTCAGCAGTGACTGCGCAAGTATTAAAGATAATAGCACCATCTTTCAGCTTATCGAGTCCAGAAGAAGCAGTTTTTTTGCGTATAATTTCTGATTCATAGCTATTGAGTCGGCAACCTAGTGTTACAATTTCTATCGCCATAAAAAACGATCCTTTTTGTAGTTCCCTGTTAAAGGATTAAGAAAACCACTAAATTCATATTCAATTGGGCCAGTCATAATAATGTGATCGTCTTTTTTATAAAAAATATCAAGTGTTCCCCCAGGTAAATTCACGTTGATATGGCGTTTTGTGAGTCCACGCCTATAAGCAGCCACCGCACTGGCACAAGCAGCGCTACCACATGCTTGTGTTAACCCGACCCCTCTTTCCCATGTGCGTAAATTTAGGCTTTTTTGTGATGTTACAAAAGCAATAGAAATATTACAACCTTCTAGAAAAAGAGGATCATGTTCAAGTTTTGGTCCATACTCTTCTAAGGGAATATGTTGAATATTATTCTTAACAAAAAAAACAGCGTGGAGGTTACCAACAGATATAAGGCAAGCATCCTTTAAGGGTCCAGCCGTAATTTCTAAGTGATTAGTATCAATTATTTCACGTGAAACAGACATTTTTCGGGGATTGAAATTTGGACACCCCATATCGACAGAGATAAGATTATTGGTTTGGCGCTTACCTTTAACAATTCCAGTAGGCATTTCCAATCTAAATGTTTCACCTAGATTGTGGTCTGTGAGCCACGCAATTACACAACGAGTGCCGTTACCGCAAGCCTTAGCCATTGAACCATCAGCATTCCATATTTCTATGCGGAAGTCGGCTTCCTTTAGACTTGGTGGATGGATAGCCATAATTTGATCAAAATGCATTTTTGGATCTTCTGATAAAGCAAAGATTGCTTGTGGTGTGATAGCGTATGTACTTTCACGCATATCAACAACAATGATTTTATTTCCAAGACCATTCATTTTGCTAAATGGCGTTTTCATGAAATTTCTCTATTTCTAATGATTATTCATAAGAAATATATGACTGAGAATCTTATAAATTTCTAGTACTTGGTAAACATAAACTACTAGAAGGAATTATTTATCGTCTAAAATAGAAAGTTTTCACCCTATTTTTTTTATTTGTTAATTTATCTTTGTAAAAGTCATATAAAAAATGTTCACCTATTTTTTTGAGTGAATCTATGTTCTTGTCATAGGAAAGAGTATAAATATGTCATTTTCAAAAATTTCGCCTTTCGTTGCAATGTTAACTGTAACTCTTTTAGGGGGATGTTCGACGTCGCAGTTTGGCAGTAACGATAGTAGCAACACAGCAGAAGTTTTTTATCCAGTTCAACAAATGTCAACATTTGAAGTGGTATCTGATAGTTCATCCGTATCTGAAGCATCAAATGTTTCAATGTATGAAAAAGGAGATTCTCAAACTGATGGGCAAATGGCTAAGCTTGAACTGCCAAACGATGCCGTTGATTTGTTTCCTGCAAGTATTGCTGGAGTGTGGAATCTTTCTGTTGGTGGAAAAGTTTGCCGAATTGCAACACCACAAACAAAATTTGGTCAAGGATATCGTGCTGCTCCTTTACATTGCTCGGGAATCTTTTCTCAGGTAAAATCATGGGATGTTAAAGGAAAGAGGTTGTATTTTTATAATAATTCAGGACGCATTATCGTTGTTTTTTATTCTTCTAATATTGATCGTTTTGAAGGGCGGACACTTAATAATCATCTAGTTGTTTTAAGTCGTTAAATTTTTTAAAGCCATTTATGAAAAAGTAAGAGATACGTTAAAGCTATGAAGAGAATTTCCACCGTTCATTAAAAACGTATTGAAAAAGGTTATTTGGATGATTTTAGTTTCAACGCATTATAAAGAGTTGGTCTGTAAAGGAGAAATCAGCTTTGATCCAGCTCAACAATCCTTAGCAGAACGTTTTGACTATTTATTAAAAGAAATTGCAGAGAAAAACATTCCTCGTCCTTGTAAATTCTGGCGTTTCTTTAAGAGAGAAAAACAAACTTCTTTTTCAAAACAAGATGGTTTTTTTCAGGGGCTGTATATTTACGGTGAAGTAGGACGGGGCAAAACTATGTTGATGGATTTGTTCTTTTCTTGTTTGCAGCAGAAGCGTAAAAAGCGCGCACATTTTAATGATTTCATGGTTGATGTGCATGAGCGCATTAATATTTATCGCCAAGCATCAACACGAAAAAAATCCGGACAACATGATCCCATTTTAGCTGTTTCTGCAGATTTGGCACAAGAAGCCCAGGTTCTTTGTTTTGATGAATTTAGTGTAACAGATATTGCTGACGCTATGGTGTTGGGGCGCCTTGTTTCTGCCTTATTTGATAAAGGGGTTTTTTTTATTGCTACTTCAAATGTTGCTCCTGATAATCTTTATTATAACGGTTTAAACCGAGAGCTTTTTTTGCCTTTTATTCAAATTTTGAAAGCACGCGTTCATATTATAAATCTTGATGCAAAAACAGATTATCGTCTTGATAAATCGGATCTACAAAATGTGTATATGACACCGTTAGGATTAGAAGCAAATAAATGCATGGATCAATCGTGGGCGTTGGTGCTACAAGGGCAGAAGGAAATATCTGATGAACTTTCTGTAAGAGGGCGTCTTATTCATATTTCACGCTCCGGAGCAGGTTGTGCACGATTTGATTATAAAGATTTGTGTGTGAAGCCTTTGGCAGCAGCTGACTATTTAGCACTAGGAAAACGTTATCATACTATTTTTATCGATAACGTGCCTGTGATGGATGATACGTGTCGCAATGAAACAAAACGGTTTATTTTACTTATTGATATTCTCTATGAACGCAACATAAGATTGTTTATGTCAGCGGCAGCTATACTTGAGAATTTGTATAAAGGATGTGCACAGACAATAGAAACCTTTGAGTTTAAAAGAACGCAATCGCGTCTTTATGAAATGCAAAGTCAAGATTATTTAAAACTTTGGGCAGAGCGTTTTCTTTTGAAATAGAAAAGCTGATTATACCTTTTCCTTTACATAGATCAAAAAAACAGTAACTTATTTGAAAATAAAAGAAGTATAATAATTCTATTGTATTTTTTTTAAATTCACTTTATCGATACAGCATGGTAGTTTTCTAACAATTGTTTTTACAGGAGATTATTGCTTCTGTGATGAAAAAAATGGGATAAATTTTATATTTGATGACATTATTGGAAATATGAATAAGATAAGAAAATATTCAGTATACTGGCGCTCATAAATGTGCGCTGATTGATCTAGTGTTAGAAAGAAATAAAATGGCACAAAAAAAAATAGCTCTTATTGGCTCGGGTATGATTGGTGGAACGTTAGCGCATATTATTGGGCTTAAAGAGCTTGGTGATGTTGTCCTATTTGATATTGCAGAAGGTTTGCCACAGGGGAAAGCTCTCGATATTGCTGAATCTTCGCCTGTTGATGGTTTTGATGTCAATTTAAAAGGTACTAATACTTATGAAGCAATTGAAGACGCGGATGTTATTATTGTAACAGCGGGAGTTGCACGAAAACCAGGTATGAGCCGTGATGACCTTTTGGGTATTAATCTAAAAGTGATGGAACAAGTAAGTGCAGGAATTAAAAAATATGCGCCTTCAGCTTTTGTTATTTGTATTACGAATCCCCTTGATGCGATGGTATGGGCACTACAGAAATTTTCAGGTCTTCCTACACATAAAGTAGTTGGTATGGCTGGTATTCTTGATTCGGCACGTTTTCGTTATTTCTTATCTAAGGAATTTAATGTTTCAGTTAAAGATGTAACTGCGTTTGTTTTGGGGGGGCATGGTGATTCAATGGTGCCTTTGGTGCGTTACTCAACGGTTGGTGGTATTCCTTTGCCTGATCTTATTAAGATGGGTTGGACAACACAGGAAAAAATTGATCAAATTATCCAGCGTACCCGTGATGGTGGTGCCGAAGTTGTTAGTTTGTTAAAAACGGGTTCAGCTTTTTACGCACCAGCGGCTTCTGCTGTTTCTATGGCTGAAGCCTATTTGAAGGACACTAAGCGTGTTATCCCTGTTGCTGCCTATCTTTCAGGTGAATACGGGGTTAATGATACATATGTCGGTGTTCCCGTTGTACTTGGCTCAGGTGGTGTTGAACGGATTATAGAAATTGATCTTGATAAAGAGGAAAGAAGTGCTTTTGAGCATTCTGTGAATGCAGTACAAAAGCTTTGTGAAGCTTGTATCACTATTGTGCCTAGTCTCGAGTAAATTGAGTAAGCTTCCGTTCGTTAAGTTATTTAACTACTTGTATTCAAAGCTTAATAAAGCAATTCATAAAAGAAAAGGACAAATGTATGAATATCCATGAATATCAGGCAAAACGTCTGCTTCATGCATATGGAGCACCAATTGCAAGTGGTGTTGCTGTTTATTCTGTAGAGCAAGCTGAAACCTGGGCAAAAAAATTGCCTGGGCCGCTTTATGTGGTTAAAAGTCAAATACATGCTGGTGGTCGTGGTAAGGGAAAATTTAAGGAACTTGGTTCTGACTCAAAGGGTGGTGTTCGGCTTGCAAAATCTGTTGAAGAAGTTGTTGCATATGCCCAAGAAATGCTTGGTAAAACTTTGGTAACCAAACAAACTGGTCCAGAGGGGAAGCAAGTGAATCGTCTTTATATTGAGGATGGTGCCGATATTGAACGAGAGCTTTACCTTTCACTTTTGGTTGATCGTGCGGTTGGTCGAATAGCCTTCGTTGTTTCAACAGAAGGGGGAATGGATATTGAAACGGTTGCTGAAAAAACACCTGAAAAAATATTAACTCTACCAATTGATGCTACGCAGGGTGTTACTTCTATTGATTGTATAAAGTTATGTGATGCATTGGATTTGCGTGATAGTGCACGAGAAGATGGTGAAAAACTTTTTCCAATTCTTTATAAAGTGTTTTGTGAAAAAGACATGAGTCTTCTTGAAATTAATCCGCTTATTGTAATGAAAAATGGCCATTTGCGTGTTCTTGATGCAAAAGTTTCTTTTGATAATAATGCTCTGTTCCGTCATCCAGAAATTTTGGAACTACGTGATCTTTCAGAAGAAGATCCAAAGGAGATAGAAGCATCAAAGCATGATCTTGCTTATGTTGCTCTTAATGGCACAATTGGTTGTATGGTCAATGGTGCGGGTCTTGCTATGGCAACAATGGATATTATTAAGCTTTATGGGGCTGAGCCAGCAAATTTCCTTGATGTCGGTGGTGGAGCTTCACAAGAAAAAGTAACTGCTGCTTTTAAAATTATCACTGCTGATCCAAATGTTAAAGGCATTTTAGTTAATATTTTTGGTGGTATCATGCGTTGCGATGTTATTGCTGAAGGTGTGGTTGCTGCTGTTAGGGAAGTTGGTTTAAAGGTTCCTTTGGTTGTTCGTCTTGAAGGTACAAACGTTGAGCAGGGTAAAGCGATTATCAGTGACAGCGGTTTGAACGTTATTCCCGCTGATGATTTAGATGATGCTGCTAAAAAAATTGTTGCAGCCGTGAAGGGAGCTTAAGTTATGTCAATTCTTGTGAATAAAGATACGAGAGTTCTGGTTCAGGGGCTTACAGGAAAAACAGGAACGTTTCATACAGAACAGGCGCTTGCTTATCATGGTACACAAATGGTTGGTGGTGTTAATCCTAAAAAAGGTGGTGAGGTATGGAAAGGTTCAAAAGGTGAAACTCTTCCTATTTTTGCAAGTGTTGCAGAAGGAAAAGAAAAAACAGGTGCGGATGCTTCTGTTATTTATGTTCCTCCTGCAGGGGCAGCGGCCGCTATTATAGAAGCCATTGATGCTGAGATTCGTTTAATTATCTGTATTACGGAAGGCATTCCAGTTATGGATATGGTTAGAGTAAAGGCTCGATTAGAAAAATCACAATCACGTCTTATTGGTCCAAATTGTCCTGGTATTCTCACGCCAAATGAATGTAAGATTGGTATTATGCCTGGTTCTGTTTTTAGAAAAGGCTCTGTTGGGATTGTTTCACGGTCTGGAACTTTAACTTATGAGGCAGTTTTTCAAACAAGTAATGAAGGTCTTGGACAGACAACAGCTATTGGTATTGGTGGTGACCCTATTAAAGGTACTGAGTTTATTGATGTGTTGGAAATGTTTTTAGCTGATGATGAAACTCAGTTCATTGTGATGATTGGTGAGATTGGTGGTTCATCTGAAGAAGAAGCAGCTCAGTTTCTCAAAGATGAAGCAAAAAAAGGTCGTAAGAAGCCGGTTGTTGGTTTTATTGCTGGTCGTACAGCTCCTCCAGGACGTACAATGGGGCATGCTGGTGCTGTTATTTCTGGCGGTAAAGGTGGTGCAGAAGATAAAATTTCTGCAATGGAATCAGCTGGAATTCAGATATCTCCTTCACCTTCGCAGATAGGAAAGACTTTGATGTCGATTTTGAAGGGATAAAAGAAAACTTTATATGCGTAACATGTGTTCTTATGTAGGTGAAGTATAGAGTATAAAAAAGATGAAACTTTTTTAATCTTTAGAGCATGGCTTTCTTTTCAGACATTTAAAGGTTGAAAAGAAATATAAGGAGACGGAATAAAGTGTTCCGGAGAGGTATATGGCAAGGCAGGACGAGATAAACAGTCTTTTTGCACAAACGTCTTTTCTGTATGGTGGAAATGCAGATTATATAGATCAACTTTATGCTGAATATGAAAAAGATCCCACCAGCGTGGATTCACAATGGCGTAGTTTTTTTAAAAATCTTCAGGATAATAAAGAAGATGTACTCAAAAATGCTGAAGGAGCAACTTGGCAACGTAATCATTGGCCATTAAAGGCAAATGGTGAGTTAGTTTCTGCTCTTGATGGAGATTGGTCTTCTCTTGAGCAATATTTTGGTGATAAGTTAAAGAAAAAAACGACATCCGGTGCTGCAGAAAAGGGAGAAATCTTTAGCAAACAAGATGTTATTTTAGCAACACGCGATTCTGTTCAGGCACTCATGATGATTCGTGCTTTTCGAGCACGAGGGCATCTTCGTGCACAGCTTGATCCTCTTAAATTAGCAGAAAAAATTGAGGATTACAAAGAACTGTCTCCGGAAGCTTATGGATTTACTCCTGCTGATTATGAGCGTCCAATTTTTATTGATAATGTTTTAGGGGTGGAATATGCAACTATTCCCCAGATTCTCGAGATCCTCAATCGTATCTACTGTTCGACGATTGGGATGGAATATATGCATATTTCTGATCCTGTCCAAAAAGCATGGCTTCAAGAGCGTATTGAGGGATCAAATAAGAACGTTGTCTTTACTCAGAAAGACAAGAAGGCTATCCTTAACAAACTTATTGAAGCAGAAGGGTTTGAGCAGTTTTTAGATATAAAATATAAAGGAACAAAACGTTTTGGACTTGATGGTGGTGAAGCGTTAATTCCTGCTCTTGAACAGATTATTCAATGCGGTAGTGCTTTAGGTGTACAGGAAATTGTTTTAGGGATGGCCCATCGTGGTCGTTTAAATGTTCTTTCACAAGTTTTTGCAAAGCCACATCGAGCTATTTTTCATGAATTCAAAGGTGGATCTTATAAGCCAGATGATGTAGAGGGATCAGGTGATGTCAAGTATCATTTAGGAACTTCAACAGATCTTGAATTTGATGGAAAAAAGGTGCATTTATCGCTTTTGGCTAACCCATCTCATCTTGAAATTGTTGATCCAGTTGTTATTGGCAAGGCCCGTGCTAAACAAGACAAACTTGCCGGCTCTATGTACGCTGATGAGCTGCCATTAAGCGAGCGTTCAAAAATCTTGCCGTTACTTATTCATGGTGATGCTGCTTTTGCAGGACAAGGTGTAATTCAGGAAACTTTTGGACTTTCAGGCCTTAAAGGTTATAGCGTTGCGGGCTCTATACATGTGATTATCAATAATCAGATTGGTTTTACAACAGATCCACGCTTTTCACGCTCTTCGCCTTATCCGTCAGATGTGGCAAAAATGATTGATGCGCCAATTTTCCATGTAAATGGTGATGATCCTGAAGCTGTTGTCTTTGTTGCAAAATTAGCAACAGAATTTCGTCAAATTTTTCATAAGTCAGTTGTTATTGATATGTTCTGTTATCGTCGTTTTGGACATAATGAGGGCGATGAGCCTTCCTTTACACAACCTCTTATGTATAAAGCTATCCGTAATCACCGGACTACCCTCCAACTTTATGGAGATAAGTTGGTAGCGGGAGGTGTGGTTTCTTCAGAAGAAATTGAACAACAGAAAAAACTATGGCGCGATAAGCTTGAAGTTGAATTTGAAGCGAGTGCTTCTTATAAACCCAACAAAGCTGATTGGCTTGATGGAAGTTGGACGGGGCTTAAAGCTTTCAGTAATGCTGATGAGCAATATTCTAAAACGACAGGTGTTGAGTTAAAAGATTTAAAAGAAATTGGTAAAAAGCTTGTAGAAATACCAGCAGATTTCCATGTTCATAAAACCATCCAGCGTTTTTTAAACAGCCGGGCTAAAATTTTTGAAACCGGTGAAGCTGTTGATTGGGCAACAGCCGAAGCTTTAGCTTTTGGTTCTCTTTGTTCAGAAGGAGCGCCAGTTCGTCTTTCCGGTGAGGATGTTGAACGTGGAACTTTTTCACAACGTCATTCAGTTCTTTATGATCAAGAAAATGAAGCGCGTTATATCCCTTTAAATAATTTGAAAAAGGGACAAGCTTTTTATGAAGTTGTTAATTCTATGCTTTCTGAAGAAGCTGTTCTTGGTTTTGAATATGGATATTCCCTTGCTGAACCAAGGGGATTAACGCTTTGGGAAGCACAGTTTGGTGATTTCTCTAATGGTGCACAGGTCATTTTTGACCAATTTATTTCATCTGCAGAGCGTAAGTGGCTTCGCATGTCTGGTCTTGTTTGTTTGTTGCCTCATGGTTTCGAAGGGCAAGGGCCAGAGCATTCTTCAGCACGTTTAGAACGTTTTCTTCAACTTTGTGCGGAAGATAATATGCAGGTTGCTAATTGTACAACCCCTGCAAATTATTTTCATATTTTACGTCGGCAAATTAAACGCGATTTCCGTAAGCCTTTAATTTTAATGACACCAAAATCACTTTTGCGTCATAAACGAGCAGTTTCTTCTTTAAGTGAGATGGGAGCAGAAACGAATTTTCAGCGTGTATTGCTTGATGATGCAGAATGTCTCAAAAATTCTGCCATCAAATTGCAGAAAGATAATAAAATTCGCCGTATTGTTCTTTGTACGGGCAAGGTTTATTACGATCTTTATGAAGAACGTGAAAAGAGAGGCATTGATGATATCTACTTGCTTCGTATTGAACAGCTTTATCCTTTCCCAGCGAAAAATTTAGTGAATGTATTGTCACGTTTTTTACAAGCGGAAGTTGTTTGGTGCCAAGAAGAACCAAAAAATATGGGGGCTTGGTCATTTATTGAGCCTTATTTAGAATGGGTTTTGACACATATTAATGCACAATATTCACGTGCACGTTATGCAGGGCGTCCTGCAAGTGCATCACCAGCCTCTGGGTTGATGGTGAAACACCTTGAACAGCTTGCTGCGTTTCTTGAAGATGCATTAGGCTCTTAATTTATTATTACTCTGATGTATGGAAAAAATATTATGACTACTGAAATCCGTGTTCCTACTTTGGGTGAATCGGTTACCGAAGCAACGGTTGGTAAATGGTTTAAAAAACTTGGCGAAGCTGTTGCTATGGATGAGCCCTTAGTTGAATTAGAAACTGATAAGGTAACAGTTGAAGTTCCTTCGCCTATTGCGGGAAAATTATCTGAAATCATTGCAAAAGAAGGCGATACAGTTGAAGTGAATGCGCTCTTAGGGGCAGTTGAAGCTGGAGTTTCAGGTATTTCTAAATCACCATCATCTTCTAAAGTACCTGTTCCAGCGGTAACATCTGAATTGGAACAGTTATCTTCGAGTGATACAATGCCTCCTGCACCTTCAGCAGCAAAATTGATGGCTGAAAATAATATTGCAAAAAGCGATATTTCAGGTTCTGGAAAACGTGGACAAATTCTCAAGGAAGATGTTCTGAATGCCTTGGCACAAGGAACAAAAGCACCTGCTCTTATGGCTTCTACAGCCAGCTCTTCCTCCAGCTCTTCAGTTGTTGCTACTCAGGAAATGCGTGAAGAGCGGGTTCGTATGACAAAGTTACGTCAAACAATTGCTCGTCGTCTTAAAGATGCACAGAATACAACAGCAATGTTAACCACATTTAATGAAGTTGATATGTCTGCTGTGATGGATTTACGCAAGCGTTATAAAGATCTTTTTGAAAAGAAGCATGGTGTTAAGCTTGGTTTTATGGGATTTTTTACTAAGGCTGTTTGTCATGCATTAAAAGAACTCCCTGCTATCAATGCAGAAATTGATGGGACAGATATTGTTTACAAAAACTACGTCAATGTTGGAATCGCTGTTGGAACAGATAAAGGACTTGTTGTTCCAGTGGTTCGTGATGCAGATCAGATGTCTTTGGCAGAAATTGAAAAAGAGATTGGCCGTCTTGGCCGCCTTGCTCGTGATGGAAAATTGGCAGTTTCTGATATGCAAGGCGGGACTTTTACCATTACAAATGGGGGAGTGTATGGCTCGTTAATGTCCACGCCAATTTTGAATGCACCACAGTCTGGTATCTTGGGTATGCATACGATTAAAGAACGAGCAGTGGTTGTTGGGGGACAAATCGTGATCCGACCTATGATGTATTTGGCGCTTTCTTATGACCATCGTATTGTAGATGGACAAGAAGCTGTCACTTTCCTTGTACGTGTTAAGGAAAGTTTGGAAGATCCGGAACGCCTTGTTCTTGACTTGTAAAAGTACAGTTTTCAAGATGAAAGGAAAAATGGATGTCTTATGATGTAGTTGTAATCGGAGCGGGTCCAGGAGGTTATGTAGCAGCAATCAAAGCAGCGCAATTGGGTCTTAAAACAGCAATTATTGAAAAGCGTATGACACTTGGTGGCACATGTCTTAATGTTGGTTGCATTCCTTCTAAGGCATTATTACATGCTTCCGAAGTGTTTGCTGAGGCGCAGCATGGATTTGAAACACTCGGTATTTCTATTTCAAAACCTAAGCTTAATCTTGAGCAGATGATGACGCATAAAAAAGCTGTTGTAACAGCCAATACCAGTGGTATTTCTTTTTTGATGAAAAAGAATAAAGTTGATACTTTTTTTGGTACAGCTAAAATTTTAGGCGCAGATCAAATTGAAATTGTTGCTAGGGATGGTCATAAACAAAAGATTGCAACAAAGAATATTATTATTGCTACGGGTTCAGCAAGTTCAAGCGTTCCAGGTGTAAGTGTTGAAGTTGATGAGAAGGTTATTGTATCTTCTACGGGAGCGATTGCTCTTGAAAAAATACCAGCGCGTATGATTGTTGTTGGAGCTGGTGTTATTGGTTCAGAGCTAGGTTCGGTTTGGAGCCGCTTAGGCGCTAAAGTTACTATTATTGAATATCTTAACAAAGTTTTAGGATCAATGGATGGTGAAGTTTCACGACAGTTCCAAAAAATAATGGAAAAACAAGGAATTGAATATAAGACTGGTACAAAGGTAACAGCCATTACTCGATCTGGTTCAAGTGCTCAGGTGAGTTGTGAAGCGGTTAAAGGTGGTGCATCTGAAACTTTAGACGCTGATGTTGTACTTATTGCTACTGGGCGTTCTCCCTATACAGAAGGTCTTGGTTTGGTGGAAGCTGGGATTCAATTGGATGAACGCGGCTTTATTGCGATTGATGCGCATTGGCAAACGAATGTTCCAGGAATTTATGCGATTGGTGATGTTGTTAAAGGACCAATGTTAGCGCATAAAGCAGAAGAAGAAGGTGTTGCTGTCGCTGAAATTTTGGCCGGTCAAAAGGGACACGTTAACTTTGATGTTATTCCTAGTGTTGTTTATACACAGCCAGAAATTGCTAGTGTAGGAAAAACAGAAGAAGAACTTAAAGCTTCTAGTATTGATTATAATGTTGGCAAATTTCCATTCATGGCCAATGGTCGTGCACGTGCTATGCAACAAAGTGATGGATTTGTTAAAATTCTTGCTGATAAAAAGACAGATAGAGTTTTGGGTGGGCATATTCTTGGATTTGGTGCTGGTGAAATGATACATGAAATTGCAGTTTTAATGGAATTTGGTGGTTCATCAGAAGATCTAGGACGTTGTTGCCACGCGCATCCTACCTTGTCAGAAGCGGTGCGGGAAGCAGCTTTAGCAACATTCGCTAAACCTCTTCATATTTAAGTTTTCTTTTAGAGGTTACGGTGCTTTTAAAAAACTAAAAGATACTTTTCTGTGACTTTATTGTTATGTGTTCTTGGAAAAACCGCTCTGAAAAGAGCGGTTTTCTGTATCTGAAACTGATATATAAGAAAAGTTTAAAACTGTAATTTTTTATCTTCTTGTCGTTCTCTTATATAAGTAGAAAGACCCATATAATCCAGATATTTTAGGAAGGGATGTGGTGGTAATTCTTCTACATTGACCATGGTTTTAACATCCCATTCACCGGTAGCAATAAGAATGGCTGCTGCTGCTGCTGGTACACCAGCTGTATAAGAAATACCTTGTGAACCTGTTTCATTGAAAGCTTGTTTGTGATCGGTTATATTATATATGAAGACTTCTCTTGATTTGCCATCTTTTTCACCTTTAACGAGATCTCCAATACAGGTTTTTCCTGTATAATCAGGCGCTAAAGAGGAAGGATTAGGTAAGACAGCTTTTACGACTTTCAAAGGGACAACTTCTTGGCCTTCTGCCGTTTTTATGGGCTGTTCGGATAAGAGTCCAAGATTTTTCAAAACTGTAAAAACAGTTATATAACGTTCACTAAATCCCATCCAGAAGCGGATGTTCTTAACATCTAAATTTTTAGATAATGAGTGGATTTCATCATGTCCTGACATGTAGGCTGTTTGCTTTCCAACAACGGGTAGATCCCATTCATGGCTAATTTCAAACATTTTATTGGAAGTCCACTTTTTATTTTGCCAGGACCACACCTGCCCTGTAAATTCTCGAAAATTAATTTCTGGATCAAAATTGGTAGCAAACCAGCGTCCGTGGTTTCCAGCATTAATATCAATAATATCAATATCAGTAATTATATCGAAGTAGTCATCACGTGCAAGTGCTGCATAAGCATTAACAACACCAGGATCAAAGCCTGCTCCCAAAATAGCAGTTATCCCAGCTTTTTCACATTCTTGACGCCGAGGCCATTCATAATTGCTATACCAAGGAGGTGTTTCACAAATTTTTAGAGGGTCTTCGTGAATTGCGGTATCGATATAGGCACATTTTGCTTGAATACAAGCTGAAAGAATAGACATATTAAGAAAAGATGACCCAACATTAATGACAATTTCGCATTTTGTTTTTTTAATAATTTTTACAGTTTCTTCCACATTCATTGCATCGAGCTCATGACCTTGAAGAGCCCCTTGTTTTTTCATAGTGTTTTTTTCTTTTATAGAAGCAATGATGGCTTCACATTTTTGGAGTGTTCGTGAAGCTATATGAATTTCACCAAGAATATCGTTGTTTTGAGCACATTTGTGCGCAACAACTTGTGCAACACCTCCAGCACCAATAATGAGAACATTTTTCTTCATCGTAGGTTTATCTCCTTTTCAATAGTGTTGTATGTTATTTTTCTATGAAAGACTTTTTTGATAATCACTGTAATTAAACTGGTGTTGAAGTTTTAGTGTACCATCAAACTCTTTGATGACAATGGCAGGCATTGCGATACCATTAAACCAGTTTTTTTTGACCATTGTATAACCTGCAGCATCTTGAAAAGATAGTTTGTCACCTATTTTTAGAGGTTTAGGAAACTGAAATGTTCCAAAAATATCACCAGCAAGGCAAGATTTTCCGCAGACCATAATTTCGTAAGGTCCCTGATTTGGTTCTAATTTGGCATTTTCACGATAAATTAAAAGATCAAGCATATGTGCTTCAATGGAACTATCAACGATCGCGAGGTTTTTTTCATTATACAATGTATCAAGAACACTTACTTCTAGTGTAGTGCTTTTAGTAATAGCAGCTTCTCCTGGTTCTAGAAAAACCGTCACACCATGAGTTTTTGAGAAATGTTTTAAGCGTTCTGCAAAAGCTTCTAGAGGATAATTTTCAGCTGTGAAGTGAATTCCACCGCCAAGGCTTATCCAGTCAACTGCAGCGAAAAGTTCTGCAAATTTTTCTTCCATGCGATTCAGCATTTTATTAAAAAGATTAAAATCTGCGTTTTCGCAATTGTTGTGGATCATCAATCCATTAATAAAGGGTAGAACTTCTTTAATAGTGCTCTGATTAGTTTCTCCTAAGCGGCTAAAAGGTCTAGAGGGATTGGCGATATCAAAATTAGATGCGCTGATTCCTGGATTTAACCTTAGTCCTCGTTGAATGTTTTTTGTTGCATCAGCAAAGCGTCGAAGTTGTTGAATGGAGTTAAAAATAATTTTATCTGCGTAACTACATGCTTCATCAATTTCATGATCTGCCCAGGCGACTGAATAGGCATGGGTTTCTTTGCCGAATTTTTCTCTTCCTAAACGCAGTTCATAAAGGGACGATGATGTGGTTCCATCCATAAACTCAGACATTAAATCAAACAAGCTCCATGTGGCAAAACATTTCAGAGCAAGCAAGATTTTTGCTCCAGACAGTTCACGTAAGCGAGCGATAATTTCCATATTTTTTATCAGCTTGGATTTATCTATAAGATAATAGGGAGTTCTTATCATTGTTTATCTGTTCTCTTTTTAAGGATCTTATTGCTAAGATTAACGTTTAGTACAAAGAGCGACAGAATATCTCAAGGGAAAAGAATATTTTTTTGTCTAGCGGTAAAAATATTTTCTGTAGCTTCGTTTTATTTTTATTATTTTGAGATTTGTGTTATGTGTATGAAAAGAAAATTATATTACGCTTTGGCTTTTATATCTGGTAGCAGTTTTTTCATTATAATAAACAATATTGTTGATTTAGTACAAAATAAGGGTGAAGCCGAAGCAAAAGTAGCCTCTCAAGTTTTTATTCAAAAGAATTCGGTTCCTTTAATTTTTACAGGACGTAGGGAACTTAATGGTTTTAAAGGTTATCATCATTATCGGAGTGGTTATCGTAAGTATAAAGATAATTGGTGGTATCCTGAAGCAGCCTTTGTTGTATTTCCAGATATAAATACAAAACTTGCGTCATCAAAAGCCGTACTAGAGAAAAAAAGAATGTTGTTAACCCCTCCTTTGGAGAAAAAAGAGCCATGGATGCTTAAAAAGCATATAGAATCTTGTCATGAGCGCTATCGTTCTTACAATAAAAATGATAATAGCTATCAACCTTTTCATGGGCCTCGTAAGGCGTGTTTTTCACGTTTTTTTAAAGGATAAAAATTATCCAATATAAAAACTCTTTGAGATGTTTGTATGTTGAGAAATTTTTTACACAATAATTTTTTTTGAGAATTCAAAATACTTTTAAGTTTTATTAAAACTTATTATCGTAAGTGCAAGATGGGGATGACAATATAGGTTTTTATTTTTGTCGGTGACAAAATATTAAGAGCATAGTGGAGCCTTAAAGAATGACAACACGGGAAGCAATATTGATATTGCTGATTTTGTTGCCCTTTTGTGGAAGTATTGTTATTAGCTTTTTTCGTTCAACAGCAAAAAATAATGAAGCTTGGTTTGCTGGTATTATTGCACTTTTTAGCCTTCTTTTTACAATAATACTTTATCCTGCAGTTCATGGAAACCGCGTAGTGCGTTTAGATATTTCGTGGCTTCCAGAATGGGGAGCTGATTTGATCCTCCGTATGGATGGTTTGTCGTGGCTTTTTTGCTTACTCATTACAGGAATTGGATTACTTGTTGTTGTTTATGCACGTTACTATATGGATCCGGCAGATTCTGTGCCACGTTTTTTTTCTTTTTTTCTGGCCTTTATGGGTTCAATGACAGGGATAGTCTTATCAGGTAATCTCATTTTTTTGGTTGTTTTCTGGGAACTTACTAGTATTTTTTCTTTTTTGTTGATCGGTTATTGGTACCATAATGCGAGTGCGCGTGAGGGTGCACGTATGGCTTTAACGATTACAGGTTTTGGTGGTTTTTTCCTTTTTATTGGAGTTTTATTGATTGGCCACATCGTCGGCAGTTTTGATTTGGATAAGGTGTTACGGTCTGGAAACCTGATTCGGTCAAGCCCCCTTTATAGTTATGTTCTTATTTGTATTTTATTAGGGGGATTAACAAAAAGTGCGCAGTTTCCATTTCATTTTTGGCTGCCCAATGCAATGGCTGCTCCAACACCTGTATCATCTTATTTGCATTCGGCGACAATGGTGAAAGCAGGATTATTTTTGCTTGTTCGTTTATGGCCTGTGCTTTCTGGGACAGAATCTTGGTTTTGGCTTGTTGGCTTTTCAGGACTCTCCACATTGTTGCTCGGTGCCTATTTTTCCATGTTTCAGCAAGATTTAAAAGGACTGCTTGCTTATTCAACCATTAGTCATCTTGGATTGATTACTACGCTTTTAAGTCTTGGTAGTCCACTCGCATGCGTTGCGGCAATCTTTCATATGGCTAATCATGCTACTTTTAAAGCTTCTTTGTTTATGGCTGCTGGCATTATCGACCATGAGACAGGGACACGTGATATGCGTAAGCTGACAGGTCTTTATTGTTCTATGCCGATTACAGCAACTCTAGCTTTAGTAGCGAGCGCAGCGATGGCAGGAGTTCCTTTATTGAATGGCTTTTTATCAAAAGAGATGTTTTTTGCTGAAGCGGTTGAAACGCATATGGAATCATGGCTTGATTGGATTGCGCCTTACGTGGCAACGCTGGCTAGCTTGTTTAGTGTAACCTATTCTATACGTTTTATTCATGGCGTCTTTCTAGGCTCAAAGCCTGTTAATTTACCAAAAACTCCACATGAACCTCCATATTTTATGCGTTTACCAATAGAACTTTTGGTGTTTATTTGTTTGGCGGTTGGTATTTTTCCCAATTTAACGATCGGGCCTATCTTGGATAATGCGGTTGTATCTGTTTTAGGGCCCATAACAATTCCTTATAATTTGGCTGTTTGGCATGGAGTTAATACTCCATTGATGATGAGTTTTGTGGCTTTATTAGGAGGTGGATTGCTCTATGTTGTTGGGTTTCGTTATTTTTTATCCTGTGATGATGGGCCTCCTTTTTTTCGTCACTTAAAGGGAACTCGTATTTTTGAACGTATTCTTGTGATCATTTCTTGGAAATGGGCACGTGCGGTGGAATCTACTTTTTCAACAAGACGTTTGCAAATGCAGTTACATTGGATTTTTCTGCTGTGTTTTGCATTTGTTGGTTTTTTGCTTTGGTGCAATGGTTTAATTTTAGAAGGTTCGTTTTCGTTTTTCCCGCTTGATATTCCTTTTCTCGTTTTTTGGTTAGTTGGTGGATTGTGCGCGATTTTAGTTGCTTGGAAAGCAAAATTTCATCGTCTTACCTCCCTTATGCTCTTGGGGGGAGCGGGTCTGATGATTTGTGCAACATTTTTATGGCTTTCTGCCCCTGATTTAGCAATAACACAGTTGGTTGTTGAAGTTGTAACAATTGTTTTATTATTGCTTGGTTTACGGTGGTTACCTAAGCGTTTGCATTATCCCAATCCAACGCCTGTTCATTTTTTGGTGCGCTTGCGTCGTATCCGTGATTTCGCCATAGCCCTTGCGGGAGGTGCTGGTGTGGCATGGCTCTCATTTGCTATGATGACACGCCCTAAAAGTGCGACAGTTTCTGATTTTTTTCTGACACATGCTTATTCGAGTGCTGGTGGTCGAAATGTTGTGAATGTATTGTTGGTGGATTTTCGCGGTTTTGATACCATGGGAGAAATTGTGGTTTTAGGGGTTGTTTCACTTACTGTTTTTGCTCTTTTACGGCGCTTTCGTCCTGCTCCTGAAAGTATTAATACTTCTTTGAAAAAAGAGACTGATGTAGATTTTGATACCGAAAAGTTTGATAAAAACATTGAGGATACAATGTCAAATTATTTAGCTGTTCCTGCTGTTATTATGTCTTGGCTTTTTCCGGTTATTATTGCTTTTGCTGTTTATTTATTTTTGCGGGGACACGATCTTCCAGGAGGAGGGTTTGCAGGTGGTGTGACTTTAGCTATAGGAATTATTTTACAATATCTTGCACGTGATATTCGGTGGGTGGAAAATCATTTGAAAGTTTTGCCTTTGAGGTGGATGGGCTTTGGCTTGCTTTTGTCAGTAGTAACGGGTATGGGATCTTGGTTTTTCGGGTATCCTTTTTTAACGTCCTTTTTTCAATATATTCACCTCCCATTTCTTGGAAATATTCCTATAGCATCTGCTTTTTTATTTGATTTTGGTGTATTTTCTTTGGTGTTAGGAGCAACTGTTCTTATTTTAATTGCACTTGCACATCAATCAATTCGCAGTTATCGAATCGGTAAAAAACCGAGTGTAAAAGAGAAAAAAAGCTAATGGAAATAGTTCTTTCTTTAGGTATTGGCATTCTTGTCGGATCAGGTATTTGGCTTCTTTTGCGTCCACGAACTTTTCAGGTAATTCTTGGTTTGTCTTTACTCTCCTATGGTGTCAATCTTTTCATATTTGCAATGAGTAGACCACGTGATAGTGCTGTACCAATTGTTGATCCATCCACTATAATCAATCCAGCTTATTATGTTGACCCTCTTCCACAGGCTTTGGTTTTGACTGCAATTGTAATTGGTTTTGCAACGACAGCTTTATTTTTGGTTATTCTTTTGGTTTCACGCGGTTTAACAGATTCAGATCACGTTGATGGACGTGAGGTGCAATGATGAAAGTTGAGATGCATCATCTCCTTATTTTGCCTATTCTTTTGCCTTTAATCACTGGAGCGATTCTTCTTTTCTATGATGAACGCCGTTCGAAACTTAAATCATTTATTAGTCTTTCTTCTTCAGGACTATTGATTGTTATTGCTTTTTTGTTAGTTCTACGTACTCTTGAAATAGCACCGGCTTCGGATGTTTATAGGCTTGGTAATTGGCCCTCTCCCTTCGGAATTGTTTTAGTTCTTGATCGCTTAAGTGCCATGATGCTTTTGCTTTCTAGCTTTTTGATAACTGCCGCATTAGTTTTTTCACAGGCTCATTGGTACAAAGCTGGTTCTCATTTTCAATCATTAATGCAATTTTTTATGGTGGGGATAAATGGTGCTTTTTTGACCGGTGATTTATTCAATTTATTTGTATTTTTTGAAGTCATGTTAACGGCTTCTTATGGGCTTGCTTTGCACGGTTCTGGTCAGTCACGCGTGCGTGCAGGGTTGCATTATGTTGTGGTTAATCTTGTTGCATCGCTGTTTTTTTTAATTGGTACGGCACTCATTTATGGAATCGTTGGAACTCTTAATATGGCCGATTTAGCTGTCAAAATAAAATATATAGCTTCAACGGATATTGTTTTATTTGAAATAGGTGCTGCGCTTTTAGGTATCGTTTTTTTACTTAAAGTGGGTATGTGGCCGCTTAATTTTTGGTTGCTACCCACTTATAGTGCAGCAGCAGCGCCTGTTGGGGCTTCTTTTGTACTTTTGAGCAAGGTAGGTCTTTATATTATTTTGCGTTTAATATTGCTATGGTTTGGTTCTGAGAGCGGAAATTTTAGCCATTTTGGTCATACTGTTCTGTTTTATGGTGGTCTTGCCACCATAACTTTTGGTTTTATTGGGATATTAGCCAGCCAAGTTTTAGTGCGCTTAGCAGCTTATAGTGTTCTTGTATCTTCTGGCACATTGTTGACAGCGATCGGGGTGGGCAATACAGCGCTCATCGCGGGTGCACTTTTTTATATGGTTTCTTCAACTTTAGCACTTGGAGCTTTTTTTCTTTTGGTGGAGTTGGTTGAGCGCTGTCAAGATGTAGCTGCTAATGTTCTGGCTGTCACAATGGAGGTGTATGGTGATGATGAAGAAGATGAAGAAGATGAAGTTGGTACTTATTTGCCAGTAACTTTGGCAATTCTTGGAGCTTGTTTTGGGATCTGTGCTATTTTGATTATTGGACTGCCGCCTTTTTCTGGTTTTGTTGCTAAATTTATGATGTTCATGGCAATTTTAAATAACAGTAAAGAGAGTTTTTCTTCTTCTACGCTGGTTTTACATGATTGGCTTTTTTTGGCTTTTGTCACAATATCTAGTTTTGCATCTTTGATCGCTATGACACGAATAGGTATTCGAACTTTTTGGGTTTCTCTTGAAGGTAGGATTCCACGTGTGCAGATGATCGAATTTGCACCTATTGCAGTTCTTATTTTTTTATGTTTTCTTGTGACGATTATAGCAAATTATGCTGGCCATTATATGTCTGAAACTGCCAAAACCTTGAAAAATCCTCAGAATTATATTGGGAGTGTTTTAACAGATTTTTCTCTTGAAAATAGGAAGATGAATCGATGAATCATTTTTTCCCTTATCCTTTTTTTAGTAGCTCGATTGTTTTTATGTGGCTGATCTTAAACGGTTGTAATTTAGGACAATTACTTTTTGGGATTATGATTGCTTTGTTGTGTGGTTGGATGATGCGGTTTCTTGAGCCAGAAAAAGTTACCATTAAAAATTGGAGTGCAGTTTTTTGTTTAATTTTTCGGCTGTTTATAGATTCTATAGTCTCAAATATTTCTGTTGCTTGGTTTATTTTGACAAAAAGATATAGAGAGCAGCAGTCTTGCTTTGTTGTTGTACCTCTTTTGCTCAAGAGCCGCACTGCTTTAGCTGTTTTAGCATGTATCCTCTCAGCAACTCCAGGAATCGTTTGGATTTCCTATAATAGAAAAAATAGTGAACTTTTACTTCATGTATTGAATTTTAAAAGAGGATATAATTATCAACAGTTGATTAAACAGCGATATGAGCAGTTACTTTTGGAGATTTTTTAATGGGTATGATGATCCTATTTTGGGGTTTTTTTCTTTCACAGAGTTTTTTAAGTTTAGCGATGATTCTTGCTCTGTTTCGGTTGATTCGTGGCCCACGGGCGCAGGATCGGATTGTTGGGTTGGACACTCTTTATATAACCACTATCCTTTTGTTTCTTACATTTGATATTCGTTCCGGAACAACTATTTACTTTGTAGCAACCCTCATTGTTGGGCTTTTAGGGCCTGTATCAAGTATTGCTTTGGCAAAGTTTTTAATGAGGGGAGAAATTATTGAATGAGGGATGATGTATCGCTCACGGTTGCTATTGCTGTTACGGTTTTTTTAATATTGGGGTCTGGTCTTACATTGATTGGGACAATCGGCTTGGTAAGATTTTCCAATTTTTATAAACGTTTACATATGCTTTCTCTGAGTACGGGTTGGGGTACCGGCAGTATTCTCATTTCTTCGTTTCTTTATTCCACGTTTGTGGATCATCATTTTGTGTTTCATGAAATATTATTGATGATTTTTTTATTTGTGACGATACCTGTGTCCTCTATGCTTATTTCACAGGCTGCAGCTTATCGACAATATTTAGAAAACAAATCAGAAAAACCGCTGGCTCTTTTATTTCCTCAAACAGAAGAACAAATACACGAATCAGAAGAAAAACCATATGATAAGAGCCAGCGTAATCTTTAATATATAATAGCCTTTTTTATTCTGTGCCTTTTTCTTCTATACAGTGTATAGGCTTTTCCTCATTTGGGTCACTAATCAGGTTATAAAATGAGGCTTCGTTTCTTTTTGTCCACCAAACATATGGTCCTCCCACATATTTTGCTCCGGAAGCAGCAATGACATTGGAGCCGATAATGCGGTTCCCTTTCCATTTGAAATCAACTAACGCAATATTGTCGGCATTGTGGTATATTGCTTCAACACGCTCTTTACTTGTTCCCGTATCACATTGATAAACAATGGTCTCTGTTGTTGGTTTTGGGTTGTCTGGTACCTCAATGATTAGAGAACCAGCAAAAGCATTGACTGAACCGAAGAATGATAAACTTAAAGTTGTAAAAAGTTGTACAATAAAAAAAGTTTTTTTCATAATTTTCCCTTAGTTTTTTAGAATAGTAATGTTTCTTCATCTTTACAGAGGATAGGTTTTTTCTCTTCTGGATCGTTAATAAGATCATAAAGTGTCACTTTATTGTCAGCCTCCCACCAGATATACTGGCCCCCTGCATATTTTGCTCCCGTAGCAGCGATGACATTAGCAGCAATTACGCGATTACCTTTCCATTTGAAATCAACCAACGAAATATTTTCAGCTTTGAGATAAATTGCTTCAACACGTTCTTCATTTATTCCTGTATCACATTTATAAACAACAGTCTGTGTTTTTGGTTCTGGATTATCTGGTACTTCAAGGATTAAAGAACCAGCTAAGGCATTGCCTGAACTAAAAAGCCATAGGCTTGAAGCGGCTAAAAATTCTAAAATACATAGAGTTTTTTTCATAGTGCTTTCCTATATTACGCAGAAGAATGACTGACTTTATGGTGTCTACGGCAGGATTCGAACCTGCGACCCCAGGATTCATACCACTTCGATTTTCACCGCCAGTTTTACAAACTGTTTGTGGTCTGGACTGTCTCTTCACCGTGAAGCTTGCGCTCTTTAGGTGCCGCCCGTTCAGTCTCTACACCTTCCTCCTCTTTGAAAGGAGGCTTGGCTCGGGATTGGCATATAGTCTCCTATGAAGCTTTCCCCGAATTTGAGCAGATCCACTTTGAGGATTTCTCCTTAAAGCGCCCAATTTCTTTAGGAATCCTGTGCTCTATCCTACTGAGCTACGCAGACATCACCATACTTATTTCTTTAATAGAAGTACAAAAACGAATCAATTATATTCAATATGAATTAACGAATTTCTGCTAATTTTTGTTCCAAAAAAGTAAAAACTGCATCTGATGGAATGTTTTTTGCAATAAATGATTGTCCCAATCCACGTGTTAATATGAAGACCAAATTGTCTTGCGAAACTTTTTTATCCTGAGCAATGAATGACATTAGTGTTTCAGCATCTGGCAGTTTACCTGGAATATCTTTTAACTGTGTAGGCAGCCCTACGGCTTTAAGATGTGCTTCGATGCGGTGTGTGAGTGCGTGATCTATTAAATTGAGTTGGGCAGAGAATTGGTGGGCCAAAGTCATCCCAATCGCTACAGCTTCGCCGTGGATTAAACGCTTTGAATCGTAGGCGGTTGCTGTTTCAAGCATATGCCCAAATGTGTGACCAAGGTTTAATAATGCGCGTTCTCCCATTTCGCATTCATCGCGTGCTACAATGTCGGCTTTAAATTGGCATGAGCGGATAATGGCTTCTGTTCGTATCGGGCCATTAGAAAAAACTTTTTGCCCGTTTTTTTCAAGCCATTCAAAGAAATCGGGCTGGTTAATAAGTCCATATTTGACTATTTCCGCGTAACCTGCGCGAAATTCACGTAATGGTAGTGTATCAAGAATACAAGTATCCGCAATAACGCATCGTGGTTGATAAAACGTACCAATAAGATTTTTACCATATTTGCTATTGATTCCAGTTTTTCCACCAACAGAGGAGTCAATTTGTGCAAGAAGCGTTGTGGGCATCTGAATGAAGTTCATACCACGGCGTATAATACTTGCGGCAAACCCTACTAGGTCACCAACGACACCACCACCAAAAGCAATAACGCAATCACCTCTTTCTAGACGCGCGGCAAGAATTTTATCAATGACAGTTTGTAGGGTCGAAAATGATTTTGATTGTTCCCCTGCCTCTACAATGATAGGAACAGTACGAATTTTATTTTTTGTTAGTTCTGCCTGTAATATCTCCAAGTGGAGAGATGCGACATTTGTATCTGTAATCAGTGCCAGGCGCGTTTTTTGTAAATCTTTTTTGTTAAGAGAAAGCTTAATCTGTGAAGCAACCTGTGCAATGAGGTCTGAACCAATAATGATATCGTAACAGTACTTGTTCAGTTTAACAGTGACGATTTTGGCTTGCATGGTTGTTATTCCTATTATTATTTTCTGTAGAGAGGTATTTCTGTACAGCTCGTATAACATTTTGTGCTATGGTATGAAGGCTTTCTTCGTGGTTGTTAATTGTTAAGTTAGCTTTTGCATAGATAGGATAACGCTGTTCCATAAGTTTTTTCATGGTTTCTTTAGGATTTTTTGTTTTAAGCAGTGGTCGTGTTGGATGCCTCGAAACACGTTGCATTAGGATATCAAGATCTGCTTTGAGCCAGATGGATATTCCATTTTGATGAATGGCGTTTTGTATGTCTTGGTTTATGTAGGAACCGCCACCTGTTGCTAAAACAAGAGGACTTTTTTTTATAAGGTTTAGAATAATACTCCGTTCAAGAGTACGAAATTCTGGCTCACCATAAGTTTTAAAGAATTCGGTGATGGTCATTTTTGCAGCTTTTTCGATTTCTTGATCAGAATCATAAAAGGGCAAATGGAGTAGTGTGGCAACGTGTTTTCCAATTGCTGATTTACCTACACCCATCAGACCGATAAGCACGAGTGCTCGTTTATCAAGAGATAATAAGAGTTGATTTTTTATTTGCGTTATCGGTATATGTTTAGATCGATTAGTTTTCATGGTGTTGTTTCTTTAATTTTTGCTTTAAAGTTAGCTCCTGTTAATCTTTATAAGGTATTATAGAAATAGAATATTTTGAGGATAGGTTATGGCCTTATGCCAACATTGACCAGATTTTTAATGATTCTTTTCATTTTTTGTGCTGTTCTTTTCGGTGTAATGATTACTCTTGTAGTTTATGTTGAACCAATAACAGTGGATACGCATATTGATGTTCCTCTAGATTTATCAGATCTTTCTTTGAGCGTAAATCGATGAAAAGTGGTGTTTTGATAGATCGTTTTCTTGAAATGATGAGCGCTGAGCGAGGAGCTTCCACTCATACGCTTGCAGCTTATCATCATGATTTACAGTGGGCACAAGATGAATTATCTCCACATTCGGTGTCACTTTTTTCAGCTCAAAGAAAAGACTTAATTGATCTTTTGTTTCTTATGCATACTCTTGGTTTTACAGCATCTTCGCAAGCGCGTCGTTTATCGACCTTGCGTCAGTTTTATCAGTTCCTTTATGCAGAAGGATTGAGAGCAGATGATCCCTCTAATAATATTGATGTACCTCGTCAGGGGCGTCCTTTGCCTAAAATCATTAGTGAAGATGCGGTGACAAAATTACTTGATTTGGCGCAATTGGAAGTAAATCAAGCGGATTATGGATCCAAGAATCATTTTCGTGCATTGCGTCTTCAGGTGTTGATTGAAATGCTTTATGCAACGGGATTACGTATTAGTGAGTTGGTGAGTCTTCCGGTGCAAGCTGTCCGAGGGACAGAATACAGTATTTTGGTTTGCGGGAAGGGCAAAAAAGAACGAATAGTAATATTTTCAAAAAAAGCGAGCCAAGTTCTTGCGCAGTGGTTAATACTACGTGATCAAGGAAAAGGTGCGAAAAGTATTTATCTTTTTCCTGCGGGTTCGGAAACAGGGTATCTTGCTCGTCAAGTTGTTGCACGAGAGTTAAAAAGCCTCGCCAGAAGAGCGGGAATAAAAAGTGTTGGCCTTTCTCCCCATATGTTGCGCCATGCTTTTGCTAGCCATCTTTTGCAAAATGGTGCTGATTTGCGTACAGTTCAACATTTGTTAGGTCATTCTGATATTTCTACCACTCAGATTTATACACATGTATTGGAAGCAGGGCTGTATCGTTTGGTCAATGAGCATCACCCACTTGTCGACGAGCAAAAGGCCAGGTAAAGAACGGGTGATGTTTTTGAAAAATACTTTATACTGCAGTGTATAAGTTACGCTAAATAAGTTAGGTACAATGTATAATTATCTTGATTTTGAAAAACCAGTTGCTGATCTTGATGGGAAAATTCTTGAATTAAAAAAGATTTCTCAGGAAGAAGGCAGTCTTGATATGAGTGACGAAATTGCACGCCTTGAAATGCGTTCCCAAACAGCCTTGCATGATATTTATAAAAAATTGTCGCCATGGCAAAAAACACAAGTCGCTCGCCATCCTGATCGTCCTCATTTTTTGGACTACTCTACGCGATTACTGAGTGATGTTACACCTTTGGCAGGAGACCGAAAATTTGCTGAAGATGAAGCTATTCAAGCTGGGTTTGCACGTTTTAAAGGTGAATCAGTTGCTTACATAGGCCAAGAGAAAGGTCATGATACGCAAACACGTTTACGTTATAATTTTGGTTCTGCACGTCCAGAAGGGTATCGCAAAGCGGTACGTATTATGGAAATGGCTGATCGTTTTGGTTTGCCATTACTCACTTTTGTCGATACAGCAGGGGCTTATCCTGGTGTGAGTGCTGAAGAACGCGGTCAAGCAGAGGCAATTGCTCAATCCACAGCAGCAACTTTGCGCTTAAAAGTTCCTGTTGTTTCAGTTGTGATTGGAGAGGGTGGTTCAGGAGGGGCGATAGCAATTGCAGCAGCTAATAAAGTTTATATGTTGGAGCATGCAATTTACTCTGTTATTTCTCCAGAAGGAGCAGCTTCTATTTTATGGCGTGATCCAACTCGCGCGAAAGATGCTGCAATGAATATGCGTATTACGGCTCAAGACTTGTATGGATTAAAGATTATTGATGGCATTATTCCGGAACCTTTAGGAGGAGCACACCGTAGCAAAGAGACCGTGATTGATGCAACGGGTAATGTTATCTCTACAGCTTTAGAGTCTATGGCTGGTAAAGACGGTGAAGTTCTTAAAAAAGATCGTTGGGAAAAATATCTGCAAATTGGTAGGTCTCTTGCATAAGTCATTTTTCGTGAAAAGACGGATTGGAGTTTTGTTCTATGATATTAAAGAGATCCTTCACAATATACCTTTTATTTTTAATTGGAATATTGGTAGCATGTGAGGGAAGATTGCCAACTTCTTTGCGCGCTAAAACTGAACAGCCACTACCAAGGAAAATTCAAAATAGAATGATTACGTATAACGTTGATCGGTATGCGCCAATTATGATGCGTTTTTTTAAGGAAGAAAATGTTGCTGAAGTTTGGAAGCAGTCCCGTTCAGGGTCTTTTCTTCTGGTGGCAAGTTATGATATTTGCAAATGGTCTGGTCATCTTGGGCCTAAATATAGGGAAGGTGATTTCCAAACACCGGAAGGTTTTTATACTGTTAGTGCTGACCAAATGAATCCTTATTCGAAATATTATCTTTCTTTTGATATAGGATTTCCTAACATTTATGATAAAAGTAATGGGCGCACAGGAAGCTATCTTATGGTGCATGGTTCTTGTTTTTCTGCTGGTTGTTATGCCATGAGTGATAAGAATATGGCGCAGATTTATGCTTTTGCACGGGATGCTTTTATAGGTGGACAGAAAGAATTTCAATTACAGACTTTTCCATTCCGCATGACTGAAGCTAATATGGCGCGTCATAAGAATAATCCTCATTATCGATTCTGGATTATGCTTAAGGAAGGCTATGATTTTTTTGAAAAAAATCATAAACCGCCGGTGGTTAATGTGTATGAAAAACGCTATGTTTTCAATTATGATATTGATAAAACTTTAGCTTCTAGAACACTGTAAGTATCATTTATCATTAAATGGAGCTCTCTTTGCTTCTTTCAGAATACTTTTTCTTTTATCATGGTATGTTAGCGTTTGTAGTTAATAATTAATAAGGCGTTTTGAAAATTGGCAATAGTGTCCGTCAAATGTTTTTATTGATTAATGGTTTGAGAAAAAACTAAAACTTTATTCCTGGAATAACTAGAGGGTTGTTTAATATAGCTGTTTTGTCTGCTGTATCTATTGCTGGTTTATTTAAAAAAGCATTGAAGAGTTTTTGTATCTCTTCTTTTTCAACACCATCAGAAATTATGACAAAACGCGTTTGTGTAATTCCTTTGGGCCATGCTGGAAGTCTTATCGGTGGATGAAAAAATGTTTGAATACCGTGTAACACAAGTGGGCGATGCGGGTCATCATGTAATGCGATAATTGCTTTAATACGTAATAATTTTTTACCGTAACGGTTTTTTAGAAGATCTAAAAAAGCTTCAATAACAGCATAATCAATTGGTTCCTCACAATCTAGTGAAAAGGCATGAATAGTCCACGGGTGGGTGTGATCATGGGGAAAAAGATTAAGACATTTTTTAAGTTGTATATTTTTTTCTTTTGCATCCCATAATGTCTTATTTATTAATATATTTGAACAAGAGTGGTTAGAATGTACATCAATAATTTGTGCTATAGGATTAATTATTTTAAGTGTGTTGAGTAGCGTATTTTGAGGTATCCTTGGGGTTGGAATGTCTGTTTTTGTGAGGATAATTTTGTCAGCAAGTGCTAATTGCTTATGTATTTCAGGATAGCGCTCAAATATGGAAAATGTGTTTAATGTATTAAATGTTGCAAGAACAGCGTTTATGGATAATGCTTGAGTTAAGCTAGGGTGGTTTAGAAGAGCTTGTAAAATAGGAGCAGGATCAGCCATTCCTGTTGTTTCAACGATAATATGATTAAGTCGTTTGAGATGTCTTGTCTGAACGCGATTAATTAAATCTATTAATGTATCTATGAGGTCACTGCGTAAATTGCAGCATAAGCAACCATTTGCGAGCTCTATGATTCCTTCAGTCGTTTTTTCAACTAAAAGGTGGTCAATACTTACTTCGCCAAATTCATTGATGATGACAGCACTATTAGCCAAAAGAGGATCACGTAGCATACGGTTGAGCAACGTTGTCTTTCCAGAACCTAAAAAGCCGGTAATAAGTGTGATAGGAATTCGTTTTGTTTTTATGCTCATCATTGACTGTGATTTGCGGCCTTTGTTATCGGGCTCTCTGCTTGTTTTTTACGCGGAATAGGATATTTTTTTAGCGGTTTTTCTTTGATTTTGTGTTTTTTGGGTGCACTAATGAGTCGTACGGGTAAAGGAAGAAAAAAAGCAGGTGAAGCAGCGATAAAAGGTGAAGTGAGGATAATATTTCCCTGATCATCATAGGACTCTGTATGTATTTTGATGCCATCATTTGTGCATATTTGTTGTCTCATATCACTTGCTTGTGTCATTTTTTTACCATAAGGTTTTAGTGTCTCCAGTGTTAATTGCGGCGTGCCTTTATGCAAAAAACCTTCTTCAAGTAGCTGTGCGGCCTTTTCTTCCCTTTCGTTGATGTTATTAGACCCTAAAATGACAGTAATTATTGTGCGCTTATTGCGGGTTGCTGAAGCAACAAGATTATAACCAGAGGCACAAATAAATCCTGTTTTCATGCCATCTATTCCATCAAAACGACCAATGAGGTTATTTGAATTTAGTTGGATTTTTTGTTGGTCACCAAAATCAATGGCTGGGATAGAAAAATAATGGGCATATTGAGGAAATTCCCTACGAAGCTGAACCGCTAAAAGAGCCATATCGCGTGCTGTGGAGTAATTTTGTGGGTTGGGTAAACCACTTGCATTGGTAAAATGGGTACCAAACATGCCTAGGCGTTGAGCCTCAGCATTCATTTGTTCTACAAAAGCTTCTTGTGAACCAGCAATTGCTTCACTCATACTGATAGCTAAGTCATTGGTAGATTTAACCATGGTTATGCTTAAAGCTGTATCAAGTGTGAGGACGGAACCAGCTGCATAGCCTGAACGATATGCAGGAGCCTTTACTGCAGATTTGCTGATGGTAATGAGTTTGTTGGGTGAAACTTTTCCTGTGCTCATGGTGCGAAAAATAACATAAGCGGTCATTAATTTTGTTAAGGATGCTGGATACCAACGCTCAAAAGCTTGATTATGTTCCAGAACTTGTTTAGTCGCAAGATCAACAGAAATAAAGGGTTGAGCCAGAGCAAGTGTGCTTACTAAACTCAACATGAAAGACAAAAATAAATTGTGTAAGGATCGTTGCATTAAGTCCCATTCCTTTTTATAGGTTATTTAGAACTGTTCCAATGTAGTACAAAAAGCTTTTAAATTCACAATATAGAAAGCAAATTATTAATTACGTATCAGTTTTTTCATGATTAAAAACAAGCTCTTATCTTTATTTTTCCCCTTGAATTCAATTTTACAGCTTGCAAGAGTCTCTAAGATAACATCTTTTAGTTTTATATCCTATAATGTAATTATGTCCCCCACGAAAAGTAGTTCACTATTGAACTGCTTATTCATATAATTCCTTTAAAGAGATATCTCGCTTTTTTCCATCCCATATCTTGGCACGACTCATGAGTGGTATAATATAAAGCTTATTGGGTCATTGCTATATTTATTATTATGAGGGAGAATGTTCTCATCACATTATATTTTATAGTATTTCCAATGTCGCAATTACTTTTGTATTGAGATGGTTCATAAAAGGTATATTCTTTTCTTTTTCAAATGGTTTTGCTTATATGTCTCTCTTTTTTTTAACTAGAAAGCGAACACTTTTTTATAATTATAGTAGGATAAAATATCCTGCACCTGGTACTTTATGCTTAATAAAAAGTAGTAACTTATTTTTATAAATCAATTTTTTAGCTTATAATTCTTCAGTTTTTTGAGTTTTTTTATAGCGCAAGGTGGCATAGGCGGAGGATTAGAATCTTGGGCTGCTAATAAAAGCAGTTCATCACAGTTTTTTTCCGTTTTTTGGATAAGTTGATCTAGGAAATCGCGTTTACTTAAGCCAGCTTCTATAGGGGGGAGAATGCGAACCCGAATTGTTCCAGGATAGCGACGAAAATTGTTGCGCGGCCAATATAAGCCAGCATTGTGTGCAATGGGAACAACTTGAAGCCCCAATTCATTGTAGAGAGCAACAATCCCTGATTTATAATTTGGTTCTTGACCTGGCTGTCGGCGTGTCCCTTCAGGGAATATTAGAATTTGACGCCCTTGTTTCACTTTTTTTTTAGCTTTTTGTATAATAGCTTTTAAGGCTTTAATGGGTGTTGTTCGGTTAATTGGAATAATTTGTGTTTTTGCCATGTACCAGCCAAAAAATGGAATCCACGTCAGCTCACGTTTTAGAATGAGGGTGGGATCATCAAGATAGGGAATAAGGCCAAAGGTTTCCCACGCAGATTGATGTTTTGGAGCAATGATGTAGGCTCCTTTGGGGAGGTTTTCTAATCCTTCAATTTCATAGCGTGTACCTGCAATATATTTTTGCAAAAAGAGGGTGAAACGCGCCCATGTTTTAGGAACAATCCACGCTTTTTTGCGTGGCATTAGAAAATAGACGGGAGCATAGAGAATCATTTGTATAAAAGTAGTTGTATAAAAAGCTAATGTAAAAAGAAGAGAACGAAAGATGAGCACTGCATTTTCCATTTTATATTTGCAAAAGTACCGTACATATAACCTAGTTTATGTGAGAAAACATCTCTCTTTTGTGTTTTTCAAACATCTATTTTTTCTAGAATTTATTTTTAGACATTTAAAAACATAAGGAAAGAGGCTGATGAAATTACAGGTTAGCCAAGATTCCCTTTTTATTCCACGAATTTTATCTATTTCTGGGACTGATCCTTCTGGTGGCGCTGGAATGCAAGCGGATCTGAAAGTTTTTTCAGCGATGAAGACTTATGGTATGAGTGTGGTTACAGCTGTTGTTGCACAAAACACACAAGGTGTCCGTGCTTTTAAAGCGTTAGATGCTTCTTTTGTTGCTGATCAAATTGATTCTGTTTTTGAAGATATCCATGTTGATGCTGTTAAAATCGGTATGGTAGCAAATGCTCAAATTGCAAAGATTATCGCAGAGCGTCTTGCTTATCACAAGGCGCGCTTTATTGTTTTTGATCCCGTTATGGTTGCAAAAAGCGGTGATCTTCTTTTAAAACTTGATACGATTGAAGTGATGCGTGATGTTCTTGTGCCGATGTCCACTTTAATCACGCCAAATTTGCCTGAAGCAGCTTTGTTGTTGGGATCTGATGTACAGTGGTCGTTAAACGCTATGTACCACTACGGTCCACGGCTTCTCGCTCTGGGTTGTAATGCAATTTTGTTGAAGGGAGGGCATTTGAGTACTCTTGCAAAAAAGAGTGCAGAAAATCACAATTCTTTTAGTCCAGATCTTTATTGTGATTCCAAAGGATCTGTTATGCTTGAAGGCTCTCGTTTCATAACTACTCATGATCATGGTACAGGTTGTACCATTTCAGCTGCTATTGCAGCTTTTTTACCTACACGGCCTTTGGTTTGTGCAGTTAGACAAGCAAAAGACTATTTAAATGGGGCTCTATATGCTTCAGAAGCGTTACAAGTAGGGAAGGGCCGAGGACCACTTCATCATTTCTACGAGTTATGGAAAAATATGTGAAACAACCGATTGTTGAAACGGAAACTTTCACTCTGCGGTTTTTTTCATAGTTGAATTATACCAAAGACTTAAACCCTATTTTAGATGGTGTAATAGTTTTTATTCTAAGCGAAAAAACGAGAATTAGCTTTTTATATGTATTTTTATCTTATGATCTGTTTAACAGAGAATTTTCTTAATCCTTGTTCATTGCAAGATAGAAATATTAAATAGAAATATTAAAGAGTAAAGTTCTCTGAGCATTCCCTTAACTTGCTGGTAAAGCATTTATGATGGAGTATGAAATTCTATTTGAATTCATTTCTAATAGCTATATCGACAGTACAATCAATCAAAAATAGAAAAAACAGATGGCATTCCGTAGCAGTTTTTGGCCTTCATTTTGCAAAATGTTGTCGAGGCATCCATCCACGTTCTGGATACGATGAACTGACATTTGCTCTAGATTCTGAACTCGTGGGAGAGGTGTTGAACGTTATCGGTGAATTGGCAGATGAGAGGTGCACAATAATTGTGGCACATGAAATGAGGTTTTCAGTGATGTTTCCAGAAAAGTCATTTTCCCGCAAAAAGAAATTATTGCTGAAGAAGGAAGGTCGAATCAGTTTTTTTACTACGTTGAAAATTAGGTCTGCCGATAATTTGTTTCACATTCGTTGTCGTACTGAAATTCTGCTAAGAACAGGACATTCTTAATCTGTAGTCGGTATTCGGTCGAGTTTAGGCTCGAACTGAGCTACAATAGAGTGCCTGTCGCCAGCATAAAGCAGATTGACCTTTGTTACGATACCGTTATGATTGCGGGTCAGGCGTTCAACAAGAAGGCAGGCGTCGCGCTCGGCAATTTGCAATATCCGCGACGTTTCCAAATCGGCCAATACGGCTGCAATGCGGTTGTCGGCTGTACTCCATGGAACCGTCTCGATTAGCCAATTTCCCGGTGCGATAGCCTTAAAATCGACGTTTTCAGCATTTGGTACGGTTTGAAGGTTGATGAGGCGTCGCTCAAGGCAAAATGGCCGCGCATTGGCAAGGTGAAGGCAGCTTATTGCAAGAACCACATCGCCTTGTCGCAAGTCCAGTTTTTGTCTTTCTTCCGGTTTTGCTTTGCGTTTTTCCTGTTCAAGAATGTTCCAACTGTAACTAAGCCCCATCGTTGCAACTTCTGTCGCAATTTCATTAATGGGCAAAATGGCAGACTGGCTTTGCGGCATACGGACAAATGTCCCTGATTTGCGCTTGCGTTCTACCATACCCGCTGCAGCAAGCTGCGTCATAACCTTGTTAACTGTCATACGTGAACAACCATAATGTTTAGCCAGATCAACTTCGAATGGCAAACGGTGTTTTGGCAACCAAATACCCGAGAGAATGTTATTTTGGATTTCGTGCAATATGCGCTGGTGTAGAGTTTTATCTTCTTTGGGTGTCATAACGTTATCTTATTCAATTCTATGACATCAGGCAAAGCACAGTTTGCGCAGATCACAATAAATTATGAGAAATCCATGTTATTTTTCAAACAAGGAACGCATAGTTTTTTGAAATGCTCCTGTTATCATTTGTCGCGCATGGTGTTGACCATTCTTGACGATTTCACGGCCCCCGATCCAAACACTCTCAACAGAGATATTGCCGGTGAAGATCCAATTATCTAATATAGCATCATCCACAAGCCAATCTTGTCCTTGACGGTCGAGTGCAACAAAATCAGCTGGTTGGCCGACATGTATGGCACTTTTGCAACCTAATGCTTTTTTTCCACCGGAAATAGCTTTTGTATATAGGTTGAGGCCATTGGACTGTTCTGTCGTTGCAACCACATTGCGCATGTGATTTTTTAATCGTAACGAATATTCAAGCTGACGCAATTCCTGATCGACAGAAATACAAACATTTGAGTCTGATCCGATACCGAAATCACCACCATGGTCAAGAAATTTCAAACCATTAAAAATACCATCGCCCAGATTGCCTTCCGTTATCGGGCAGAGACCGGCGATTGCGCCGGTCAAGGCCGCGCTTTTTGTTTCCCGTTCGGTCATGTGGGTAGCATGGATCAAGCACCATTTATCATCAACGGGCTGGTGTTCGAGCAACCATTCCACAGGGCGCTGTCCTGACCATGCGATACAATCATCCACTTCTTTTATCTGTTCGGCAATGTGGATATGGACGGGGCTGCCTTCAGTCATAGGCAAAATGGTTTCAAGTTCTTGTGGTGTCACTGCACGCAAACTATGCGGCGCAATACCAAGAACAGAACCATCAAGTTGTTTCAGGTGCCGCTTGCAGGATGTTAGAAGTTTGTAAAAAGTTTCGGGATTATTGATAAAAGGTTTTTGCCCGTCAATTGGTTCTATTCCTCCAAAGTTTGCATGAGCATAAAACACCGGTAGAAGTGTCAGGCGTATGGATGTTTTTTCGGCAGCTGCTGCAATACGACTTGCCATTTCACCAATGTCATCATAGGGCTTTCCATCAACATTATGATGCAGATAATGAAATTCTCCGACGCGTGTAAAACCAGCTTCCAACATTTCCATGTAAAGTTGGCTAGCTACATCTTCTAACTGCTGGGGTTTCATGGAAAGTGCAAGCCGATACATCTCCGTGCGCCAGCTCCAGAAACTGTCTATTGTGCTGCCGCGACGCTCGGCAAAACCAGCCATGGCACGCTGAAAAGCATGGCTGTGCAGGTTGGGCATGCCGGCAACCAGTGCTTGATAATGGTGTGCATGATCTGTAAGTTTCGTATCGGGGGTGATGGACTGTATCATCCCGTTTTCTACGCAGAGCGTGACATTATGTTGCCAAGCACGTCCAATCAGAGCAGTTTCTGAAAAAATTTTGTGCATTACGTCCTCCAAATTGCGCGTTTTTTAAAAGGGGCTTGCCAAGAAAAGTATTATGTATATACATTATAATCGCATTCAGGGAGGCTGCAATGGGAAAATTCACACCGCATGCTAATTTTGAAGAATTGGGCAAGGGTCGGTTTTTTTTTAAAAATGCGCGTCTCATGACGATGGCAGAAGGTTTTTCGGGCGTAGGTATCATTGAAGATGGTGTGCTCTATGTGGAAAATGGATTGATAGTATATTGCGGGTCTTCTGCTGGATTTAATCCAATTGAAGATGATACACGTATTATTGATTTACAGCAGCGCTGGGTTACACCTGGACTTATAGATTGCCATACGCACATTATCTACGGAGGAAATCGCGCAAAAGAATTTGAAATGCGGCTTGAGGGTGCTTCTTATGAAGAAATAGCGCGGGCAGGGGGGGGCATTACCTCCACGGTATCAGCGACAGCTTCGATGACCGTGGATGAATTAGCAACCTCAGCTTTGCCGCGGCTCGACCATTTGCTAAGTGAAGGCGTGACAACTATTGAAATCAAATCTGGTTACGGCCTTTCGGTTGAAGCTGAATTGAATATGCTTCGAGCCGCCAGAAAGATTGCTAATCTGCGCTCTGTTCATGTGTGCACAACCTGCCTTGCAGCTCATGCTGTGCCGCCGCTTTATAAAAATCGTATAGACGAATATATTGACGAAGTGGTTTTTCCCGTTATTGAACAAGGGCATGCGGAAGGTCTCATTGATGCTGTGGATGGGTTTTGTGAAAATATTGCTTTTTCTCCAGAGCAGATAGCTCGTGTCTTCAATAAAGCGAAAGAATTAAGTTTACCTGTTAAGTTGCATGCAGAACAATTGAGCAATCTTGGTGGTGCAAAATTGGCTGCTTCCTACGGTGCTTTGTCGGCAGATCATCTGGAATATCTCGACGAGGACGGTGTTCAAGCTATGGCAGCAGCGGGCACTGTGGCGGTTATTGTGCCCGGTGCTTTTTATACAATCCACGAAACCCGAAAACCTCCTATTGCACTTTTGCGTGCAGAAAATGTCCCCATTGCATTAGCAACCGATTGTAATCCCGGCACGTCGCCGCTGACGTCGCTACTATTGACAATGAATATGGCGGCAACGCTTTTTGATATCCGAGTTGATGAATGTTTGTCTGCAGTTACGCGCGAGGCGGCGCGTGCGCTTGGTATTCTGAAGTACTGCGGCACTCTTGAAAAAGGTAAGCGTGCTGATTTTGCAGTATGGGATATTGAGGAGCCTGCAGAGCTTGTCTATCGAATTGGCTTCAATCCTCTTCATGCCCATTATCGCTCATTGGCACCGTTTCCAAAAAATAACTTTAATTCTAAGTAACAGCTGAGAGAGGACATTATGAATTATATTTTAAAACCAGGACACGTTTCTCTTGATATATTAGAAGCCGTCTATTGGCACGGTGCTTTATGCAAGCTTGATTCATCCACAAACGCTGCTATTGAAAAAGGTGTTGCTCGCATTGCAGAAATAGTGGCAGGAAACGAGCCTGTTTATGGTGTGAATACGGGATTTGGTAAGCTCGCTTCCATAAAAATTGATGCGGCCGATGTGACAACTTTGCAAAGAAATCTTATCTTGTCGCATTGTTGTGGTATAGGCGCTCCGCTTCCTGAAAACATTGTTCGATTGATCATGACGCTTAAGCTCATTTCGCTTGGTCGGGGTGCTTCCGGTGTACGGCCGGAATTGATTGCTCTGATCGAAGCGATGCTGGAAAAAGGTGTTATCCCCGTCATTCCTGAAAAAGGATCGGTTGGTGCTTCTGGCGATCTAGCTCCATTGGCGCATATGGCGGCTGTTTTGATGGGTGAAGGTGAAGCTTTTTATCAAAATGCTCGTATGAGTGGTGCCGATGCTTTGGCAAAGGTAGGGTTAAAGCCTGTGGTGTTGCAAGCTAAAGAAGGATTAGCCCTGATTAATGGCACGCAGACATCGACTGCGCTTGCTCTTGCCGGTTTATTTCGAGGTTATCGTGCATTATGCGGAGCGCTTTTGGCGGGAGCTATGTCAACGGAAGCCATCATGGGATTATTAGCTCCTTTTCATCCAGATATCCACAGCTTGCGTGGGCATAAAGGGCAGATTGTTACTGCACAAAGTTTGCGCAAATTGCTTGAGGGTTCGCAGATACGCGTCAGTCATCTCAATAATGATGGGCGGGTACAGGATCCCTATTGTATCCGCTGCCAGCCGCAGGTTAATGGGGCATGTTACGATCTCCTTTCAGCGGCTGCTAAAACGCTTATCATTGAGGCAAATGCCGTAACCGACAATCCGTTGGTGTTGAGTGACAATAGCGTTGTGTCAGGTGGCAATTTCCATGCAGAACCAGTTGCATTTGCAGCTGACCAGATTGCTCTTGCGCTTTGCGAAATTGGTGCTATCGCACAACGCCGCATTGCGTTAATGGTGGATCCGGCATTGTCTTATGGCTTGCCGGCATTTTTGGTTAAAAAACCAGGGCTCAATTCTGGCTTGATGATTGCTGAAGTAACATCGGCTGCTTTGATGTCGGAAAACAAACAGATGGCGCATCCTGCGTCAGTCGATTCAACGCCGACTTCGGCAAATCAGGAAGACCATGTTTCCATGGCTTGCCATGGTGCGCGCCGTCTTTTGCAAATGAGCGATAACCTGTTTGCCATTATCGGGATTGAAACTATTGCGGCAGCACAGGGTATAGAGTTTCGTGCGCCGCTCAAAACCAGTCCGCTGTTATTGTCGGTTATTGAAAAATTACGCAAAGACGTGGCGACACTTGAAATAGACCGTTATATGGCTTCAGATTTGGAAAAGGGGCAGAAACTGGTGGCTGAAGGGATACTGCTTGGCGTGCTTCCGAGAGATATTTTTGTGGCACTGGAGGTTTAAGATGGATGTGTTCGATGTTAAATGTGGAAATAGCCCGCTCATATTGGCTTTTCCCCATACCGGCACCTTTATCCCTGAAAATATTCATCATAATTTGAACGAAAAAGGACAAATTCTTGCTGATACGGATTGGTATGTCGACCGGCTTTATGACGGTCTTGTCGACGATGTTACAACTGTTCGCGCTCTTTTCCATCGCTATGTTATTGATGCAAATCGTGATCCTGCTGATGTCAGCCTTTATCCGGGACAAAATACGACATCACTTGTACCGGTAACCGATTTTGATGGATGTCCTATTTGGTTTGAGAATCCCGATTCCGCTGAAATTGAACAGCGCAAAGAGCTCTATCATGCACCCTATCACGCTTCTTTACAGGCGGAAATTGATCGCGTGAAGGAGATGCATGGATTTGCTGTTTTGTATGACTGCCATTCAATTCGGTCACATATACCGTTTTTGTTTGAAGAAAAACTACCAGATTTCAACGTAGGGACTAATAGCGGCAAAACTACAATACCATCTATGGAGCAGGCAGTCTTGAACGTTTTGGTAAAAGCTGCAGGCTATGACCATGTTCTGAATGGACGGTTTAAAGGTGGCTGGACAACACGCCATTATGGTGATCCAGAAAACAATATTTATGCAATACAGATGGAGCTTGCGCAATCGACATATCTGGAAAAGGAAAAACCACCATTTGCCTATGATAGTGAAAAGGCAACGGCTTTGCAGATCCATCTCAAAGAGATTCTTGAAGCTATATTGGCTGATGTCAAAACATATTCAAACAATGGGAGATAAGAATGAAAATGATAAATCCGCGCCATAATATTTGTGAAATAAAGCCACCAGTGGGAAGTGAAATATCGGCAAAAAGCTGGTTGACAGAAGCGCCACTGCGAATGCTTATGAATAATCTTCACCCCGATGTTGCAGAAAATCCCCATGAATTGGTGGTTTATGGCGGTATTGGACGTGCAGCCCGCACATGGGAGGATTTCTACCGTATTATTGATACATTGCGCTTGTTGGAAGAGGACGAAACTTTGCTAGTGCAATCGGGTAAGCCTGTCGGTGTCTTCCGCACACATAAAGATGCTCCTCGGGTATTGATTGCTAATTCTAACCTTGTCCCACATTGGGCAAACTGGGACCATTTCAATGAACTTGATAAAAAAGGCCTAATGATGTACGGACAGATGACTGCAGGTTCGTGGATTTATATCGGTTCACAAGGTATAGTGCAGGGCACTTATGAAACCTTTGTTGAAGCTGGCCGCCAACATTACAATGGCGACTTGAAAGGAAAGTGGATTCTGACTGCAGGACTTGGCGGTATGGGTGGTGCACAACCACTTGCGGCCGTTATGGCAGGAGCATCATGTCTTGCTGTTGAATGTAATCCTGAGAGCATCGACTTCCGGTTACGTACGCGTTACCTTGATGAAAAGGCAGAAACCCTTGACGAGGCTTTGTCCATGATAGCAGACTGGACTTCAAAAGGTATCGCAAAATCTGTCGGGTTACTTGGAAACGCTGCCGAAATTTTTACAGAAATGGTGCACCGTGGTGTGCGTCCGAATATGGTAACAGATCAAACATCTGCCCATGATCCGATCAATGGTTATTTGCCAATCGGCTGGACAATGGAGCAATGGAAAGAAAAACGTGTATCTCATCCTGCAGAGGTTGAAAAAGCGGCGCGTGCGTCAATGAAAGTGCACGTACAAGCTATTTTAGATTTCTATCATGATGGCATTCCAACATTTGACTATGGGAACAATATCAGACAGATGGCCAAGGATGAAGGTTTGGAAAATGCGTTTGATTTTCCGGGCTTTGTACCTGCATATATTCGGCCGCTTTTCTGTCGAGGCATTGGGCCTTTCCGTTGGGCTGCACTGTCAGGCGATCCGGAAGATATCTACAAGACTGATCAAAAGGTTAAGGAATTGATACCGAATGATAAGCACCTGCATAACTGGCTTGATATGGCACGCGAACGCATAGCATTTCAAGGGTTGCCTGCTCGTATATGCTGGGTTGGCCTTGGTGATCGCCACCGCCTTGGTTTGGCATTCAACGAGATGGTCAAGAATGGTGAATTATCTGCTCCAATCGTTATTGGGCGTGACCATCTGGATTCAGGATCTGTCGCTTCACCAAACCGTGAAACCGAAGCCATGAAAGATGGTTCCGATGCAGTTTCGGATTGGCCATTATTAAATGCGCTGTTGAATACCTCATCTGGTGCAACATGGGTTTCATTTCATCATGGTGGTGGTGTTGGCATGGGCTTCAGCCAGCATTCTGGTATGGTCATCTGTTGTGATGGCAGCGACGATGCCGCAAAAAGAATTGAGCGCGTCTTGTGGAACGATCCGGCAACTGGTGTCATGCGTCATGCTGATGCCGGATATGAAATAGCGATTGAATGTGCAAAAGAACACAATTTACGGCTTCCCGGCATTTTGGGAAACTGATCGTATAAAACAGCAGTAAGGCAAGCCTAAAGTATGGGAGTATTGTACGGCTTGTCTTAAACTTCGCACTTTTTTCCTTAAGAGATAATACAAAATATGGGAGGAATAGGAATGGGTCGTCGTGGGTTAAAAAAAGGTTTGAATAAGAGGCACATCTTTTTTATTGCGCTTGGATCGACTATTGGTACAGGTCTTTTTTATGGCTCGGCAAGTGCAATCAAATTGGCCGGACCTATCGTGCTTCTGGCATATTGCATTTCTGGCGTTATGGCCTTCATGGTTATGCGCGCTCTGGGAGAAATGGCCATACGTAATCCACTTCCTGGTTCATTTTGCCGCTATGCTTCAGCTTACATTACTCCTCTCGCTGGTTTTTTGGCAGGTTGGACATACATTTTTGAAATGGCATTAGTTTGTGTTGCCGATATTACTGCTTTTGCCACCTATATGGCTTTTTGGTATCCTGGCGTGTCTCCTTGGATATGGACATTGAGTATCACGCTGATCATTACGGCCTTAAACTTAACTGCTGTAAAGATTTTCGGTGAAATGGAGTTTTGCCTGTCTATGATAAAAATATCAGCAATCATTGCAATGATTGTGGGCGGTATTATTATTATCGTTTTTGGCTTTGGCAGCTACGCAGATCAACCCGTAGGCATTCATAATCTTTGGAGCCATAGTGGTTGGATGCCCAATGGCTGGTTTGGTTTCATCGCATCATTTAGTGTGGTGGTTTTTGCTTTCGGTGGGGTAGCAATCATTGGTCTCACAGTTGTCGAGGCCGAAGATGCAGATAAGAATATTCCCAAAGCAATCAATGCAATACCGTTCCGCATCCTACTGTTTTATATTATGACGTTGGCTATCCTTATGTCGCTTTATCCATGGAATCAGATTGGCATACAAGGAAGCCCTTTTGTTACAATCTTTGAAAGTATTGGCATCAAATATGCTGCCAATATCCTTAATATTGTTGTCATAACGGCAGCAGTTTCAGCAATTAACAGTAATCTTTTTGGTGCTGGACGAATGATGCATGGTCTAGCGGAAGAAGGCCATGCCTTGAAATACCTTACCCATGTTTCAGAAAATGGCATACCCGTTCCGGCAGTTTTAATCATGTTTCTAGTGTTGGTAACTGGTGTCGTACTCAATTACTTCTATCATGATAAATTATTTTTTCTGATCGCTGCCATGGCAACTTTTGCGACGGTTTTTGTTTGGCTTTTTATCCTGCTTTCGCAATTTTTTATGCGGTTGAAAATGTCGGTGAGTGAGGTTGCGGATTTGAAATATCCTGTACCGTTTTGGCCCATAGGTTCCATTGTTGCCATCCTTTTTATGGTTTTCATCATTGTTCTTTTAGGGGTATTTGAAACAACAAGGGCGGCACTTGTTGTTGGTGCAATATGGGTCATATGGTTGACCCTATGTTACTATACCATTCAATATCTGGACAAAGATGGTCGATGGGTTGTCAAAAAGAATAATGGTTTTGGCTGTGATTAATGCGGATAAAAAAATTCTAATTATACTGAAGTTGAGGGTCCCAGATGCAATGGTTGAAAGCTAGTCAATATAAAGTCATGCCTTGGAAAAATGGCGGTGGGAGCACACGTGAAGTAGCACTTTCGCTGAATGATCATGGTGAAATGGATTGGCGCATTAGCATTGCGACTATTAGTCAATCCGGTCCCTTTTCCAGTTTCGAAGGTATTGATCGGACGATAGCGCTATTAGATGGAGATCAGGTTACTCTGAATGTTGCAAACCAAGATACTATCGTTCTCGATCGTAGCAGCCAGCCTTTTTCGTTTGCTGGTGAGGCTTCTGTGGACGCGATACTGAATGGTCGCGAAACGACCGATTTGAATATTATGACGCGCAGAAAAACTTGGAAACATGAGATGGTGCGGATGGACACCGATGAAGAAAATTTGCTGCTAAATGATGCTGCATATCTATTAGTTGTTTTCAATGCTGAGTATGAAGTAGAATTTGAAAGCAGAATAATAAATGTTTCGCGCTTTGATACGGTGATGCTGGAATACCCCGGTACAGTAAATTTGCGCTGTATAACAGGGAAAGGTACGTTCTTTGTTATTAAGCTTTATTATAATCAAAAGTGCTAATTAAAGAATTTAATCTTTATATTTGATAAGAGGTGGCTTTAAGGGGATGCGCAGCTTAAATTTATCAAATGCAAAAAGAAAAATAGTCAGTCTTTTATCGGATATTACTACAATAGGAATTAAGAGATTGGAATGACAAAAAAGCGAATAATTATGAAGAGGGCTTTTCTCTCATCTTTAACTTAACAATCGCTATTATGTGATAGATTTTCTTCATCAAAAACACAAGGATTACCATATGGTGATTATTTTTTCCTAAAGGATGTTTTTTGTCTTTATGGTTCATACGCTGCCATATCCAAGAATAGCGAGAATCGTCTTTTAACTTGATATTTAGAACCTGCATGACAGTTTGATGGCCAGTGTTGGTAACTTTTATCAACGGGCTTATAGTATGGACAAATGAACATACAATTTTAACCGGTGTCATTATCAAAATTATTGCTGTCCTCATGGCTTTTACCATTGCTCTATGGGTAGCTCGTTTTACCATGGCTGAAACACATCTTTGGTTTCTTCAATTGATCTCTTCTTTGTATAAAGTATGAAAACAATTTTTTCTGAAACGTTAAAATCGATTCATCTTATTATACCAGCTAACTGCTTACGTCGGTGGAAAAGGAATATTGGGCAAAACCCTTGTCAAAATTATTGAAGAGATTTCGCACAACATTTATGCTAAACCTTTTATCGGTACGGATGGGGCTTTTTTTAGGAGGAAATTGATATCAGCTGCGGAAGTCATTAATAATCGTGTGGGTGATGTAGTGAATTTTCCGAGTGTTGCAACGCTATTATCAGCTCTTTATGGATTTGCTGAAGTTCAAGATCAGCAGCCGTCAGGAGTTTCAAGGTCTCTTACGACAAGATCAAAAGGATTTAACTGATTTAGAGTGTGCTCTTCGATTTTTGTATTTGCAACTGTCAAGTTTTAGCGGCAAGGTGTTAAAGCGCGGGGGTGGCGGATTTCGCTTTATCCGTAGCATGTGGTTTAATACTTTTAAAATTGAAGCGTTTTTAAAGGCTCTTTACCGCCGTTTAGCAGGGGTTACCATTGAACATTTAAACTGGTCAGACTTTATGCTTCGCTATGATAAGTCAAACATTTTGTTTTACTTTGATCTGCCTTATTGGTGTGTTGAGGACTATTGCGGGAAATACTTGTTTCAGCAGTAAGATTATCAGGCGATGGCCAAGCTTCTTGCGCAATTAAAAGGTAAGCTCTTTCTTTAAATGACGTGCCAGAGATTTGCAAAAACTTTATCGATTTTCTATAAAAGAGGTTACTACATCTTATTCCTGTGGCATTTTAAATCATACTATTGCCAAAGAATTGATCATCACAAATTGCGATTTTTGACAGAAGAAAGAATACTCATTTAAAAGGTCTTTAAATGACCTTTGAAGATTCTTTGAGACCCCCTTAAAAACCCTGTGAAAAAAAATGAATTTATGCAAAAGGAGGTGGTAAGCTACATATAATAAGCCGAAAAAAAACTAGTTTGTAAATGCAAAATTTACATGGAGCGGGCGATGGGATTCGAACCCACGACCCCAACCTTGGCAAGGTTGTGCTCTACCCCTGAGCTACACCCGCTCACCGATTCGAAACATATTTTGCTTCAGATGTTGCCTGTATGGCGTAGGCTTTTGAGAATTGCAACAAAAAAATAACATTTCAGTTTGATTTATTTTTCTTACATCTCAAAAATAGAAATAAGTACCGAATTTGAAAGGTTTTTCAGAAATAAATTATTTCCTTTTTAATTGTTGTAAAACAAAGATCGTAATAGAATTTCGAAAAGAGTATTCGTATTGTAGATTACGATTACAGCTTTTTTTATCATGAATAGTTGTAAGAAAATGGCTGATTATTTTAAATACATTAAATTTATGCTTATACAAATTATAGAATATTGTGGATGCTTTTCGCAAAGAGATGGTGGTTGTATTTGTATAAAAAGGCTATCAAGATAGTAAAATTTTCAAAATCACTTTATTTATCAGTGTGAGATAATATATCTAAAAAAATGCAAACTGCACATAAGTTGTTGGCGATAAACTTAAATGTTATTGTAACAATTACTACCTATTCAGTACAAACAGTACTTGCGGTAACAAAGAAACTTTTATTGTTTCTGTTACAATTTTTGATCCTACTGAAACTAAAATAGTGTTTTCATTTACCAAGATTGCTGGTGATGTCATGGAGGTTGTTTATCATATAAATGTTGTAAAAATTTTAAAGTATTTATAAAAATTAAGCAAATTTGAAAAAAGTTGTTACTTGTATAATGCTTATTAGGTTAATTCTGTTTAAAAACTTAAGATATTAAAAGATGAAGCAGATAAAGCTGAGATTAAAGTCATTTCTTCATTGGTATTTAAATTTTCTGATGTTTAAGAAACAACACAGGCTTTAATTGATATTAACCAAGATTAATCAAAGCATTTTTACAGCTCTTCATGGTTCTTATCATCGTTTGTATTCAGCTTTAAATTTAGGAATGGTTCGTTTTGTAAAATGGTTAACTAAAAAACTGTTGAAGATAAGAGATTAACAACTATCATGGTGACGTATTTATACGTAAAGCTTTTAATTACAGAGATCGTACATTGATATCACACGTTGGAAAAGTGATTTTTGATATGTATCAAGAAAAGCTGAATGGTGTGAGTGTAAATGATTTGATTGATATGTTTTTTAACGTTTACAGGGAAGCTTTTTATGATGGTTAACTTTTAGTGGATTAATATTTTGGCTCAGAAAAAAGCGCATGAAGTTGATCATTTTTTAACGCGTTTTTCGCGTTCCTTTCCTGTTGTTCTCATTTATGGGTCAGACCGCGGTCTTGTTTGTGAACGTGCACAACGTTTTGCTAAGCTTACACAAGTAGCGATAGAGGATCCGTTTTCAACCATTCGTTTGGATGCAGCTGAGATCGATAAAGATCCTGCCCGTTTGGGAAATGAAGCGCGTACTTTGTCGCTTTTTGGGGGTGATCGTTTGATATGGATCTCTAATGGAGCTAACCAAAAGGGCTTCCTTAGGGCCTTGAAGCTTTTAATTGAGGAACCACTAGATGCGTGTTTTATTCTCATTGAGGCAGGAGATTTGAAAAAAGGAACAGGGCTGCGCAATATTATTGAAACGACTTCAAAAGCAATGGCTCTTCCTTGTTTTGCAGATGATGCTCATTCTCTTGACTGTCTGATTGATGAGGTTTTAGGCTATTTTAAGAAGACCCTTTCTTTAGATGCGCGCAAGTGGTTACACGAAAGCTTTGGAGGGGATCGTCTTGTATCACGGAGTGAATTAGAAAAGCTTTGTCTTTACGTTTCGGATACTCATATTACTATAGAAGATGTGAAAGCTGTTGTAAGTAATGTAAGTGCTGTTTCTCTAGATGAAGTAATTGATGCTGTTTTATTGGGTGATGTACAAAGTTTTGAGGCTTGTTTTAGCAGATACACAGCACTTCATGGTACGCTTTTTTTTATTTTGAGTACGGCACAAAGGCATTTTCAACAATTGCAGCTTTTGCGTTATCAATTTGAAATTGAAGGAAAGTCTCCTTCTACAGTGATTTCTCAAGCACGGCCACCGATTTTTTTTCAACGGAAAAGAACAGTTGAGAAAGCTTTAAAGTATTGGAAGTTGGAACACATATCCTACGCAATGGAAAAAATTCAGAGTGCTGTTTTAGAAAGTCGTAAAAATCCGCTTTTAGAGGAAGCTATCATTCGCCAATCCTTGTTAGGACTTACAATTTTTTTACGGCGCCAAATGGCTAATTAAGATATTCAGCTGTATTTGTGAAAGCTTATTTGAAGAGCTGGAGAATTTCATGAAATAAATTTTTCTCTCATGAGGTTTATTTATTTTTTTTAGAATAGATATGATGACCTTTAAAAGGCAGTGGTGATATAATTTGTATCTATCACTTTTTGTAATTTTTTATGACCACAAGGAGGCTTATAGGGAGAGAGCTTTTTATATCTTTGATAAAAAATGCATACCACTTTTATTACTAAATTTGTCTAATAAGAAGAATGTTAAAGGTGTTATTGCTCTAAAATCTTCTTTGTTTATAGCGAATTTACCTCATATTTATTTTATTTATGGCTCTTGAGGGGGGAAGAAGAAATGTTTTGGGAATACAGTATCTTTTTTCATAGTTTGTTTAGTGGAGTTTTCAACATTTGAAAAATTTGTGTTAATGATTGCTGTCGGAGAGTATTGTACATTATAATCCAAGCATTTTGGAGAGGAGTCGTATAAGCTTACATTTTAAGGGAATTTATTTCAAATAAAACCATAATGGTTTATACAGAACTGTTATTATTATTTCCAAACTCTTAAAAGAAAGCATTTGTACTTTATATTGTGATGTTTTCTAGCAGTGAATTGATCAGTTTTAGGACTTGATTTCACTTTTTCTATTACTAATTTCGGTGCATTTTTCAGGTAAAAATGACCTGTTAGTGGTTTATACAGGTGATTATTAGATGAGGTGTAGCTTTATCATTTATTTATAGGTTGTAGTTTTTAAATGTTTAATACATAACTCTTGAATAAACAGACATAAAAATTGGGGCCTTGTTATTGTTTCTCAAGAGTTTTTAAAGGTGAAAGATGCTCCATATTAGGTTTAAAAAAATAACACTCATTGGGATCGGTCTTATCGGCTCTTCTTTAGCAAGAGTGATTAAAAAGAAAAATCTCGCAGATCAAATTTCTATTGCAACACGTCGACAAGAAACCTTGAAAAGGGCGCGCGAATTAGAACTTGGAGATTTTTATACAACGGATAATGCAGAAGCTGTTGAAGGAGCGGATTTAGTTATTGTTTCTGTTCCTGTTGGAGCAAGTGCGGAGGTAGCAAAGACTATTCGTGACCATTTAAAGCTGGGGGCAATTGTGAGTGATGTTGGCTCTACAAAAGCATTGGTTATTGAAGAAATGGCGCCTTTACTGCCCAAAACAGTCCATTTTATTCCTGGGCATCCGGTTGCAGGAACAGAATATTCAGGACCAGATGCTGGTTTTGCTGATTTGTTTCTGAATCGCTGGTGTATTTTAACACCTTTTGCTGAAAGTAATGCTATGGCTATAGCCCAATTGACAGCGTTTTGGGAAGCTTGTGGCGCGCGTGTCGAAAAGATGGATCCTAAGCATCATGATCTTGTTTTGGCTGTTGTTTCACATTTGCCCCATTTGATTGCTTACAATACTGTTGGAATGGCTAGTGATTTAGAAAAGGTAACAGATTCGGAAGTAATTGCTTATTCCGCTTCAGGTTTTCGTGATTTTACCCGTTTGGCATCTTCTGATCCTGTTATGTGGCGAGATATTTGTTTGCATAATAAAGACGCTATTTTAGAAATGTTGAGCCGCTTTACTGAAGGGCTAGCTTCTTTAAAACAAGCGATTTGTGTGGGAGATGGTGAAACACTATTTAACTTTTTTACACGTACACGTGCGGTGCGCCGCAACATTATTGCTGCGGGACAGGAAATTGATGCTCCTGATTTTGGGCGCAATATTGCTAAAGAGGATGTGTAAAAAAATTTTTGTCAAATTGCGCTGGCTTTTTTAGAAATTTGTAAGAGATTTTTCTTTCTTGATTGATATAAAGAAGGCAGATAATTTCTCGGATGTAGATGACTATTGCTCAAAAACTTTTATGGGTACAAGATTATCTATGAATTTATATATTATATGATGTCTCAAAAAGGTTGTTTGTCCTGTCAGAGAGGTAAATTTTGTGCACAAGCTGTTTCTGGATAATCTCGTGAGCTGCATTATGCTTCATTGCTCTCTAGTTGTGGTGGGTATAATTTAAAACAAAAAATCATTTAATGTATATTTAAGTGTATAATGAAATTACAATTTATCTTGTGTAAGTTTTGTGGGTGAATGTATCTGTTTGATAAACAATATTGACGGTTTGTAGGTAGTGCCCTTTATCGTTTTTAGTTCTAATGCAGAGCTAAACTTGACTATGCTGGTTATTACCCTTTATATTAAAGAATGTTTGTTGTTAGAGATTTGGTGATTTTTTCTAAAGCTTGGGTAGATTAAGGAAGCGTGTTACCAGAAAGTATTAAGACTTGTTAAGAAATATCTTTTGGTATAGCTACCGTATTTTTGTTGATGCAGTAAGCCATTATTGGCGTGATAATGGGAGTGCTTTTGCTAGCCATGTCGCGCTGTCTGGGCTTTTAGCATTTTTTCCTTTTTTTATTTTTGGAACATCTCTTTCTGGTTTTATAGGCGCTTTCACGTATACACCACAAAAAATTAAAGCACTTGTGCAGTTGTTGCCAGATTTCATTGCAGAGCCTTTATCTAAAGAAATTATAAATGTTTTAACCGTTCAGCGGGGGGATGTATTGACGATTTCCGTCATTGGAGCAGCCTATTTTGCTTCTAATGGGATAGAAGCTTTGCGCATGGCCTTAAATAAAGCTTATCGTGTTATTGATCAACGCAGTTTATTGTTTTGCCGTTTTCAAAGTTTATTTTTTGTTATAATTGGAGCCATTGGTCTAGTGGCAATCAGCTTTTTATTAATTCTGACGCCTTTACTAGTCAAAATTGCACAAAATCATTCTTGTTTTATTACTGAATATATTTGTATCATTCGTTTATGGCGCTACATAATTGTGGCAGGTGTTTTATTTGTAAGTCTTGTGATTGTTCATAAATGGTTACCAGCAGAGCGACGTAAATTTATCGATATTTTACCAGGAATTGTGGTGACAATATCGGTATGGTTTCTGGCTTCAATTGCTTTTGCTCAATATTTAAAAATGTTTGGTTATATTTCTACTTATGCAGGGTTAGCATCTGTTATGGTGACCATAATTTTTCTTTACATATTAAGTGCCATTTTTATTTTAGGAGGGGAAATAAATGCGGCAATAATATTTTATCGCAATCATTTACGATATTCTAGATGAATGAAAGAGTATGTTATTGTTTGAAAATAAAGAGACACATACACAAATAAAATATGCCATAACTTTGTTAATTGATGCGGATGCTTGTCCTGTAAAAGCTGAAATTTATCGCGTTATGAGTCGTTATAAGCTCAAGACATTTATCGTAGCAAATCGTTTTTTCTCCCTTCCAGATGAAGAACTCATTGAAAGGGTTGTTGTTACTGGTGGACTCGGTTGTGTCGATGATTGGATCGTCGAACATGTGCATGAAGCTAGTATTGTTATCACTAGTGATATCCCTTTAGCATCACGAGTTGTACAGGCGGGTGGGGTTTGCCTTTCGCCAACGGGGCGTATTTTTGATGTAAGCTCGATTGGTCCAGCTTTGGCGATGCGCAATTTGATGGAAGATTTGCGAAGACAGGGCAAGATAACAGGTGGCCCTCGTCCTTTTTGTCGCAAAGATCGTTTTTCTTTTTTGTTAGCATTGGATTTGGCTGTACGGCGTTTAAAAAGACGTGGTTATTAAGCTATTGTGTTTCTTTTATAAAAGCTTTTATAAGCGTTTTTGCATCGTCATTAGCCCATGGAGCTTCACCATTAAAGGAAGCAATGAGGTGAGCATTTTTATCAATTAGAAGTGTGACGGGAAGTCCTAAAGCGAGCCCTTGTTTTCTGAGGTTATTAAAAATATTCGTTGTTTTATCACGGTAGTAAAATGAGTTATCCGCATGAACATTCTGTAAAAACTGTTGAATTTTTTCAGAAGAAGAAGTTGTATCGGTATTAATAGCTATTACATCGAAATTTTCTCCACCCATTTCACGTTTTAATTTTACCAATTCGGGCATTTCTGTTCGGCATGGCAGGCACCAGGTACCCCATAAATTGATTAACATCGGTTTGCCGGTAAATTCAGCGAGTGTATAGTTTTTTCCTTGAATATCTTGAAAAGAAAGTTTGCTCATATCATATTGCGTATCAGCGAAGCGTATTTTTGTAAAAAAGCCTTTTGCTGCTTTTCGGATTGCAATTATTTTTTCCTTTTGTATTTTGTTTGTATTTGTTTCGTGTGCTGTTTCTTCTGAGACAAAACTGGAAAAGAGGGATTCTTTTTTATTATAATAGTTTATTATTACGTATAAGCTTAAAGCAATAGAGAGCGTAATGAAGAACTGTACTTTCTTTTTCATAATAGTTTTATAAATCATAATTTTTATCCTTCTAATGGGGCTTGTGGGGTATGGTGGGTAAGAAATTTAAAAACAAAATGGGATATCGTTGGTTTATAGCAAGATTTTTTGTAATTATGGAGAAAATTAAAACTTCAGTTAATTATGACTAGAAACTTTATTGGTAAGGTATTAAAAATCCATTTTCTCATAAAAAGATATTAGTGCAAATGAAAACCATTATACAATAGAATTACGAAAAGGTTATTAATTGTTTAAGCTTATTCGTGAAAAAATTGAAGATGGTACATTGATTTTTTCACGAAGGTTTGAAGATATCCATATGAATATTGGAATATGGCTGAGCAAATTAATTGTGTCTTGTAAATTTTGAGAGTGTTTTCATATTTTCTTTATAGGTGTGTGAAGCTTTCGTAGAGAATAGCGCAAGCTAAAAGGACTGAGAGAGAAAATTGCTTGTTCGAGAAGAACAATGTGTCGATATTTTTATGTTAGCTTTATGCATTTATAATAGATACAACCTGTAATATGTGGTTACTCGGTCACTATATGATGAATTATATTGAAATGTTTGCGCGGAATTTACTGCGGATCCATAATTGTGGTTAAGTGGAGAAATAAACCGCTGTTAGGGGTCGAGCTGTCTCGTTTACAGAAGAACAATGTGATTTAAATGAATGGTTGTTGGTTGGGCATTAAATGGAGATGACCAATATCAACATAACATTTTTTAATATTTTAACGGTTGAAAAGTCTTTTAAAAGCCGTAAAAGCTTTTGTAGCACGGCGCTTTCAGAAGTATTTTATAAATTTATATATTGAAAAAACGTCTTGGAATTATCTCAATGATTTTATCGTAAATCTAAAAGAATGAGAAGCATCGATAGGAGAGAAAAGGACGTATGGAAATCATTTTAAAGAATTTAACAATTGTCCTTTTTGGGTGTGTTGTTATCGTTGGATGTGGGCGTAAAGGATTATTAGAGATGCCTTTTCAAAGTGTAGAAAAATCTGCACAAAGATCACCTATTTCCAAAAGTGAAGAAAATAAACCTTTTATTCTTGATCGTTTGATACAGTAGGAATGAAATATGCATTTTTTCCCTTATCATCAAGGCACACTTCATGCTGAAGGCCTTTCGCTTTCTGCTCTCGCGCAGGATGTTGGGACACCTTTTTATTGTTATTCAGCTAATGCATTAGTTACACGTTTTAAAGACTACAAAAATGCATTTCAAGAAATGCCCAGCCTAATTGCTTATGCGGTCAAAGCTAATTCTAATCAAGCAGTTTTACGATTACTAGCAGCAAATGGATCGGGAGCCGATGTTGTTTCAGAAGGTGAATTGCGACGCGTGCTTGCTGCTGGTATTCCTGCACATCGTATTGTTTATTCTGGTGTTGGTAAAACAGTGAGAGAAATAGATTTTGCACTTTCTAAAGATATTTATTGTTTTAATGTTGAATCAGAGGCGGAGCTTGAACAATTGTCGCAACGTGCTGTTGCGCTTTCAAAAATAGCACGTGTTTCATTACGCATTAATCCAGATGTTGATGCAAAGACTCACAAGAAAATTACAACAGGAAAATCTGAGAATAAATTTGGTATTCCATTGTCGTTTGCAAGCGAGGCTTATAGAAAAGCTGTTTGTTTACCTGGATTGAAAGTTTGTGGTATCGATATGCATATTGGCAGTCAAATTTGTGATTTAAAACCGTTTGAGGAAGCATTCCTTATCATTGCAGATTTTGTGCGTCAGTTATGGAGCGATGGTTATAAGATAACACATATAGATATTGGCGGTGGGCTCGGTATTGCATATGATAATGAAAAACAGGATATACCTTCTATTTATGATTATGCAGCACTTGTGAAGAAGCATATTGCACCTTTAGGGATCAATATTATCGTAGAACCAGGGCGTAGCATTGTTGGAGAAGCTGGTGTGTTGGTGACATCTGTTCTCTATTTTAAAAAAGGAAAAGGGCGGAATTTCGTGATTGTTGATGCAGCGATGAATGATTTTATACGCCCAACACTTTATGATGCTTGGCAGAATGTGGTGCTTGTGAAACAAGCAGAAGCAGATGTATCACTTGTTCGTGCAGATATTGTTGGTTCAGTTTGTGAAACAGGTGATTATTTAGCATTTAATCGCTGCGTGCCAATTTTAGCATCAGGTGATCTCTTGGCGATTACAGGGGCAGGTGCTTACGGTGCAGTGATGGCGAGTACTTATAATAGTCGGCTTCTAGTACCGGAAGTTCTTGTTCATGAGACGCGTTATGCTGTCATTCGTCCGCGTCTTGATTATACGCAATTGATAGGATGCGATCATATTCCAGATTGGATTGAGCATTGTTAGGTGTTTTTGGTCTTATTTTTACTAAACTTTGGTGAAACAATTTTATTTTCTGGAAATTGTCTTGTATGGGTTTTATGATCTTAACTTATTGCTGTAAAAGAGGGCAAGTATTTGTCTATGAAAAATGAAAACATCAAGAGTTTTGCAATAATAAAACTTTTGTATGTGCGCATTTTGATGTGGTTTATCCTCTTTTTTGAGCGGATATGGGTCCGGTTGTTACCATTTTTTCTAATTCTCAGTCTCTTTTGTTCGCTTAGTTGGTTTGGTGTTTTTGGCATTCTCGGTTATTGGCAGCATTTATTCTTACTTGGGATTATGCTTTTTGGTGCTTTGGGGAGCTTATTTTTTCTCGTTAATTTTCGATTTCCCACAATTAAAGCTGTTGATCAGCGCCTTGAACGAGAAAATAATCTTAAAAATCATCCTTTAAGCGTCCAAGCAGATCGTTTATGTCCCGAAAATGATGAAGATTTCAGTGCGATTATTTGGCATGAACATCAACGTCGCATGGCAGAACAATTACACAATTTAAAAACTGGGTTTGCTTATCCTAATAGTGCGGCTTTTGATCCTTTAGCTCTGAGGGCTTTATGTATTCTCCTTTGTGTGTGTGCTTTTAGCTTTTCTTTTGGCTCTTTGGGGGGACGTTTGGCAGATGGATTTGACTTACGTCCTATAGTCGATGAAGCGTCAATGCGAGTTGATGCTTGGGTAATCCCACCTGTTTATACCGGTGTTGCGCCCATTTATCTAACAAAAGGTGAGAAAACACAGCTGGAAATTCCTGAAGGGAGTGACGTGGTTGTGCGTGTTGTCAATGGTGCCGGCATTAAAGTACATGCAATATCTGAAGGAGATGCGCATAAAGTTTTATTTTCAAAGAAAAGCGAAAAAATAGCTTTGAATGATCCAATTGTTCAGTTTGAAGCACAGTTGGAACATTCAATAAATTTATTTGTATCGTCACGCCATAAGCAGTACCAGTGGCATTTGCAAGTGGTTAAAGATCAGGTACCAACAATTCATTGGATAGAAAAGCCAGGGAGGATTTTGGCTGGTTCATTAGAACTTCAGTATGAGTTAAGTGATGATTATGGAGTGACAAAGGCTTTTGTTGAAATAGAGCCCTTTTTAAAAACACCAAAAGCTACTCCCGCTCTTTATAAAGCACCTGAAATAAAACTTCTGCTACCGCGTGGTGGAAAGGGCAAAATGCGAGTGGTACAAGATGTGTCAGCTCATCCATGGGCTGGTTCGGAAGTCAAAATTACTTTACTGGCAGAAGATGGTGCAGGGCAGCAAGGTCGTAGTAAAACTTTTGTCATAACGCTACCACAGCGTGTTTTTTCGAATCCTGTCGCACGGGCAGTGGGCGAATTACGTCGTTTACTAGCTCTTGATGCTTCTGCGCAAGAGCGTGTGCTCGATATGCTTTCTGCTTTGCTTGTCCGTCCAGAAGAGGGGCTTCAAAATATTACACATTTTCTTGTTTTACAAAGTGCGTGGACAAGGCTCTTTATGGCAGAAACAAAGGATGATTTGTGCGGTGTGGTTGATTATTTATGGCAGATTGCTTTGGGTATTGAGGGCAATCAACCTGAATCCATGCAGAAAAATTTAAAACAAGCACAAGCTGCGTTACGTGATGCACTGCGTTACGGTGCTCCAGCTGCAGAAATTGAACGACTTATGGCAGATTTACGCCAAGCTATGAATGATTATATTCAAGCTTTGGCTGAAAAAGCACAAGACAGTAAAAATTTTAATCGTCCCAACGTTTCAGAGGATTCATTACAAAAAAAGTTGAATTTAATTGAAGAAATGGCCAAGACGGGCTCTTCTTTAGCAGCTGAACAACTATTGGCTGAAGTCGAACAGACTCTTGATCATTTGCAAATTCAAAAAGGCAATCAAGATGGAGAGCAGAGCCAGGGACAATCTGCACAAATGAAGGAAAAAATGGATCAGTTGGGAGATTTTATGCGTCGTCAGCAGGAAATTCTCAATGAAACACATCAATTAGAAATGAAACAGAAACGTGGAGAAAGGATACCAGAAAAGAAAAGAAAATCTTTAAAAAAACGTCAAGCTGAATTACAGTCGGAATTATCAATATTAGAAAAAGAATTATCAATGCAGGGTTTTGAACCGAGTAACGCATTCAAAGAAGCAAAAGAAAAAATGAATTCTGCCGGGGATGCTCTTGGTCATGGAGATAGTAAAGTATCTATTGAAAATCAATCAGATGCTTTGGAAGCCTTGAGGCAAGGCGCACAAAATGTTTTAAAAAAGATGCGTGAAATACTTAAAGAATCTGGAGACAATCAAAATGCTTCTTCTATTCTTGAGGATCCATTAGGGCGTCCACTTTCTTCAAAAACAGATCAGAAAGTACAAGAAGGCGTAGCTATACCACAAGAAAGTGATCAAATGCGTGCGCGGCATATTTTGGAAGAAATTCGCAAACGTCTTGGTAAGGAGAATATTTCAGAAGAAGAAAAAAATTATCTTGAGAAGCTCCTCCATTTTAATTAATCACTTTGCTTTCTTTTAGCTAATGTCAAAAAGAATGTGTTGAAAGCCTTCGCAGGGTTTAAAGCTAGAAAAGCGTGATCTAACAACTTATAATGAAGCGATTATAAAAATATTCTATATGGTTTTTTTATCATTTTTGTTTAAAATATGAAGTATTAAAGTTTTTTCCATTGTGAAGAAAAGACAAAGGTCCATATAAGTATGGTATATAAAAACCTGTGATGTTTGAAGTTTTTTTCTACACGGTATGTTGAGTTGGATATAGTCACACTGAAAGATTTTTATGTTTCTTCACTTGGATTGCGTGTGCAGGAGACATTGTGTGACCAATTAAATTTATGGTGGCCTAATCTCGCTGATAAAAGAGTGATGGGGCTTGGGTATGCTCCTCCTTATCTTTCTGCTTTGTGTACGCGTGCGCAACAATGTTTTGCTTTTATGCCCGCTGCTCAAGGTGCTTCGCCGTGGCCTTGTGCTAAAAAAGTTGCTACAGCACTTGTTTTTGAAGAAGATTTGCCGCTTCCTGATGCTTCGGTTGATTGTGTTTTATTGATACATGCACTTGAATACACAGAAAATGCGTATGAAACGCTGAATGAAATATGGAGAGTTTTAGTTCCAAATGGTAGCTTGATTGTTATTGTTCCTAATCGCCCTGGCTTTTGGGCACGCAATAGTTGTACACCTTTTGGTTACGGTGAACCTTATAGCCGACAACAGATTGCTCGTTTGTTTGAAAAAACAAATTTTATTTCTGGGTCAATGCAGGAAATTGTACATTATATGCCTTCTTCAGGTTATGTCTCGCGGTTATTCTCGTTTTTTTATGAACCGTTGGCACGTTATCTTTTGCCTTATTTTGGTGGACTCTTAATGTGTCAGGCGCAGAAACGTGTTTATCAAGGCTTGCTTGTCCAGCGTCGTCAATCTCGGCGTATTTTTATTCCTGCGTTATCACCACAAGCTTGTGAGAGTTCTTTTTCATCTCGGATGCACGTTATTTCAGAAAAAAATTAAAAATCGTTTTTGAGTCAGTCAATGTTGGAGAGCCTGTAAAGGCTTAAATGGTAGCTATTTTGATCGGTAATGAGAATTCATGAATTTTAGAAGTTTTTTTGATGATTTTTCTGTAAACAACACTAGATATCGGATCTTTAAGGCTGAGTGACTATATTTTCATTGTTGCCCAAATTTTTTAAGCAATGTTTTGCGGTTTATGATTTAGTCGTTGGTGTAGTATTATGGTACTTAAGAATTTCTGTTTTTTTCTGTCAGGTGTGTTATTATTGATCAATAAAGAGTTTTTATCCAATTTGTGTGTCTTCCTTATAGTGGCCATTCTAAAAAGATGTATCGTGAAGAAAAAAATGGTAAGAGAGAGTGCTATATTTATGCATTTAATGCGTAACGCGGAAAATTATACGCAAACAGAAGGATGTATTGCATTTGTTCACTGTGATATGAAGCATTTTTATCCCCGCCATTAGCTTGAGGATAAAAATTACCATTTTAAGATGGAAGAATTTCTATATTAAGGTTGCCCATCAAACAAACTTCTCTCCATTCATCTTCTGTTACAGGTTGTACTGATAAGCGGCTGGCATTTACAAGCACCATATTTTCTAGTTTTGGGTTTGCTTTAATTTGTTTTAATGAAACAGGCGTTGGCATATCGTAGAGTGCACGGATATCCACACATTCCCAGCGTGGATCAGAAGTTGTAGAATCATGATGTGCTTCAGCACATACTTCTACAATTCCTACGATTTCTAATCCTTTGTTTGAGTGATAAAAAAAACCTTTATCGCCATATTTCATGGAACGCATATTGTTACGAGCTTGATAATTGCGTACACCATCCCATTGTTCTCCGTCGGAACCTTTTTGTTTTTGCATATCCCATGACCATTTATGGGGTTCAGATTTAAAAAGCCAATAAGCCATGTGAGCTCCTTTTTATGAGTTGTAATGTATTTAACGAGTTATGCGCATTTTTTGTAAGCGTGTGTATAACATTATTCAGTACGATTTTTAAAATTAGATAAAGAGCGTGCATTATAGTTTTGTTTCTTCTTTTTTAGAAGAAATTGAACTGGGATAGAAAGATGAGCTATATTTTTACATGATGCGTGAAAACGTTTTACCTTTATTTCTTTTTTATTATGAAAGTATACACGTAGAGCAAAGAATATTCGTAAAGTAAAACTTTAAGTATAAGAAATTTACTCATTTTTACTTTATTATGGAAAGGTTAGTTAATATTATTACGTTGAATTAAATAAAATAGAGAAAATTTTATTTAAAATATTACTATGATAATAGTGATAAGTGAAATGTTAAAGGATGATGTTTATATTGTGCTTTGTGAATAATATAAGCGCCATTTTGATTTTCCTACACTTTTGTTCCACGGCGCCCCATACCGATTAAGGGGGTGGATTTTTCGTCCAATGGCCAGCGTGAGCGAGGGGCAATGTCAAGAGAGCTGGTTTCTCCCCGAGCGAGCTTTTGTGCTCCGGCAAAAGCAATCATTGCAGCGTTATCTGTACACAAAGAAAGAGGAGGAGCGATAAATTCAAAACCATGTTGATGTGCGAGTTCTTGCAACGTATTTCGAATAGCTTTGTTGGCAGCAACTCCACCCGAGACAACTAAAGCAGGAGGCTTACATCCTTGATAACAAGAGAAGGGATACTGGTGGATAAAATGTTGCAAAGCTAAGCCAACGCGATCATGTAGTGTATCGGTAACTGCTGCTTGAAAACTTGCAGCAATATCACAAATATCGCTTTCTGTAAGGGGAGCTATGGCAGTTGCTGCTTGTCGAACGGCAGTTTTTAGTCCGGAAAAAGAAAAATCTAACCGTTTTTCACCTTTTAAAGGGCGCGGAAGAGGGATACGGTTTTTATTACCCAATAAAGCCGCTTTTTCAAGTGCTGGGCCGCCAGGATAAGGAAGCCCTAAGAGTTTTGCTGTTTTATCAAAAGCTTCTCCCAATGCATCATCAATGGTGGTTCCTAAACGCTGGTAGTTGCCTAGCCCATGAACAAGAATTGTTTGCGTATGTCCACCTGAAACCAAAAGCAATAAATAAGGAAACTTGACATTATGGGTTAGTACAGCTGTTAAAGCGTGACCTTCCAGATGATTTACGGCAATAAAAGGTTTTCCAGTGGCAAGAGAGAGTGCTTTTGCGCTCATAACGCCTACTAACAGCCCTCCTATCAAACCAGGGCCACTGGTAGCTGCGATGCCGTCAATATCTTTTAGCTTTGTGTTTGCTTCTGTAAGTGCTTTGGAAATCAAACCATCAAGAATTTCAACATGAGCACGAGCAGCAATTTCAGGAACAACACCACCGTAGGGTGCATGCTGATCAATTTGGCTCCAAACAATATTGGAAAGAATGCAACTTTTTTCTTCATTTTTGTATTCAACAACAGCAGCAGCAGTTTCATCGCAGCTTGTTTCTATTCCCAACAGGCGCATTTCAAACAAGACCTTTATATTGAAGATTCTTTGTCTATGTGAGTATCACAGACGAGTAAAGATACAAAGAATTTCTCTAGGAGTTGATTTTTCTATGAAAAGGTGCATTCTAGCACTTTATTTGAATATAATGGATATATTAATTAACGATTTTTCTGTGTTTTTTAGTATAAAGTGCTTATGTGTTTTCAAAATCATTTTTATTAAAGTAAATAAGTATAACTGTTTTTTATAAAGATAAAATATTGAAAATTTTGTGAAATTATACTCTTTAGTAAAAATAGCGTAAAATAAAATATTATGTTTTATAATAGCTTTAATTTTAAAACTTTTTTTATTTTATTATTTTATCTTTAAAAAAAATTTGCGCAAAAAGTGACTAAAATGGCAGATTCTTTAAAACCAAAAGTTAAACCACATTATACGAAGGGTCGTCGTAAAAAAACGGTGATTGAACATGAAGTGGTGAAGCATGATTCAGAGAAGATGACCCAAAACTTTGTAGCAGCAGAGAGAATGGAGAAGAAAAATATGCAAAGTAAACATACGTCAGGTTTTACTTTGTTTTTCTTGCTCATTATTTCAGGAATTTTAGGTGCTCTTATTACTCTAGGTCTTTTTATAGGGCTTCAGTGGGCGGGTTTTCTTTCTTCTTCTTTGGTAGATACTCATATTGGAGGAGAAAAAGCTTTGCAGATTGCTGAAACAGCAAAAAGTCAAGGAGAAGAAATAAGAGAGCAACTGGGACATGTGCTTAAAGAAATTGATGTGATGAAAACAAAATTTTCTACTTTTTCATCACAACAAGCTAAAACAGCTCAAGATGATGAAGCATCGAAAGAAAAAAACAGTGAAGCTTTTGCAGCTTTAGAAGAAAAAGTAAGAGATCTTGAAGAAGCTTTGCAAGCTTTGGTTGGAGTATCAAAAGAGATAGAAACAGCTTTGTCCGTCGAGAAAAGCAATGCAAATGATCTTGCTGTATTAAAGAAACAGCTAGAGATTATGCAGGAAGAATTTTCTGCTAAGCATGTTGATAAGAAGGAAATAAACGTTGCACTCTTTACCGCAATTAGTTCTTTGAAAAATGCTATAGAGCGTGGCGGATCTTATAGCAATGAATTAAAGCTGTTACAGCAATTAGCACCTTCGATTGATGGACTGGATTTATTGCAAAAGACAGCGACTGTGGGTCTTCCAAGTTTGGCGCAACTTTCAGCTGATTTTTCTCGTATTGCAGATGCAATCGTTGGTACGCAAAATATTGTAACGGCAGATGCTGGTTTTTTTGAACGGGCTTTAAGAAGAATAAAAGGTCTTATTGTTTTACGACCTATCGGAAATGTTGAAGGTATGACGTTAGAAGCAATTGCGGCGCGAATGGAAGTTGCTATTCAGGCAGGTGATTACGAAAAGGCTTTGAGTGAATGGCAAACATTGCCCCAAAGTGCAAAAAATGTTTCGATGAATTTTGCTCATCAACTTGAAACACACATTGCTGTTTATCGGTTCCTCCAGCAGTTGCTAGTGTCGGTGCAACAAGGTTCTTTTAAGGAAACAAAGATGTAAATAGGCTCAAGATGATACGTGTTTTTATTTATATTTTTGTTGTATGTGTGCTCGGTTTAGCTTTCGGGTGGGTTGCTAATAATAATGGTGTTTTTGTCTTAACATTTTTGCATTTTAGGTTTTCAGCCTCATTACTCACAGTGTTAAGCGCGCTTATTTTATTTTTCGCAACGCTGGTGCTTTTATGGTGGTTTTTGTCTGTAATTTTTTCTTTATCTAGCGCTCTTTCCAATTATTTTTATAAACGTCATAAAAAGCGCGCTTATGAAGCTCTTTCACAGGGAATTCTTGCTGTTTTTGCGGGCGATAGCATTTTGGCTCAACAAATGGAGGCTCGAGTTGTAAAGTATTTTTCAGGACAACATGAGCCGTTGGTAAAACTTTTACAAGCACAAATATTTTCTTTGCAAAATAATTCTGCCCGCGCCATCAGTCTTTATGAAGAGATGAGAAAAGAAACATCGACAAAATTGGCAGGGCTTTACGGTTTGTTTCGTGAAGCTATTAAGAGCGAAGCTTATGAAGTAGCACAGCAATATGCAGAAGAAGCGCAAGCTTTATCACCAGCACTTTTTTGGGCTCATCAAGCTGTGCTTGATGAGTTCAGTAGGAACGGACAGTGGGACAAAGCACTTGCTGTTTTTGAACGTGCGCAAAAAGCTTTACCACGAGATGTCCGCTCAACGAAAAAGCGTCAACATATACAGGCTTTGCTGTTAAGTGGACAAGCCCGTCATTTATTTGAGACACATCCTGCGGCAGCACGCGCAACCATTTTGAAAGCACACAAGTTGGTACCTGATTTTGTTCCGATAACAACTATTGCTGCTGATATCCTTTATAAATTAAACGAAGTGCGTAAAGCTGATAAAATGATTATTACAGCTTGGAAAAAAGAACCTCATCCTGATTTAGGGATGCTTTACCTCGAAAAAGAAGAGGGAGCTGTTGGGCGATTGAGAGAAGCTAAGACACTTGCTTCTTGTAACAAAGATACATTTGAATCGGCTTTTCTTGTTGCTAAAGCTGCTTTGGATGCTGGCGAAATAGCCCTAGCAAGGTCACAGGCCCAAAAAGCACTTCAATATCATCCGCGGGAAAGTGTTTATTTATTGTTGGCAGATATTGAAGAGGTACAGGGAAATAATCATGGTGCAGTGCGTCAATGGCTTTCTTTGGCACTTCGTGCTGAACGCGATCCGGTATGGATGTGTGATGGTGCTATTTTTTCTTCCTGGTCTGCAGTTTCTCCAATAAGTGGACGTTTAGACCGCTTTGAATGGAAAGCGCCTCCCAGCCATCCTCCTCTCACACTAGAGGTTGATGATATTGATGTGCAAAAAAAACAAGATCAAGATAAAGAAGATATCGTGGGAAAAAGTTCTAGTATTGAAGATAAGGTGTTTAAAGAATCATTTCTTGTAGAGAATTCTCTTTTACATAATGCGCAAGTGGAAAAACAGGATGCTGAACTATTAAGTCAAATTCGCTTAAATGTTGACGATCCAGGGGTAAAAACAGAAGAAGAGAGAGCATATTTGTCCAAGAAAAAATTTCGTCTGTTTTAAAAAAAGAGAATTATAGTGAATATTGTTCGCCAAAATTATTCTTTTGTGCTTTAAAAAAAACTTTATTTGATCGCAGAGGTGATTGATTAAAAAATGTTTTTAATACAAAAGTGTCTTAATAAAAAGCATAGAAATAGTAAACCAAGAATTGCAGTCGTTATTCATCGTCGATCTACATATACTGGTCGTTTGGGAAAATTTTTGCAACAAAGTGGTTTTGTTCTTGATATTTACCACCATATTTTTGGCCAGAAACTCCCTGATACATTGGAGCATTACTCCGGTATTGTAATTTTAGGGGGGGCGATGAGGGTGAATGATAAGGATGCATATATTCGTGAGGAAATTGATTGGATTTCTTTGGCACTGAACAGAGAATAAGCCTTTTTTGGGTATTTGTCTTGGAGCACAAATGTTAGCGAGAAATCTAGGGGGCGTGTTGCTGCAAGAAGTGATGGAACAGTTGAAGTTGGATGGTATCCACTGGAAGGAACCTTACAAGAAAAGGCATTGATGAATTGGCCAGAAATGGTCTATCATTTTCATGATGAAGGTATTTATGATTTACCTAAAGAGGCAGTACTTTTGGCAACAGGTTGTACGTACCCTATACAAGCTTTCCGTTATGGAAATAATGCGTGGGGATTGCAATTTCATGCTGAATTTACGCGTGCTATGATACGGCGTTTAGTGATTCATTCCGCACACAAATTGATTGAAAAAGGTGCTCAACCTGCTTCCGAACATTTAAAAGGCCGTTTAAGCTATGATAAGGCTTTGAGCCAATGGTTTGAAAATGCATTGCAACAGATTTTTTGTGTATCTACCACACAAGTGTGAAATTTAAGAATTTTGGTCACCACAATTAGAGAAGGAAAGTTATAACTTTTGTCTATGTTCTTTCCGTTGAAATCAATACGGAAAAGCTTGTCTTTAAGTCATTTACTTTGTGGATTATTTTGTCTTTTTCTGATGCTCATTTATCGCTCGGTCTGTTTTTTTCACATTCAATAGAAGATCATGTTTCCAATTTATTAACAGGGTGTCCGCCAATAATATGATAGCTGTGTGCGAGTATCTACACAAGAACAGTTATCCGGTTACCTATTGATATTGTTTGCGATCAATTTCAGTTTGCTTGGCCTTTGTACGGGATTTCTTTATAAACGAGTCGTTTGATGGCTGGTGCACCAATGTATGCACATCATAGGGTAGAGGTTAAAATTCATTCTTCTGCGTCAATTATTTTTGCTGGAAAAACTTCTATAGTGTTACACTGGCGCAATTCGATAATTAAAACAGCATCTTATTGGATAACGGATAAGACATTTAAGTTTATGGCTGAAAGACTTGAAACTGTACCAATGGTGTCATCTCTTGGGTATCAGAAGTTTCAAGAAAAATTAGGATCTCATACAAAAAATAATAAAGAAGAGGCAAAGAAAATGTTGGAGATCAAACATTCTTGAGAAATGCTACAGGATGTAATTGTGTCTTCGTTAAACAAAAATAATGTATCCAAAAATCACAGTAGAAGTTTTACGTCTTTATCTTAAACGCGAGAATAATAATTTATCAGGGCATATTACTTTCGATGATTTTGATTCTTCTATGTTTTTTGCACCTTATTTTGTTGATTTTCCAAAGATTGAGGGTCATTTAAAAGCCCCATCTGTTAAAAATAGAGGAGGGAGTTGAAAGCAGAATTTGTATAGGCAAAGTGGCATTTTAAGGTGCGGTGAATTTATTTTTCATACAAGTAGTGTAGTGTGTGTCAGAGAGCTTTTTTCTTTTGATGATAAAGATATTTGACAACAAAATTTGGGCTTGTCTTTACTCAGCATATGAAGTTTTTTAAACTATGTAGTGTTTGTTTTCCAAGAAAGCTAATAATCTTCAATCTTTATTTTTTATTTTGAGCATTATGCATAAAAATGCAGACGGCCACCCTCTTCTACCCTCGTTTATTACTCATGGATGGGTAAAGTTAGGTTTTTTAAAATTTGGCCGTCTTGCACCACTTTAAGTCTGAAAAATTATGTTTTAAAGTTGCGCGATCATACCTGCAGCAAAGGTAAACCGAGAAATATTGAGATCGTTTTCAATGAGAGCAGAAATACGATTCGTTATATTATGAATTTGGTCTTCTTGTGTTTTTTTCCAAGCTGTGAACGGATCATTTTTTGCTCCATAATTTTTTAGGATTTTCCTAACAATTTTCCGTAAGCTTTCGGCAATATTTTCTTTTGCTTGGCTTAAGGCCATACTATCATAATAGTCTAGTATGGGAATTGTTTGACTTGCTTCATTAATGCGATTTATACGAATAATTTGAGCAAGTGAGAAATAGATCTCTGCGGTTTGAATAAGGTCGCTGTTGGTTTGTTTTGCAATCAAAGAAATATCACAAATTATTGGGGCAGCTTCCAAGAGAGCCAATTGTCTTGCTAAGGTTTTTGGTGCTCCTTCTTCGTTATAATGTGTTTCTTTTTCTCTAATTTTTTGATTAATATCTTTATCATTAGAATGTGTAAGAAGTTGTTCAATAACACTGCGGGCTTGTTTCATTATTTTCACAAGTTCTTCTAATGGAACAGAAAGATCCATATTGCGCAAACCCCAATTGACTGTTTCAAGAAGCATTGCAGTGATGGCTGCGTAGAATTTATTTTGGACAAGACCAGGTATCTTATTATCAAGCTTATCAATTTGGTCAGACAATTGAGGTATTTCAAAACCATCGCATAGTGTGATGAAAACGCGAATAATATTTTCAATATTTTGCCCTGTTGCATCTTGTAATCGATTAACAAAAGTAGGGCCTCCACGATTTACAATATCATTTGCAATGAGGGTTGCAATAATATTACGACGCAACTGATGATTAATGATTTCTTTCTCGAAGTTTTCTTGAATTTGAGTTGGGAAATAGCGCAATAAAATTGCATTAAAATAATGATCATCGACAATGGGGCTGTGAACGATTTCTTCTTTTAAAGTTAATTTAGCATATGCCAAAATAACGGCGAGTTCTGGACGCACAAGGGCTTGCCCTTGGGTTATTCTTTGTCGCAACGTTTGCTCATCAGGGAGAATTTCAACTCTACGATCCAGAAGCTTTTTCTGTTCCAAATCATGCATAAAGCGTATTTGATAAGGCAAGTCAGCAACGCTTTGGCTTTCAGCCAAGGAAAGGGCTAGTGGTTGTAAATAATTGTTGCGCAGAACTAATTGTTCAACTTGTGGAGTCATTTTTTTCAAGAGTTCATTGCGTGCTTCATGAGTAAGCGTTTTTGCATGAAGTGCTGATGCGAGAACAATTTTGATATTGACCTCAACATCTGAACAATTAACACCTGCAGAGTTATCAATGGCATCTGTATTGCATCGTCCACCGTTTAAGACATATTCAATCCGACCACGTTGTGTAACGCCAAGGTTAGCTCCTTCACCAATAACTTTTGCACGGACTTGTGCACCGGTGATGCGTAATGCATCATTAGCACGATCTCCTACTTGTTCATTAGTTTCTGTTGTTGCACGGATATAAGTACCAATGCCTCCAAACCATAAAAGATCAACAGGTGCTTTGAGAATGGCAGAGATAATTTCAAAGGGCGTTCCTGTTTGTTTTTCAAAACCAATAGCTTGTGCTGCTTCTGGTGAAAGAGTAATGGTTTTAGCTGTTCGTGAGAAAATACCACCGCCTTTTGACAATTTGGTGTGGTCGTAGTCTTGCCAGCTTGAACGAGAAAGTTGAAAGAGACGCATACGTTCTGCGTAGCTTTCAGTTATGTTTGGATTGGGGTCAATAAAAATATCGCGGTGATCAAAGGCTGCGATAAGTTTTGTTTGTTTAGAAAGTAACATTCCATTTCCAAAAACATCACCGGACATATCTCCAACACCGATACAGGTGAAAGGGATAGTTTGAATATCGTGATTAAAAGATTCTCGAAAATGTCTTTTAACCGCTTCCCACGCACCTTTAGCTGTAATTCCGATGGCTTTGTGATCATAGCCTGCTGAACCTCCAGAAGCAAAAGCATCATCAAGCCAAAAGTTGTTTTCTTTGCTGATAGTATTGGCTGTATCAGAAAAGGTTGCGGTGCCTTTGTCTGCAGCGACAACAAAATAAGGGTCATAGTCATCATGACAGATAATGTTATGAGGATGGTTTATTTGGCCGTTAACCAGATTGTCTGTGATGGAAAGCAAAGCCATGATAAAATCAATATAAGCTTGTCGTGCAGCTTCTACTATTATGGCACGGTCATTAGTTTGGGGAAGGCGATGAGGATAAAACCCACCTTTTGCACCTACAGGAACGATAACCGCATTTTTTACCTGTTGAGCTTTCACTAAATTGAGTACTTCAGTGCGATAATCTAATGCACGATCAGACCAACGAATTCCACCACGAGCGATAGAGCCAAACCGCAAATGAACGCCTTCAACTTCTGGCCCATAAACAAAAATTTCTCGATAAGGACGCGGTTCAGGCAAACCTTCAATTTTGCGTGGATCCAACTTGGTTGCTAAAATACGCCTTGGGCTACCATCTGGAAGAGGAGTAAAGGCGTTGGTTCGTAAACTCGCATTGATGAGATTACGATAACGGCGTAAGATGATGTCATCATCTAGACTTGGTACTTTTTGCAATTTTTCTTCAATAAGTTGTTGAATAATTTCTTGTTTTTTCTCGCGTTCTTGTTTTGTATGGCTTTGATGAAACTTCAAATGAAACAAAGCATAAAGATCTTTTGTAATTTCAGGATAGGTGTTTAAAGTTTGGGCAACACGGTTTTGTGAATAAGGAATTCCAGCTTGTTGTAGATAGCGTCCATAATAGCGCAGGACAACAATTTCACGCCAATCAAGTTGTGCTGTTTGGGTTAAGGCATTAAAAGCATCATTGTCAGCATTTAAAGCCCACGTAGCTTTAAATGTTTCTGCGTGCTTTTGAGCGTTTTTATCGAAATCGATACAGATTTTAAAAGCGCTTTCTAGCTGCATATCATGAAGATATACAGACTGTCCATTGCCGTCTGGTAATTCAAGAGTTTGTTCAGCAATGACCAGAAATCCCATATTTTCAAGAAGCGGTACACGTTTGGAAAGTGCTAGCTCTTTGTGCTGGTGAAAGAGCCGGAGAGAAATTATTTGTTTTTCTTTATTATGTGGTTGATGAAAAGTAACGAAAAGTGGTTTTTTATCATTAAGGCTTAAAATATGCCCAGCATCTTCAATGGCGTTTTCAGCTGAAAATAAGTCACGATAGCTGTTAGGAAACTGGCTGGCCAAACGCACTTGTTGCTCTGTTGTTTTGCGGGTAAGAGCTATGGCTTGAATATTATCTTCCCAACTTCGCGCTATGAAACGCACATGCTGTTCAAGTTTGGTACGCTCGATAAAAGGAGCACTTTCGCTCCCTTTACGATGGATTGTATAATACACACGGGTAAGGGTGCTTTCCAAAAACAACGGGTAAGATTCAAAAAAATCACCATTGTAAAGCTCAACAAAATATTCGCCAACTTTTTCGCGAATGTGGCTGCTATATTGTTCACGGGGTATATAGACAAGTATAGATACAAAGCGCTCAAAAGGATCAGTATGAACAAGTACCCGCAAACGTGGACGTTCGTCTAATTGCATGATAAGTTTGGCATTTTCTGTCAATGTATCAATATCAGAACGAAACATTTCATCTCTTGGATAGGTTTCTAAAACACTAATAAGTGCTTTTCCAGAATAGTCAGTGCGATTATGTCCAAGGCGTTGGATAATGGTTATGGCTTTCTCTTTTAAGAAAGGGATTTGCAAAATCGAGCGTGTGTAAGCTGAGGAGGTAAAAAGCCCTACAATGCGCAATTCTCCGCGTAGAGCGCCTTTTGTATCAAAGATTTTAAGCCCGATATAATCGAGCCAAACAGGACGATGAATTTTTGAACGACTGTTGGCTTTTGTCACAATAAGCAAGTTATCGCTCTCCATAAAGGATAATATTTCTTGAGGAGGTTCTTCCACACGTGAATCGCCAATAATGCGAATGGAAGCATCGGTAAGAATACCCAATTCAGTGCCGCTGGCTGTAAAGGCTTTTGTCGGTTCTTGACCTTTGGTGAAATTATAAGTACGTATGCCGAGAAAGATGAAATTATCATCCATCAGCCAATTGAGAAATTCAATGGCTTTTTCACCTTCTTGTTTGTAGTTTGATGGGAGGTTGGTTTTATAGGTGTGGATATGCTTTTTTACCTCTTCAAGCATAGGCTTCCAGTCTTGCACAGCAGCATTTACTTGTTCAAGAACTAAGGTAAGTTCGTCTTTGCACTTTTGTATCTGCTGCTCATTTAATGGCTCAATGTGAATTTGTACTAAGCTGATGCGTTGTCCGGAAGGGCAATCAAGGATGGGATGAGCAATCAAATGAATGTGATTTTTGTTCTGATTGAAAACATTTAAAATAGAATCGAGGAGGAAAGGTTTGTTGTCGTTGACGAGCGTTATAACGGTTATGGGTTTGTTATTGCGGGTCAAATTTTGTTCAAGGCAGATAGTATTTTTCCCTGTCTTGTGGAGATTAAGAGCTTCAATGGCGGCTGTTGCGGCTTCTTCAAGTTCTTTACTTTTATAGCAGGCTGTATCTTCTTTATCCGTATGAGCAAAAAGAGTCTGTTTTATTTTATCTTGTTCACTTTTTGTTGCTGATGCTTTTTCTTGTAACACAATAGTATTCCCTTTTAATTTTTAGGCTTTATTATTTGTAGAAGCAAATTATCATACTGCTTATTGTAGTGTAACATCTTCCCCCTAAAGAGGATAGTTGTTATTTGTGCAGGGTAAATTTATTTTTTCTATTTTACAGTAATAATTTTCTATTTTAAGAAAATATATTGTGTCTATTAAGGGCAGTTTTAGTATTTCATGGTAAGAATAGTCTGTTCTTAAAAATATATAAAGTAAAATTAAATAGAGAAAGTAAATAGAGAATGGTGTGTTTACCAGAAAGACTTTTAAGTGGTTATAAATCATTTATAAATAATAACTTTTTATATAAAGTAGAACATTATCAACAATTGGCAATTGAAGGACAAAAGCCTGAAGTTCTGGTTATTGCTTGTTGTGATTCGCGGGCAGTACCAGAAACGATTTTTGATGCTAATATAGGCGAAATTTTTACTTTACGTAACGTGGCAAATTTGGTCCCGCCTTTTTCTCCTGACCAAAAATATCACGCAACATCAGCAGCTATTGAATATGCTGTGCAATTGCTTGAGGTTAAACATATTGTTGTTTTTGGTCATGCTCATTGTGGGGGGGTGAAAACTGCTCTTAAGGGAACGTGTAAAGCTTTATCTTCAAATGATTTTATTGGTCAATGGATAAGTCTTTTAGCGCTAGCAGCGGAAACAGTTGTTAGCAATAAGTCGCTGACCGTGTTAGAACAACAGGTCGCATTGGAGCAACTTTCTATTCGTCATTCGTTGAGGAATTTAGAAACATTTCCATATATAAAGGCACGCAAAGATCAGGGCATTTTGAAACTACACGGGGTTTGGTTTGATATCTCAAGCGGTGAATTATGGAATGTAGAGCATGAGACAGGTTGTTTTGTGCGTGTTGACGTTGATAGTTCTAAAGAGTAAATTTTGCTATCTTTTTAAGGTACTGTATGATAAATCTTGACAAAATGGGGGTTTTATTGTTTGAAAGAGTGAGCTTTCAGTGACCAAATTAACTTGGAGCCACCGACTGAGACCCCAGTTAAGGGTATAAAGAGATCTCAGAGGTCAACATCCGACGGCGCGATGCGTTCTCGGATGCTTTTGCGGTTTGTTTGTTATGCAGCAATGAGGTAGGTAATGTTTGAATCTTTACAAGATCGGCTTGGCTCCATACTGTCTCATTTGACAGGACGTGGAGCGTTATCGGATCAGGATGTCACAGTGGCGTTGCGCGAAATTCGTCGTGCTTTATTAGAAGCTGATGTTGCACTTGATGTCGCCCGTTCTTTTACTGATAGGGTTCGTGAAAAAGCTGTTGGAGCCGCGATTGTCAAATCAATTAAACCCGGCCAGATGGTTGTTAAAATTGTTCATGAAGAATTGGTTAATGTCCTTGGAAGTGAAGGTGTTCTGAGTGATTTAAATGCACCGGCACCTGTTGTTATTATGATGATTGGTTTGCAAGGTTCTGGGAAAACCACAACAACCGCAAAACTTGCAAAGCGTTTAACTGTCAAAAATAATAAAAAAGTTCTCATGGCGTCCTTAGATACACGTCGTCCTGCAGCCCAGGAACAACTACGCCAATTAGGAGAACAAGCAGAACTTGCAAGTTTGCCTATTATCGCCGGTCAATCTCCTGTTGATATTGCATCACGTGCGGTACAGGCAGCCAAATTGGGTGGTTATGATGTGCTGATTCTTGATACAGCGGGTCGTAACCATGTTGATGAAGCTTTGATGCTCGAATTAGCTGAAATTAAAGCTTGTTCTCTTCCTCATGAAATTATGTTGGTTGCTGATAGTTTGACTGGTCAAGATGCTGTTCATCTTGCGCGTTCTTTTGATGAACGTGTGGGAGTTACAGGAATTATTTTAACACGTATGGATAGTGATGGCCGCGGTGGTGCTGCTCTTTCAATGCGTGCTGTTACGGGAAAGCCGATTAAAGCAATTGGAATCGGTGAAAAAATAGATGCTTTGGAGGAGTTCCATCCTCGTCGCATTGCTGACCGTATTCTCGGGATGGGTGATATTGTTTCTTTAGTTGAAAAAGCTGCTGAAACAATGGATCATGAGAAAATGGCAGCTTTTGCAAAAAAGATGCAGGCTAAAAGATTCGATCTAGATGATCTTGCAGAGCAATTGCAGAAAATGAAAAAACTTGGGGGAATGGGTGGCATTATGGGAATGTTGCCGGGTTTTGGTAAGATAAAAGATCAGATTGCTGCTGCGGGATTTGATGACCGTTTGTTTAATCGTCAATTGGCTATTATTTCATCAATGACGCCCCTAGAACGGGCCAATCCCGATCTTTTGAAACATAGTCGTAAAAAACGGATTGCTAAGGGCTCTGGCACAAGTGCTGCTGATATTAATAAGCTTTTAAAAATACATCGCCAAATGGCTGATATGATGAAAGCTATGGGAGGTAAGGGCAAAAGCGGTTTAATGGGCAAAATTTTAGGAGGATTTGGCTCTAAGATGGGGTTTGGTGATATGGGAGATGTTGCTGGAAGTTCTGGAGTCCTGCCTGATTTATCGGGATTTGATCCAAAGCAATTATCAACACTCCAAAAGCAGATTGAAAATAGTAATGGGGGAACGGTTTTACCTGGTCTGCCAGGGCGTGGGCTTACGTTTCCTGGTCTTTCTAATGGCGTTTCTGGTCGGGGAAAATTTCCTCAGCATCCCAAGAAAAAATAGGATGCAGAGAGGGAAAAAGGTATGACGCAGAAAAAAGTATTAGATGAATTAGTGTATTTACGAGCATCTATTGATAATTTTGATGCAACGTTGGTTCATATTTTAGCAGAGCGCTTTCGTTGTACGAAGGCAATAGGGCTTTTAAAAGCTCGTTACGATTTGCCTACAGTAGATTCTCTACGTGAGCAGCGTCAGGTAGAGAGGTTGCGTAAATTGGCTATAGATAGTCATCTTGATCCCGATTTCGCTGAAAGATTTTTGAAGTTTGTCATTAAAGAGGTTGTACATCAGCATGAGGTAATTGCTGAAGAGCAAAAATAAAACACAATAATTTAAAAGAAAGCCAGAACTGACAATAGGAGATAAATATGGCATTAAAAATTCGTTTGTCCCGTGGAGGTTCAAAAAAGCGTCCTTACTATCATATTGTTGTTGCGGATGTTCGTAGTCCGCGCGATGGACGGTTTCTTGAACGTGTTGGCGCATGGGATCCAATGTTGCCTAAAGATGGGCCGCGTGTAAAGCTTGATGAAGAACGTATCCAATATTGGCTTAGTCATGGAGCTCAACCAACAGATCGCGTTTTACGGTTTTTAGATGCTGCTGGCTTAAAAAAGCGTCCAATTCGCAATAATCCACACAAAGGTGAACCTGGAACAAAGGCACAAGAACGTATCGCAGCAGCAAAACAAGCTGCTGCTGAAGCTGAAGTAGCAGAAGAAGTATGATTGCCTTTTCACACAATCCGTTGTGTCTTTAAAAGCTTTTATAAATAAAGATGATTATTATCCATTTTTGACAGATAAAAATGGATCTTCTTTAAAAAGTGTTTGATTTTTTTTAAGTCAGCGCTTGTCTTTTAGAAATCAATGGCGCGGCCATTGATTTCCCAATCTCCATAGCGTGAAGGGTCTTTGCCGCCGCGTCCACCGTTTTCTAAAGGTTTTTTTTCATTTGTTGCATTTTTACGCCTTTCTTCAGCTTCGTTTAAAGCGCGTTGTGCTGTAGGAGAGAGGGATTTCTGTTTATTAGTAGTTGCATTTTTTTTGCTTATTTTTTCATCTTTTTCATTCATTTTACACCTATTACATTGAAGAAGTATAAAGAAAGCCCCATCATATAGTATTATTTGTGTTTTATCATGGAGTTTTTTGAGTAATGAATATCATGCGTACAGCGATGCTTTTGGCTTTTATGACTGCTCTTTTTGTAGGAGTTGGTTATCTTGTTGGAGGGGGCAGTGGCATGATCATTGCATTGCTGATTGCAAGTGGCTTAAATTTTTTTTCTTATTGGAATTCTGATAAAATTGTTTTACGTATGTATGGTGCGCGTGAGGTTGATCAATATTCATCGCCGGTTTATTATAAGATTGTAAGTAATCTTGCTCAAAGGGCTTCTCTTCCTCAACCAAAAGTTTACATTATTGATAGTGCGCAGCCGAATGCTTTTGCTACAGGACGTAATCCCCAAAATGCAGCTGTTGCTGCGAGTACTGGATTGTTAAAGCGGTTAAGTGTGGAGGAAATTTCTGGGGTTATGGCACATGAGTTAGCGCATATTGAGCATCGTGATACATTGACAATGACCCTGACCGCAACGATTGCTGGGGCGATTTCTATGCTTGGTAATTTCGCTTTTTTTATGGGGGGATCGCGTAACTCTTCAGAACATTCTCATGGTGCAGGGGGGATTGGGGGTATTATTGCTCTGCTTGTGGCTCCTTTTGCGGCTATGCTGGTGCAGATGGCTATTAGCCGTACACGTGAATATGCAGCTGATCGTCGGGGGGCTGAAATATGTGGTAACCCTTTATGGTTAGCTTCGGCGTTGCGTAAAATTGCAGATGGTGGATCTAGGGTATACAATGAAGAGGCAGAGCATAATCCGGCAACAGCACATATGTTTATTATCAATCCCTTGAGTGGTGAAGGGGCTGATAGTCTTTTTTCTACGCATCCTGCGACTGCAAATCGCATTGCAGCTCTTCTTCAGCAAGCGGAAAAAATGGATAAAAAGGTGATCGAAGGCATGGGATGGGATGGCCAAGGTGGTTTGCATGAAAAAGGCAGAGGTGATGGAGATTTAGATCAAAATGCTCAAAGCAGTATGACAGATAGTCAGGAAGCTAGTGCTTCTCAACGCGTTACGAAACGCCCTTCTTGGCTTCGTTATGAAGATTCAAAAAAGTCTCGATCATAGAGCTTTTAAGGAAAAAAGGTATAAAGGTGTTGTTTTGAAACACAAGCAAGTGGGGCGTGTGTCTGAAAAGAGTACTCCGGGATTAGGTGTTCGGCAGTTGTGTGTTCGTCTTTTAGGAGCTATCCTTGATAAACACGCGTCTCTTTCGGGGTTAACGGATAATGAGCATGGGCACCCACAATATTTAGGGCTTTCACAGCGGGATCGTTCGTTGTGCCGAGCCATTTTGGTAGCGTCATTGCGTCATAGGGGGCAGATTACGGCCGCTTTATCAAGCTTTTTGATGCGTCCTTTGCCTCCACAAGCACTTTCACTTCAACATCTGTTGCATATCAGTGTAGCACAAATTCTTTATCTTGATATTCCTGATCATGCAGCGATTGATTTGGCCGTACGTTTGGCTAAACTTGATCCTCGTATGCGCCGTTTTTCAGGGGTGGTGAATGCTCTTTTACGCAATGTTGCGCGTAATGTGGTGCTTTTACGCCAAAAAGCTCCGAGCATTGAAGAGATTCCGACGTGGTTTGGCCAGCTTTTAGTATCAACTTATGGAGCAGAAAAGGCTGAACAGATTTTAGCAATTCAAAGTGTTGAGCCCCCGCTAGATTTAACAGTAAAATCCGATAGCTCTGGATGGGCTAAACGGCTTGGGGGTGTTGTTTTATCCAATGGTTCTGTTCGGTTAAGCCGTTTGGATTGCTCTGTTTCTGGTTTACCAGGCTATGCAGAAGGTGCTTGGTGGATTCAAGATTTTGCTGCAGCTTTGCCTGCGTGTTTACTTGGAGATATTAAGGGGAAAAATGTTGCAGATCTTTGTGCAAGCCCTGGAGGAAAAACAGCACAATTGGCTTTGCAAGGGGCGAATGTGACGGCAGTTGATATGTCTGCTAATCGGATAAAGCGTTTACAGGAAAACATGAAGCGGCTTCATTTTTCAGTTCACACTTGGCAGGGGGACGTGAGAAATTTCCATCCAGAACGGCTTTTCGATGCTGTTCTTCTTGATGCTCCTTGCTCTTCTACAGGAACGATACGTCGTCATCCGGATATTTTATGGACGAAATCAATGGGTGATATCGTCAAATTGGCGGCGTTGCAATATGATTTACTTTGTGTGGCAATTGCTTTGGTGAAAAAGGGTGGACGCATTGTTTTTTCCAATTGTTCGTTAGCAAGAGAAGAAGGTGAAGATCTCATTGAGAAAATTTTATCGGAACGTAATGACATTATTTTAGAGCCTATTTGTATAGAGGAAATGGGTACTATGGCGCATTTGCTTTCTGTTAAGGGAACTTTGCGTACAACCCCTGCAGATTTTTGTCGTGAAAACTTTAATGCTGAGAGAAACGTGTTTTTAGGAATGGATGGTTTTTTTGCAGCACGTTTACGGAAAGTGGCTTAATTAACGATTCATTTACTAAAATGGCTGAAATTGTACACAATTTAGCATATATGGAGATGAGATTGTGGCAGTTGCGGTAAATGGTTCTCGGGTAAAGGTGGCGGCCTTTATGTATATGACACACCAATTTGTACGGCGTTTATGGGTTGGGCCACTGTTTCGTTGGCGGTTTTCAGGGTTTCGTCCCTATAAAATTTTAGCGCATCCCATTGATTTGTGTTTAGCTGATCCGATAATGGCGCATGAATTTTATCATGGTCGTTTTGCTTTTGCGGGTCGTATTGTTCATTCTGGTGCTGTTTCTCCTTTTTCATTGGTTCCACCAACGCTGGAATGGGAAGCGGCTCTTCATGATTTTCATTGGTTGCGACATATGGCGGCAGCGCAGAGTGATTTAGCTGCGGCACATGCGCGTTCTCTCGTAGAAGATTGGCTTGATCATAGTGGAAAGAAGGTAAAAGGGCTTCCTTGGAGTGGGCCAGTTGTAGCACGACGTTTGATTTCGTGGATTTGTCACTCAAAAATGTTGTTGCAAGGTGCAAGTGAGCGGTTTGAAAAACGCTTTTTGCGTGCACTTGGTTTCCAGTTTCGTTATTTACGTGTGATGATTGGCAGTATGGAAAAGAATGATCAACGTTTACAAGCTGCAGCAGCTTTGACATTCGCATCTCTTGCTTTGCCTGTTTCTGCGGCAATAAAAAAGAAGGTGCAAGCCTTTCTCATAGAGGAACTTTCTCGTCAGATTTTGCTTGATGGTGGCCATATTTCGCGTAGTCCTGCACTTTTACTCAATTTATTATCAGATTTACTGTCTTTACGTCATCTTTTTATGCGCAGCAATGAAACGGCACCACGTGCTTTGATTGATTCTGTTGAGCGTATGTTGCCAGCTTTACGGTTTTTTATCCATGAAGACCAAACATTAGCGCGTTTTAATGGTGTTGGCCCCCTTGTGTCTGAGCGTTTATCGACGCTTTTAGAGTTTGATGAAACAGTGGGGCATCCTTTTAGTTATGCACGTTATTCAGGGTTTCAGCGTTTACAATCTAATCAAACTACGGTGCTTGCAGATACAGGAAAGTTTCCACCACGCTCTGTTGCAGAGTATGCTTGTTCTGGGTGTTTGTCTTTCGAAATGTCTTCACGTGGAAGCCGCTTTATTATCAACACAGGTGTTAATCCCTATGGGCGTGAAGAGTATCGACATTTAGGGCGTGTCACCGCAGCACATTCAACAGCAACAGTGAACGATTGTTCAGTGGGTCTTTTCCATAAAAAAAAGAGAAATGGTCCTTCACTTTTACTGGCAGGGCCAACAGATATTAAAGTGCGTCGTATAGAGGACTCAGAGAAGACAGGTTTTATTGCGAGTCATAATGGTTATATGCAGTCTTTTAATCTTGTTCATGAGCGTGGTCTCGTGTTAGCGACAAATGGAGCAATGATTGAGGGTTTTGACCGCTTTTTTACGCCAAACAAAAAGTTATTAAAGAAACACAATGCAGCTCAAAATGAACAAAATAGTGTTGCTGTTCGGTTTCATCTGCACCCGCAAGTTGAAGTCAGCTATGATGGTAAACGTGTGCGTTTAGCCACGAAGAATGAGCAAGTGTGGTATTTTATATCGCCAGATACTGATATTTATCTTGAAGATTCTATCGATTTTGCTGGATTAAAAGGTCCGCAACGTACACAACAGATCGTTTTGTATTTCCGCCCTGCATTTCAAGAAAAAATACGTTGGCGTTTTATACGCCGTTAGTTGGAATAATGAGTTGCTTCTTTCATAATACGAATAGAAGAATAGTTATTATTTGTGTTTACAATTAAAGGCGTTTTATCCTTTGGGTGTATTTTAATAAAGACGTGTGCTATGAACGCATAAGCTTATTTTGTTTTGATTTTAACTATTTAATTTTTAGGATTCCTATTATGGGTATCGTTGCAAAAAATTTTCCGATACCGGATCTTCATCAGGTTCGTCGTGCTCTTTTCTCTGTATCTGATAAAACAGGCGTGGTTGCGTTTGCACAAGCGCTCCATGCTTATGGTATTGAATTGATTTCCACAGGAGGAACAGCAAAAATATTAATGGCTGCTGGTTTGCCGGTAAAAGATGTTGCTGAAGTTACTGGGTTTCCGGAAATAATGGATGGTCGTGTCAAAACTCTCCATCCCTTAATTCATGGTGCTTTATTAGCAGTAAGACAAGATCCCAATCATTTTGATGCGATGGAAAGGTATGGTATAAATGGAATTGATCTTCTGGTTGTGAATCTTTATCCCTTCGAAGAGACTTCCAAATCTGATGCAGATAGACAAACAATCATTGAAAATATTGATATCGGTGGACCGGCAATGATTCGTGCTGCAGCTAAGAATCATGCTTATACTGGTGTTGTAACAACGGTTAGTGATTACGATAAAATTCTTGCTGAATTAAAACAGCATGAGGGTTGTTTAAGTTTTTTTATGCGACGTCAGTTAGCAATGCGTGCTTATGCATATACAGCTGCTTATGATTCAGCGATAGCAGAGTGGTTTGCACAGGACTTGCAAATTAAAACGCCGTCTTGGCAGAGTTTTTCCGGTCATCTTAAAAGTGTTATGCGCTATGGGGAAAATCCACATCAACAGGCAGCATTTTATCGAAATAGTGATAAACGTTTTGGTGTTGCTACAGCAAAACTTTTGCAAGGCAAAGAACTTTCTTATAACAATATGAATGATACAGATGCGGCTTTTGAACTTGTGGCAGAATTTGATCCCCGGAAAACTGCTGCTGTTGCTCTTATTAAGCATGCTAATCCTTGTGGTGTTGCAGAAGGGCGAAGTTTGAAAGAGGCTTATTTAAAAGCTCTTATGTGTGATAATGTTTCAGCATTTGGTGGAATTATTGCTTTAAATCAACCACTTGATGAAGAATGTGCTGGGGAGATTATCAAAATTTTTACGGAAGTGATTATTGCTCCTGATGTTACAGAAGCAGCCCGTGAAATTATTGCACAGAAAAAAAATCTTCGTTTGTTGATTACAGGTGGTTTACCTGATCCACGTTGTGGAGGGATTATTGCCAAAACGCTTTCGGGGGGAATTTTGGTGCAGTCACGTGATAATATGGTTGTTGATGATCTTAAACTGCAAGTGGTGACAAAGCGGGCACCAAGTCAAGATGAAATGCGGGATCTTCAGTTTGCTTTTCGTGTTGTGAAACACGTCAAGTCAAATGCTATTGTTTATGCAAAAAATAGTGCAACAGTTGGGATTGGTGCTGGCCAGATGAGTCGTATTGATTCAGCTAAAATTGCTGCACGGAAAGCTGAAGAAAGTGGACAAAAGTTGGGTTTAACAGAAGTTCCCACTAAAGGTTCTGTGGTTGCGTCAGATGCATTTTTTCCGTTTGCAGACGGTTTATTAGCTGTTGCTGAAGCTGGTGCAACAGCAGTTATTCAACCGGGAGGATCCGTCCGTGATGAAGAAGTTATTGCTGCAGCTGATGCGCACGGATTAGCCATGGTTTTTACAGGTGTGCGGCATTTTCGCCATTAACTGTTTTGATTTCTATTGTTGTTTCTCTTGGATAAAGTGAATTTAAAATAAGCACATTGTATTCCACATGCATGTCGTTTATGCAGCTATAATGGGAGTATTTTGTGTAATTTTCTTTATCTTATATTTAGAGGGGATAACATAAAGTTTTGTAAAAAATATCGTGCTGTGCATTCCTGTTGGAATTTATGCTGTTATCATCACATAATAAATATATTAACTTATTTTTTAAATACAAACTCAATGTTTGGCAGTAATTGTGGTGATATTTGCTCGATTCTAGAGCGTTATTTTCTAAGTCTTGTTGATTTTTATTAATACTCAATGGTGTGTTTTATTGTTGTCTATAATCTGGTGTTTGATTGTGCTGGAGCTTTATTAGGCTGATCAATGTCTGATGAAGAAATTATTGCTGCAGCTTTAGATTTACAAGTTTCGTGATGAAATCGGGTGTATTTTTCTGTGTGGTAAGATTTTTATTGCTGTGGCATTTAGAAAGATAGGTTTCAAATTTGGAATATTTTCAATATACTAATTTCTAATTATTTTATGAAAAACATTTTTAAAAGTAAAAATGCTTAAGAGCCTGTTTCAAAGTATTAGAGTGTTCATGTATTTTCTTCAATTTTTTTGCCGTAGTAGAAAAATAGAGGCACCTAATACGCCAGCAGCTAAGACAAACCACGTGATAGCATAGACAAGATGATTGTTTCGAAAATGTACTACAGTTAAACCTGTAATAGGAAAGTTTGCTTGCGGGGTTGTTGCTTTTCCAGCATCAATAAAATAAGGAGCAACAATGGATAGGCCAAGTTTTTGTGCCATAGCAGGAAGATCGCGTGCGTACCATAAGTTGTTATCGGGATTATTTTTGCGTGGAAAAACCCCATTTTTTTCACTCATGCGTAACAGACCGATAATTGTGGTTTGCTCTACGTTTTCAGCAGAATGTATGTTAGCTGTGTCGTTGGTGTTTGGTTGTTCAGACTGTTGAAAGTGATGGCGTACATCCATGGGAATAAAACCACGATTCACAAAGGTTAGTGCATCATCATCTGTTTGTAGAGGTGTTAAAACCCAATAACCACTGGTGTTTTGAGCTACAGCAGTAACAAAAATGTTTTTATTTTTGAGTAATTTCCCCGTAATGACAACAGGACGATATTCATCTTTTTCAAAAGTGACATATTTCCATTGATTTTTGGAGGGTGCTTCGGTGGGGGTTAAATGAATACGTTGATTGGCACTTGTGATGAGATCTGTTTTCCATTTTAATCGTTGTATTTGCCAGACGCCTAGTGCACTGAAGATAATAAAAGCACTTATACATAAAACACCAAACAGAATAGAAGAGAAATTAATGTGCTTGTTTGGAAGTTTTGTTATGGAGTCGTGTATTTTTCTCATCGTTAATACTTTCTTTATGTCGTAAGCATTCTTTGTAGCATGGAGAGTGTTAAAAAAAAACATTTTGCATGCTTTATCACCCTAATTGTAGGAAAAGATTAAGAGAATTATTTGCAAGGGATTCAAAAGGTTTTAAAAAAGACTTGACCTTTTGTCGTCTACACCCTATCAGAGATATAATTTATCAGCCTGTTCAATGCAGTATTGCATAAGTTTTACAGGTTTTGTGGTCTAAGAGTTTTTTAGAGTTTAAAGGTGAAGTTCATGTCTCGTGCTTGCGAATTGACAAGGAAAGCCGTTCTTTATGGCAATAATGTTAGCCATGCGAACAATAAAGTCCGTCGTCGTTTTTTGCCAAATCTTTGCAATGTGACATTGATTTCGGAAATATTGCAACAAGGTTATCGCTTGCGCGTTTCGGCAAGTGCTTTGCGTTCTGTTGAGCATTGTGGTGGGCTTGATAACTTTTTAATAAAAGCTGGCGATAAAGAATTATCACAACGTGCACGTTTGTTAAAACGCCAAATCGTTAAGAAAAAAGCTGAACAAAAGGTTAAGCAAGCAGCGTAATTGTTGTTTTTTTAATTCACATGCTTTTCACGTGAGAGGCATACTGTTTTCAGGATTTTTGATTTTTTATCATTATATTTGCTTGTTTCTGCTACAAAAGCTAAAAGAGATGTTCTTAGAATGCAGTTTTTACTAGCACAGAAAAAGAGAAAATATATTTTTTTTTCCAGTTTGGTGATGTGCTTTGCTGTAACCGCTTCTAATATTTTGGTTCAATATCCTGTCGACTGGTTTGGTTTGAATGAACTATTAACCTATGGGGCTTTTACGTACCCGATAGCTTTTTTAGTCAATGATTTGACCAATCGTTTTTATGGTCCAGCTGCGGCAAGGCGTGTGGTTTATGCTGGTTTTTATGCTGGTTTTTTTGTTTCTTGGGTATTGGCTACGCCACGGCTTGCAATTGCTTCTAGCTCGGCTTTCTTATTTGCGCAGCTCCTCGATATTGTCGTTTTTAGTCCTCTGCGACGTAAAGCATGGTGGAAGGCACCTCTAGCTGCTGCATTAGTTAGTTCGGCTTTGGATACGGTTATATTCTTTGCTCTTGCTTTTTCTAGCTCTTTTGCTTTTATCGATAAGATAGCAGATTATGCTAATAGCTCAATCACCGAGAGTACTATTTTCTTTGGATTTGAGATTCCAGTTTGGTTTTCGCTTGCTTTTGGTGACTTTTCAATAAAAATCATTATGAGCGTATGTATGCTGATCCCTTACGGAACAATTCTTAAAAGTGTGAAGCTGCCTCTTTACCAAAGTAGTTTAAAAAGTAGTTCATCTTTGATTTGCGACAAGCAATAATTTTTTCTTCTCTCTTTTTATGCCGTTTTGCTTATAGATAGTTTGGTCTATGTGTGTATTTTAAATTTGAATATAACAAGCTGTTATTTAGAGAACTTGTTCTTAAAATTTTTTACGAGAATGAAATTTTTTATTACTGAAGAGAGCTGCTAATTGGTTTGTTATAGCGTTGGCTAGTTCTTCAGCATTCATAATTGTTACAGAACGTTGATAATAACTTGTGACGTCATGACCAATTCCAATGGCAATAAGTTCTACAGGTGAATGTGTTTGGATTTCTTGAATTACTGTGCGTAAATGTTTTTCAAGATAATTGTTGGAGTTAACAGATAGGGTTGAATCGTCAATGGGTGCTCCATCTGAAATGACCATAAGAATGCGACGCTGTTCACATCGTGATAAAAGGCGTTTATGAGCCCAAATCAATGCTTCACCATCTATATTTTCTTTCAATAAGCCATCCTGCAACATCAACCCTAAATTACGCCGTGCTCGACGCCATGTTGTGTCAGCTCTTTTATATATGATGTGACATAAATCATTAAGGCGCCCAGGGTTCTTAGGTTTATGTTGGTTTAGCCATTTTTCGCGTGATTTTCCTCCTTTCCAAGTTTTGGTAGTAAAGCCTAAAATTTCAACTTTGATTCCACAACGTTCAAGAGTTTGTGTCAAAATATCCGCACAACTTGCCGCAACAGTTATCGGCCGTCCTCGCATCGATCCTGAATTATCGATGAGCAATGAAACAACCGTGTCTCGAAACTTAGTATTGCTTTCCATTTTAAAAGAAAGTGGTTGCATTGGATCAATAATAAGGCGTGTAAGTCTTGCTGGATCGATATATCCCTCTTCAAGATCAAAATTCCAACTACGATTTTGTTGTGCCATAAGGTGGCGTTGTAGGCGATTTGCTAAGCGTCCAACAATATTTTGGAGATGATAGATTTGTTTATCAAGACAATGACGCAGGTGATTCAATTCACTTTCAGAACAGAAATCCGTTGCTTCCAAAACTTCGTCAAATTGACGGGTAAAAACTTTATAGCCATCAAGTCTTTCTATTTGTTCTGAAAAAGCAAAAAGATGTTTAGGGTTATTCGATTTCTTTTGCCAAAGGCTCTCTTCTTCTTTTACTGCTTTATTATCGTTGTTTGATTGAACTGCTTTTGTTTTTCCTTTGTCTTGTGCATCACTTTCTTGTTTAGCTTCTGTTTTTTTTTCGCTTTGAGTGCGTTTTTCGTTGTTGCTGTCTTCTTCTGCTTCGTTTTTAAGTTCGCATTTGTTTTTAAATTTTTTATTGTTTACGCTTTCAGAAGTTTCTTCTAGTTGAACTGACATTTTTAGTGTAACAAGCATCCGACGAACAATCCGTGCAAAAGCATGTTGATCGTGAATGTTATGTGTTAATTCGTTCAGTTCTTCTGTAGCTTTTTGTTCTATTGAGTGACGCCAGAATTCCAATATAGGCTTGGCTTCTTTTGGGAGAGGGCGTGCTGTTATTTTTTCACGTACTAAAAGTACAATCGCTTCTTGGAGGGGAGGTTCACTTTGGGAATTAATCTTATGATAGTTGGCTTTTTTATATTTATCGGCAAGCATTATATCAAGATTTTGTGCGATCCCTTCCATAGTTGAAATGCCGATTGCTTCAACTCGTGTTTGTTCGAGAGAGTCAAATATGGCGCGTGCTTCTGATTCTACTGGGGCGCACTGCATATGAATACGGCTATTATGCCACGCTTTGCGTAGAGCTATGGAATCGCCCAATCCGCGGGTAACGGTTATGTCTTTATTTGTTACGTGTTGTGGTAGTTTTGGTAAACGTGCGTAATTTTCGTTTAGGTATGCTTTATTGTGACTAAAGGAAATTTCGAGGTTGTGTGTGCCTGCAATTGCGCGAATACAGGTGGAAATAGCTTTCTTAAAAGCTTCAACATCAAGGGGGCGGTTGAGAAAGGTGTGTGTTAGATTTTGGCTGGTATCGCTAACTTCTGCGGCCATGATTGATGTATTCCTTAAGGTACGACACACTGTACAAGGGATTCTGGCAGCTCTTGTCCAAAAGCGCGTTGGTAAAATTCTGCAACGGTAGAACGTTCGAGTTCATCACATTTATTAAGGAAGGTTAACCGGAAGGCAAATCCAATATTTTTAAAAATTGTGGTATTTTCTGCCCAAGTAATGACGGTGCGTGGACTCATGACTGTTGAAAGATCCCCGTTAATAAAAGATTTTCGTACCATATTAGCGACGTGCACCATTTGTGAAATTGTTTTTTTTCCTTCGGCATTCTGAAAAGATTTAACTTTTGAACAAACGATATCAACCTCTTTGTCATGAGGTAAATAATTTAATATTGTTACAATGGACCAGCGATCCATTTGAGCTTGGTTGATTTGTTGTGTGCCATGATAAAGTCCTGTTGTATCACCAAGACCCACAGTATTTGCAGTCGCAAAAAGACGAAAAGCTGGATGAGGTGTGATAACACGGTTTTGATCAAGCAAGCTTAATTTTCCAGAGGCTTCAAGGACGCGTTGGATGACAAACATAACATCGGAACGACCTGCGTCATATTCATCAAAAACAAGAGCAATATTGTTTTGATAAGTCCACGGTAAAATTCCCTCTTTAAATTCCGTTACTTGTAAGCCATCTTTTAAAATAATGGCATCTTTTCCAATGAGATCGATGCGGCTAACATGACTGTCGAGATTAATCCGGATACAAGGCCAGTTGAGACGTGCTGCAACTTGTTCAATATGTGTAGATTTTCCTGTTCCGTGATAGCCGGAAACCATAACACGGCGGTTAAATGCAAAACCCGCTAAAATCGCTAAAGTTGTTTGAAAATCGAAAAGATAATCTGGATCAACATCGGGAACATGTGGGCTTTTTGTGCTAAAAGCAGGTACTTTCATATCTGTATCGATATGAAACAGATCACGGACAGAAAGCGTGATATCAGGCATATTTTCAACTGGAAGCTTTGTTTTTGTCATTGATTTTTCTGGAAAAGAAAGGAAATTATTTTATTTGTGTTCATTGAAAAACGATACAAGAATTAGAGTATTTACGCAATGGCCTGTAGTGAAAGTCTTAGATATGAAAAAACTCCTTTACCAGTGTTTTTAATGTCTTGCAAAAACGAAAATAATGATGGTTCAAATGAAAATAGATTAGTATAGGCAGGGATTTTTTTTAGCACAAACCAGATTTTTTTAGCAAATTATAGGCGTGTAAAACATCGCGAAAACGCTCTTCTGAAGAACGATTGCCACCATTAGAATCAGGATGGTGTTTTTTTACCAACTCTTTATATTTTGTTTTGATGTCTTCACTAGAAGCATTGGCTGATAAGCCCAATGTATCAAAAGCTTTTGCTTCTAAAGGTTTTAATTTTCGTGAGAAGTTGTTGTTTGAATGACGTTGGGTAAACATCGAGAATGGATTGCGCATACGATTTTGATAAGCTGCCGTACCAGAACGAATTTTTGCGTAATCTGCAGCTGTTTTTTTCGACACGTTATTACTAAAATCTGTGGGCCATGTTGGGCGATGTCCTGTGAGCGCATCTTTTTGGAACTTTGCAACATCTTTATCGCTAAGGCCAGAGAAATAATTAAAATTTTTATTATAGGCACGCACATGATCAATGCAAAAGTATAGATATTGCCCTTCGTGATTTCGTCCCGCTGGAGCTTTATGAGTTCCCGGTTTTTCACAGCCTTCCCATTGACATTGTTGGGCTTGTGATTCGTTCTTTTGTTTTTTATTAGAGCTGATTCGAATTGAGTCAAATAATTTAGATGTTGTTTCCATGTATTTTGTTTATGCAAAATCAATTGATTTGACAAGAATTGACTTTTAAAAAATTTATTTTCACACTGTCTTTGGTAATGAAAAAGAGTTGCTGCATTGTTTATTTTGTGAAGGAACAAAAATGTCCACTGCGATTCAAACAACGATAAAAATAAAGCTTCTAGATGCTTTTTGTCCGCAAAAGCTTGAAGTAATTAATGAAAGTCACCTTCACGCTGGACATCGTCATGGTGAGCACGCGTTTGATGGTAAAGGGGAAACACATTTTAGGGTAAAAATTTTGTCTTCTTCTTTTGCAGGCATGACGCGCGTAGAAATACATCGAGCAATTTATAAAGTTTTGCAGAAAGAATTAGCGACCTGCGTTCATGCTTTAGCACTGGAGGTTGGATCCGTTTAATGTCTCTTTTCATTCAAAAATTTTTTCAAGAGCGAGGATGCGCTTTTTTATAAATTTTCAATAAGTGATCTGTATCAACATGGGTATAGGCTTGTGTAGTAGATAAGCAAGCATGTCCAAGAAGTTCTTGAATAGTACGCAAATCCCCTCCACGTGATAAAAGATGGGTGGCAAAAGAATGACGCAGTGTATGGGGAGTGACGGTTTCTGGTAAACCCAGGTACGCTCGAAGGTTTCGAACGGCTCGTTGAATAATAGATGGTTGCAAAGGGCCACCTCGAGCACCGCGGAACATTGGTTGGTTATTCACTAAGGTATACGGACAACATTTTAAATAATTCTGTACGGCTTCGTAAACAACTTTTATGAGGGGAACAAGGCGCGTTTTCTTTCCTTTTCCAGTTACGAATAAACTTGTTCTTTCGGGATCAGAAAATTGTTCTGGTGTGAGTGCTAAGGCTTCTGATATTCGCATTCCACAGCCATAAAGGAGCATTAAAACAGCAGAATTCCGGGCGATGATCCATGGTTCATCTTCTTGTTGATTTTTTTGTTTAACTAAATGCAATGCTGATTTTATTGCTAAAGGCTTTGGTAGCGATTTTGGCTGTTTGGGGATTCTAATCAGTTGAGCCGCAGGGATGTTGACAATCCCTTCGCGGGATAAGTAGCTGAAAAAAGAACGCAATCCCGCCATTCCTCGGCTTAATGAGCGAGCACTTATATCCCGTGTACGACGGTAAGCAAAATAAGCACGCAAGTCAATAACCTGCAAATTGGCGAGATCACTGAAGGTTGGTTTGTGCCCTAAATGTTGACAAAGAAAAGACAAAAATTGTCGTGTATCACGTTCATAAGCTTGTGCTGTTTGTACAGCCATGCCGCGTGTTTTTATAAGACCATCCAGCCAATTTTTTCTTGCAGCTAAAATAGCTTGATCTGCTTGAACGAGAGTGAAATTTTCATCTTTTTTTTGTGTCATTTTTTATGGGCATATTTTAATTGAGGCTCTCTTTATTTTTCTTTGTAAGTTTTTTGTTTTTAGAGTGATCATCCTGTTTTTGCGGTTGCTCTTCATGGCTGCTCAGCTGCTTTTCGCCTTTCAGAGAAAGTATTTTTAAAAGATTATTCGTTGACATAAGGTGCGCAAAGATTAGCCCTAAAAATCCATTTTTATGGAGTTTGGCCAGTTGGTGTGCAGATAATTTGTTCAGTTTTTCTTCATCAACAATCCAGAAATGCTCTAATTGCGCTGAAAGGCCTTTGTCGTTTTTCACGTTTATTGATTTTTGGCTTAGAAGATCCATTTCCAAAAGAGCGTCGATAAATTCAGACGTTTTCTCCATAGCGATTTTAAAGCTTTCAAGAAAACGAATACGCTCTTCCATAAAAGGAGAAACAGAACCATCAGAATTAAAAAGTTCCGTGCCTGCGACTTCATTAAACATGCCTGATTGTTGATCAAAGCAAACAGAAAGCTCTTTTTCATTTGCAGTTTGTGCCAAAACAAAAGGATAGCGACGGACAAAAGCCGGAATATAAGTATTTGTTTTCCAACTTTTATCAGAAGCGATATAGTCATTTTCGTCGTTAGAAAGACCTACAAGAGCAGCGGATGTATAGTGCCGTTTCTGTTGGTTATCTTCTGCGGACATAAACAAAATGGGATAGTCTAGGGCAGCTTGAAAATATTCACTACTTGCTAAAGGAATCCAGTGGGTATCTTTGGCAAAAGACATATCACGTGGAGGAGCAAATTTTAGGTTTTTATGGGAAACTTTGTTTATTGGGGTAATATCTTTGTAAAACAGCATAACATTTGCCATAAGACTTCTCCTTATATTAATTTGTTTTTGTTACCAAGAAAAGCCTTCTTGGAAGATTTTTTGTATGGCAACAAGATTGCAAGCTTCGTTTTTAAGAGATAATATTTTATGAAGTATAATGAAGAAAAGCTGAAAAATAAAGTCTATCTTGCTATGATTGGTTTACCTCATGGTATAAAAGGGGATGTTCTTGTTAAGACCTTGGGTAACGAACCACAGCAGTTAAAAAGATACAGTATACTTTATGACGATATGGGGCGTTCTTATAAAATTTTAACTCTTCGCGTGCAGAAAAATAAAGCGATTGTGCGTTTTCAAGGGGTTGAAGATCGCCGTGCTGCTGAGAACTTAAAAGGGATCCGCCTTTATGTCACTCGTGATCAATTGTTGGATGATTTGGCTGAGGATGAATTTTATCAAGTCGATTTAATTGGGCTTTGTGTCCGGGATTGTTTTGGTCAAACCTTAGGCGAGGTGAGTGGTTTTTTTAATTTTGGGGCTGGTGATTTGCTTGAAATGCGTTTGAATACGCACAAAACAGTGCTTATTCCTTTTAGCAAGGCAGCTGTGTTAGAAGTTTGTATTGCTTCTGGTTTTCTTGTTGTTGATCCGGTGGCCGCTGGTTTAGGCGATATGGAAGAAAATAACACAAAAAAATTGTATAAACCTAAAAATGAAGGTGAAAATTAAAGGAATGCAAGAAGAAATTTATAAAAAAGTATATTGGGGTTTTATCCTAAAACGTTTCTTAGATTTTTAGGTTATTCTTTAGTAGAGCACGCTTTAGAGTTTGGAATACGAGCATTAGATGCAGAGAATTGGTGACTTTGCTTTGGATAAACATCTTAGATTGACAATATACCGATTTGTTTAAGTTTAGTAGGAATCGGGCTCAGAAAATGAGGACAAAAGAATAAAAATGAAGTTTCAGGCGCGCATTTTAACACTTTATCCTGAAATGTTTCCTGGATTTTTAGGCTATTCTTTGGCAGGGCAGGCTTTAAGACGAGGAATATGGGCCTTGGATACAGTGCAAATTAGGAATTTCGCTCTGGATAAGCATCATAGTGTTGATGGTACTCCATTTGGTGGAGGTGCTGGTATGGTGATGCGGGCGGATATATTAGCGGCTGCACTTGATAGTTTTCCTAATGATTCGCCAAGGTTACTGATGAGTCCGCGTGGGCGGCCTTTTAATCAAGCTTATGCACGCTCTTTAGCACGTGAATCGGGAGTGACATTGGTTTGTGGACGTTTTGAAGGGGTAGATGAGCGGATAATAGAAGCGAGAGAATTGGAAGAAGTGTCCATTGGTGATTATATTCTTTCAGGAGGGGAAGCGGCTGCATTGGTTCTCTTAGACGCTGTTATACGTCTTCTTCCCGGAGTTATGGGAAATGAAGCCTCTGGAAAGTGTGAAAGTTTTGAGAATGGTTTGTTGGAATATCCTCAGTACACACGTCCTTCTCTTTTTGAAGGACGGGGTATTCCGCCAGTGTTGACATCAGGTCATCACAAAGCTATTGCAGATTGGCGTAAACAGCAGGCTGAATTGTTAACACGCCAACGTCGCCCTGATCTTTATGCTCATTATGATAAAAACCGTCAGAAAACTTGATTCATGTTGTGAGGTGGTGTATTGCATGGCTCTCTTTAGAGAATTTTTGTGGACGGTTTTCTGTAATTCCAAAATTAAGGAATAGTGTATTCGCTTCTGTGTGAACATAGCTTAAAGAAGTTCTTTTCTTTCTGTGAGGAAGTTTTTGCGGCAAGAGTTGAGCGCTCTGACTATTCGATAAAGAATACGAAGGATAAAAGAAATGAATATTATCGCGCAGCTTGAGGCTGAACAATGTGCAAAAATTGAAGCAAAACGTAAACTGCCCACTTTTCAGCCAGGGGATACTGTACGTGTTATGGTGCGTGTGACCGAAGGTACGCGCACACGTGTTCAGGCATATGAAGGGGTTTGTATCGCACGTTCAGGTGGTGGATTGAATGAAACCTTTACAGTGCGCAAGATTTCTTATGGTGAAGGTATTGAACGTGTATTTCCGATTTATTCTCCCTTGATTGAAGGTGTTGATCTTGTGCGTCGAGGTAAGGTGCGTCGTGCAAAGCTTTATTATCTTCGTAATTTAAGAGGTAAGGCTGCGCGTATCGCTGAAAAGAAAGATCGCCGGAAAAAAGGTGAAAGGGTTGCTGAGAGAACGCAAGTAGCAACTGTTAATGCAGATACCACAACGCAAGTTGCCGAATAAATGCTACATTTACTAAGATTTATAAAAAAGCGGCTTTTGTGTCGCTTTTTTTATATTTTTTATAATTTGTTTTTGCAGCTAAAGGGTTGGCTTTTAGTGTGCATAAAATTGTTTGAGTCTTTCAGATCTTTTTTTCTCTTAAAACTATGGTTAGGATTAAGAATCTTAGAGGGCATGGCGTTTATATTCAGAATCAGAGATGAATATACTTGAAAAAATGCATGTTTATATTTGAGAAAAGATGTTAGACCTTTGACGGGAAGATAAAATTGTATTAAATTAGTGCCAGTTTTACAGCTCGTGTCTGTAGGGCAATCGGTTTTTTATGCGCGACCTTTAATCCGTTATTTAAGATGACCGACCTGTGAATATTGGCTCTTTAAGATGTCAAACTAAGTGGGAATGATAATGTGCTTAAATGAAAACAATGAGGTAGTTGGTTGTTTTGTACAAGCTTTCTCACTTATGATTCGGTTTTAGTTAAAGTCAGGTCAGGATATTTTATGACAGAAAAAACTAGGATAAAAGAGCGCCCTCGTTCTCCTCACGTGAGTATTTATCGTTGGTCTATCACTATGGCGATGTCAATAGGGCATCGTATAACTGGGATAGCTCTTTATTTTGGAATGGTCCTTCTCGCTATTTGGTTAATTTCAATTGCTTGTGGGGCTGAGACATATAGAGCAGTTCATGAGATTTATGCTTCTTTTCCTGGGCTTTGTATTCTGTTTCTTTATACGCTTGCAGGAGTTCATTACATGGTTGGTGGTGTTCGCCACATTGTTTGGGACATGAATCCTGACCTTTTGGATAAAAAAAAGGCAACAGTAACGGCTTGGATGACAGTTTTTATTTCTCTTTTTATTACTTTTATAATTTGGATTATTGGATATAGCATTGCTTAGTTGGGGGTGGACGAAGAGATGAAAAAGGATTTTCAAACAGAACTTAGAAATGTGCGTGGACGTGGGAGTGCACATGAAGGAACAGAACATTTTTGGCTAGAGCGTTTGACAAGTTTTATTAATTTGCCATTTTTTACTTTTTTTATTGTTCTTATTCTTTCACTTGTTGGGAATGATTACAGCGTTGTTCGTGCAAGGCTTTCACATCCTCTTGTGAGTATTTTAATGGGATTGTTAACTTTTTCAGCCCTTTATCATATGAAACTTGAAATGCAAGTTGTTATTGAAGATTATATTCGGCATGAAAGTGTGCGGATATTATTTTTGGCATTGAATGTTTTGTTTTGTTATGTTCTTGGTGGTGTAATCATTTTTTCTCTTTTTAGAATTGCATTAGGGGTTTAGATAATATGATGGGTACTGGATCGTCTCTAGGTGCTGTAGTATGTAAGGCCTCTTATCGTTATGTGGATCATAAATTTGACGTTGTTGTTGTTGGAGCGGGCGGTGCTGGTTTACGCGCAACACTTGGTATGGCTGAACAAGGGTTAAAGACAGCGTGTATTACAAAGGTTTTTCCAACTCGGTCGCATACAGTTGCGGCGCAGGGCGGTATTGCAGCGTCACTTTCCAATATGGGGCCTGATAATTGGCAATGGCATTTGTACGATACGGTAAAGGGCTCTGATTGGTTGGGTGATACTGATGCAATGGAATATTTGGTACGTAATGCACCTGCTGCTGTATATGAGTTGGAACATTACGGAGTTCCTTTTTCGCGTACCCAAGAAGGAAAAATTTATCAACGGCCTTTTGGAGGGCATACGACAGAGTTTGGTGAGGGCCCTCCCGTCCAACGTACTTGTGCAGCTGCAGATCGTACGGGGCACGCCATTTTGCATACCCTTTATGGGCAGAGCCTAAAACATAATGCGCAGTTTTTTATTGAATATTTTGCGCTCGATTTAATAATGACTGATGGTGTGTGCACAGGGGTTGTGGCATGGAATCTCGATGATGGCACAATACACCGTTTTTCTGCAAAGATGGTTGTTCTGGCAACCGGTGGATATGGGCGTGCCTACTTTTCGGCGACGTCGGCTCATACCTGTACAGGTGATGGTGGCGGAATGGTTGCGCGTGCTGGATTGCCACTCCAGGATATGGAATTTGTTCAATTTCATCCTACAGGTATTTATGGTTCTGGCTGCTTAATTACAGAAGGTGCACGTGGTGAAGGAGGGTATTTGATCAATTCTGAGGGTGAACGCTTTATGGAGCGGTATGCGCCTTCTTTTAAAGATTTGGCTTCGCGTGATCTTGTTTCGCGTTGTATAACGCTTGAAATTCGTGAAGGGCGCGGTGTTGGTTCAAGAAAAGATCATATTCATTTGGTTCTCAATCATATTGATCCCGCTATATTGCACGAGCGTTTGCCAGGGATTTCTGAATCCGCGCGGATTTTTGCAGGGGTTGATGTGACAAAAGAACCAATCCCCATTCTTCCAACAGTTCATTATAACATGGGTGGTATTCCTACTAATTATCACGGGGAAGTTCTCAATCCAACGGCTGATTCACCTGATCGTGTTCAACCAGGTTTGATGGCGGTGGGTGAAGCAGGATGTGCCTCTGTTCATGGTGCTAACCGTTTGGGATCAAATTCATTAATTGACCTTGTCGTGTTTGGCCGTGCCGCTGCTATTCGTGCTGGTGAGGTGATTGATAGAGATGCGGAAATTCCTCCTATTAATGAGGCCGCTGTTGATGAAATTATAACTCGTTTTGATCGTTTACGTTTTGCTCAAGGTACGACGCCAACGGCTGTATTGCGTGAAAAAATGCAACGTACTATGCAGGAAGACGCCGCTGTCTTCCGTACAAAAGATTCTTTACAACAAGGATGTCAGCGGATGAGCCGCATCTGGGATGAATTGTCTGATCTTAAAGTAACAGATCGTTCATTGATATGGAATTCTGATTTAGTTGAAACATTGGAGCTTGAGAATCTAATGGCAAATGCAATTACGACTGTTTATTCTGCTGAAGCACGTTTAGAAAGTCGGGGAGCTCATGCACGTGAGGATTATCCAGAGCGCGACGATAAAAATTGGCGTAAACATACGCTTTCACATTTGTCACGAGAGGGTGAGGTAACATTGTCATATCGACCGGTTCATCTTGATCCGTTAACATCTGAAGCGGATGGTGGTATCGATTTAAAGCGTATTGCTCCTAAAAAACGTGTTTACTGAGGGGAAAATGGATTATGGTTCAAATTAAGCTTCCCAAAAATTCGCAAGTGAAAGCCGGAAAAGTTTGGCCTAAACCTGAAGGTGCTACGCAACTAACAGAATTTCATGTTTATCGTTGGTCACCGGATGATGCGGAAAATCCACATTTGGACACTTATTATGTAGATCGTTCCGCTTGTGGTCCAATGATTCTTGACGGGCTTTTGTTTATTAAAAATCATATTGATCCAACTTTAACACTTCGCCGGTCATGTCGTGAAGGTATTTGTGGTTCGTGTGCGATGAATATTGATGGAACGAATACGCTGGCTTGTACCAAGGGTATGGATGAAGTAAAGCACCCAATTAAGGTATATCCTTTACCTTCCATGCCAATTGTTAAAGATTTGGTTCCTGATTTAAATAGATTTTATGCGCAACATCGTGTGATTGAACCCTGGTTGCAGACCGTTTCGCCTGAACCTGCGAAAGAGTGGTTACAGAGTTACTCTGATCGTCAAAAAATTGATGGTCTTTATGAGTGTATTCTATGTGCATGTTGTCAGACATCCTGTCCAAGCTATTGGTGGAATGGTGATCGTTATTTGGGACCAGCTATTTTGCTTCAAGCTTATCGCTGGATTGTGGATTCACGTGATGAGATGTGTGGTGAGCGTCTTGATAATTTGGAAGATCCTTTTCGCCTTTATCGGTGCCATACCATCATGAATTGTACGCAGACTTGTCCAAAGGGGTTAAATCCAGCTAAGGCAATTGCTGAGATTAAAAAACTTATGGTTGAGCGTCGCTTTTAAAAACTGACCAATTAATGAGGCTAATGTGGGAAGTGCGAGATTGTGCGCGCTTTTTGCATTTTGTGAGATAATGCACAAAGTCCAATCCATAAAAGATTTTATATGAGAATTCAAAAAACGGCTATTATTGCTTTTAAAGAGGGATATTTATTCTTTTGAGAAAAAGAGATCCTTCCTTAGGGAAAGACATCTTGAATGTGAATAATACATTGTAATAGATTTCTGTTGTCTAATCGGATTCAACTGTCATAGAAATTATACTTAGTTCTTATGTAATTTCAGGGGATGGGTAAGTGTTGTACTTTTTCATGCTCATCTGTGAAAAATAGAAATTTTTATTGTGGCTTGAGTTTTCGTTTTGTTATTGAATTTTACTGTTGCTTGTGGGAACGGGGTAAGAAGCTCATTTGAGAAACAAAAAATGCTTGTTACTTTCCAATGATTAGAAGGTGATCTAAAATACTATAAAATTATGCTAACAAAGAAGCACTAAAATAGAATGAGCTCCCATAAAGAAGTAGCAAATTTTGTTTCACAATATTTTCAGATACAAATTTGGTTTTCCATAGAAAGAGTATTGTGTAAGAGGGATCTCAATGGCACTTTCTTGTAAATATACGATAATGATGCTGTTATGCTATTCATTGTAAAATTGGATATGATCTGTTTATATTATGATTATCGCTTACAGTGATTTTTCCTATTTTGTATAAAATTCGCACCTCCATGAAATAAATGGAAAAACCATCAAAGACAATAGAACTCCGCACAAAAAGAATTTCGTATGTGCTTTTGCTTTTCTATAGAGTTTTATATCAAGCATTTACGTTCCTCTTGTAAGCACATTAAAGGCTTTCAGAAATCAAATGAGAAAGGAAACTTTTAAAGACATTAAATAAAAAGTCATAACAAATTTTTACACCTGTTTTTATCTGTATGATCATCCTATTGCATTAAAAGCAGAGTTCCACTCAGCCTATTTTTGATTTAGAGAAAATTGGGTCATAAAAAATTTCAGTGAGTTTTTGATCCTTTAGGAATAACACCACATCTACCGTAGTATAAAGCACTATTCTTATCATTTTCAGGTCGAGTTGACGGCCAATTTCTGATCTTTTAATCAATGTAGCGCACCGTTCGAATGTTTGTAAAGCACTGTTGGCGTGTGTTGTTGTAATTGATCCAGGATGCCCAGTATTTAACGAGTTGAGATACTCCCACGCTTCGTTACCACGGAGTTCTGCAAGAAAAATGCGATCAGGTGATTGACGCATACACGCATCTAGGCATTCATCAGCTGAAACACGGCCTGGGCTATTGCCATAAATCATATGTACATGATTGGGATGATTAGGTAGAAAAAGTTCATGAACATCCTCAATCGTAATAATGCGTTCTTCTACTGGTACCTTTTCAATTAAGGAGCGAGCGAACGTCGTTTTCCCTGATCCTGTTTTACCTGCGATAATGATGTTGCGCTTATGAAGTACACATTCTTTCAAAAATTCAAGAATTTTTCTATCACGTTTGAGCTGCAGAAGCTGCACTTCAAATGGTTCCAATCGCGTAAAATCTTGCTTCGATAATAAGCTATTTGCTTCTTTTGCGGAAGGTTTATTGAAACTTACATCGAGACAATTATCAAATACACCTTCTTCATTGAACTCCTCTAGCGTCTTAACCGCTAAAAAATGTTTACGAATCATAAAAGACAGCGCACCATCGATGACAGCTGGTGTTTGTATAATTGTGGCACGCTGTCCACCCGGCAGCAACACATAATTAATGCTTTTAGGAGCCATACTATTATAAACGATAATAGCTGTGATAAGCGTTTGCAAAAAAGGTGCTGTTAATTCTGGTACGCTATGCACGCGCCAACCCTGAAGGCTTCTTGTCCACACTTCACAGGGGCGGCAGATTGATAATTCAGTAATTGTGGAATCTTCTAAAAAACGATCAAGCGGCTGCAAAAGCTGGGCAACTGCTTGGTCTTTTTGTATTCGATTAGCGTGTAACAAGGCTGTAGACATCGCTGAAATCTAAATCACGAGCAACAAAAATGTTCACTCGTTCGCCTTGGTTTTTATAAAGTGTTGGTGTGATGTTTATTGAGTTTTGCAGAACGTCAGTCACCACCGATTCAGCACCTTGCACATTATTTTTAGAATTTACCTTTTCCTTACTTCCTTGACCAATTTTATCTTTAACCCATTCTCCAAAATCACCGATTATACTAATCATAATTGCACCTCCAAACCGTTGCCAAAAATGTGCATCAATCCAACCACCTATACCAGCTTCACCAAGGGGACCGGTTCCTGGTGAATCAAGATTGACGATTACACCAGAAGGTGTTTCAATGCGCGACCATTGCACGAACACACGCGTTTGCCCTTGTTGTATGCCGCCTTGGTAAAAGCCTACGACTTTGGAACCACGATCTAGCAGAACAACACGTCCGCTCGTAGAATAAACATCACGTGTTAAATAACATGTCGTCATTCCCGGTTGTGTTGTGATAATTTTCGTTTCTAATGTACAATCTATCTGCGTTCCTTGCGTAATCAAAAGATCACGGTTACGAAGTTGAAGCGCACGCGACTGACCCAAACGTATAGGCTGAAGCTGATCGAATAGTATGCCACTATTTCTATCATTTTCAAGGGCATTATTTTGGGAATGCCCTGTAGAGCTTTCGCTAGTGCCACCATTGTTAAGACTAGAACTGAACATACGTTTACGCGCCGATTCTTCAGAATCTTTGAGCAAATGTGGTGGAACTGTTGTTTGAAGAAGTCTAGCCAAAGCTGGTGAGATCTCCAGCGTTTGATCATCTGTTTGTGTTGGCTTTTCCATTTCTTCTACAACTTTTTGTTCCTCTATAACCCGAGGAGTATAGCTCGGTATAATTTGCTGCACTGTTTGTTGAGGTTTTTCTTCATCAACTTCTACAGCATTACGCATTTTAAATGCTTTCCAAGTCAAAGCAATCGGAACTGCTACTATAATAATAAGCCCCACCATTAATAATGCGCGTGCACCAGGAATTGTTGGACGGTGTTCTAAACCTAGTTCTGATCTACCATAGCTATCCTCAATACGTTTTTGTTCGGTATAATCCAGTTTTTCGGTTATGTTGATCTCATCTCCTTTCTTATTGTCGAACATCATTTACCTCCTTTATTGATGCGATGAACTACCGAAGATACTGTTCCAGTTGTATTTGGTATACCATTGGGGTCGTAGGCTTCATTGAAAATAGCCAAAGCGCGGTTTCCAAGTCGTATAAGCCACTTTGGATTAACCTTATGAACGGCAATAATATCATTACCACTACCTACAACAGTACGTGGTATTAAATTTTCATTGCCTTCAGCATCCACTACATAAATTGCTGGCATGTCCATGTTGGCAGTGAATTTGAAATAGGTGATTCGTCCATTGTCCCAAGCGTTTATCGGAGCAATATCCTTGTCACCACTCATGGTGTAACTGAGATTATAACCCTTAAAGCCTTTATAAAAACCACGCTCAACTTCAAGATTTTTACTGCTTTCCTCTAACTTTTGGGCACTGATATCTGGGTAATGGAAAGCCAACTCGTAGGTAGCTCCAGCACGGTCATTTCGAAATAGCAATCGGAATTTGTAACTCCGCTTGTCAGTTACAATAATGAGATTAGTATTGGCAAATTCTGCTTTTGGCTTAATAAAAATATGCCGCCCTTTGTGTGCAAAAGCATATGCGTCTGAATCACCAAAGGCGTGGGTAATATACTGTTCGCCTTCTTCAAGTATGATATGTGTTGCCACACCGAGAACGGTTTCAATTTGAACTACATCAGCTACGTTATATGTTACATAGCGAATACGGTGATCATATTGTGAGTTTGACGGAGTCTTAAGCGCTTGTGCGGGCACTGTATAAAGAGAGGAAAACGAAGATAGTAAGGCAAAGAACACAAGTTTTTTCATAATAATTCAATTCCTTAATTATTCAACAGTATTTCCGGGTCAGCACGATAACTTGTAACTTGGAAACCAAGAGGATTAAGCAATCGATCAGATGATTTCATCGGTGCACCGACATAGGTGTAACCGATAGTTGCAATCTGGTGTTGTTTTAGTCCAATTGCACCGTTGCTGTCATGTTGTTGCGTCGTAAAACGCACAGTCGCTTGACCACGTCCATTTGGCTGGATGGATCGTACTTTGACTGTAATACGTGCTTTATTAGCAAGCACTTTGTCACGCGCATTTTCGCCCTCATAAATTTTATAAAACTCTTGTTGAACAGTTGGTGCACTTAAAAGCGCTGCAGTGTCATAGTTTAGCTGAATTGTATCGTAGTCGTATGTTTCGCGGTTAAGTATATATTGATTAAGCCAGTATCTATCTACGACTTCGCCGTAGCTGGTTTCATGTTCGCGCATTACAGAGATAACGTCGACTGCACCAGTAGTTCCATCAACGCGTAATACCAAAGGAGTGGGAGCTGGTTGAGAAAAGCCAACAACTCCGCACATCATGCCTAACAAACCAAAAATTCCAACAGCACCTGCTACCCGCCATGCTGTTTTACGTGACTTTATAAATTCGTTAATGAGTTCACGTTCCAAACCTCGGCTTTCTTCATAATAAGTATTAAGTTGTCCAATTTTTACTGGTTTAGTTTGTTTCTTACTCATATTGCGCCTCGCTGGATTTCGGCAGGGATTGTCTTATTAACGGGTACGCGGTTCCGAGTACTCGGTTGCTTTGGTTTCGGCTCCGATGCACAAGCCGATAGAAGACCCGTAATCAAAATTACAAAAATGATTAATCTCAATTTAACACTCCTATTTCTCGGCTATGAGATTTAGCCTAACACTTTTTTATTATTATTTCAATTTTGATTATAAAATATATTGTTTTTAATTCAATTCATTTTTGATAATTTGATTATTTTATTGTACGGCTGTTTGTTGCACCTAATTTCCATAAATGTCCAAGAGTAACACCTTTTGCTAATGCACTGGCAATACTTGACAATTTGAACAACAGGACAATGGAGATAATGGATAGGATAAGAGCACCACCAAGTGAATGACCTACATTTTGTTTTCCATCGAATTCTAGATCAGTCATATAATTTGCGAAGATATTTATCATCAGATTAAACATAGTGGCTAGGAGAATGAGGAAGATTATATAACTCAAAATTTGAGCTACCCACTGTTCGAAGAAGCGATGCGTCGGTTTCCAAAGTAAAGAAACGATAAAAAATGGTCCGAGCCCGACAAGAAGTATAAGCACGACTTTTGTCAGCAGAATGAATGCACCACTGATTGCAACTAGGAAGCTTGTTGCAAGTAAGATGAGGATGCCAAAGAGGCCATAAAGGAGGCCATCAACATCTCCGAAAGCAGCCTCTTCAAAAGCTGCACTTGCGAAATCAAATCCTCTTTCAGCGGCTTTGTCAATCAAAGTGATGAATTGTTTGCTGTCTGGAGAATTGTTTATCAGTGCGGCTGATAAGCCATGAGGCATTTCTATTATTACATTTGCAATTTCTTTTTGATAAAGCCCTGCGGACAGTGCAATTGAAGTAATAATACTTACTTGCAAGCAACGGCTCAAGAATCCAGAGATTGAAATATCTACCGCACCACGAATGATAAGCCATCCATACACCATGAAAGCGATGGTAAGACCGATTGAAACTATGGGTGTAACTGCGGTAATCGCCTTTAAGGAAACATCTGTAACATATATTTTTGTTGCCTGATCAATATAATTGAAAAGCTGCGTGAACATTTTGAAGTTCATGGCAATCCTCTTTAAAGAATTTTAGTTTTCTATTAACTTTAGATATTTGTTATGTGGTTCACTTAAAATCTATGCAACTCATCATAATTTTTGATGGCAATTATTTTGATATGAATCAAATCTCTACATATTCTTTCAGCTTATTGAGAGAGAACAAAATCTCACTTTGTTTGTTTTCACCAATAAAAAGAAACATTCCTACAAGTGTAATCATTGTAAAATATTTTACCCTGCGGAATATACATACTGTATAGCTGGCATCGTTGAATTACTTTTTTGCAGAATTTACACATTACGCTTACCGTATAACTGGCATCGTTGAATTACTTTTTTGCAGAATTTGCACATTACGCTTACGTTTTAGCCGATTGATGAGTGTTTGTTCTACATTGCGTGAGTATGCAACCATTTGCAGTTTTGTTGCTTCATTTTGGATCATGGCTAGCATACCTTTCATACGCACTTGTAATTCAGCCATATCTTTTAAAGTTTTAGTCTTTTGAATGTAGGTTAATAGTTTTGAAATTTCTTTAAAACGCTTCTCTGTTTCTTGAAAAGTCCGTAAAGCTACAACTTTATCTATGACTGCCGCATATTGAGTGCGTTCATCAATAGCTTCGCGTGCATCATTTATAGATTCTTCACGAAGATTATTTTCGTTTTTTATAATTTCACCAAATAATTTAGGAATTTCTGCAGAAATTTCTGCTCTTTTACTTTGTTCGTAGATATATTGTGGGTTTGAAAACAAAAAATTTTCATCATTTAAAATCGCAGATGAATCTGAAATCGTAGGTAAGTTTGCTTGGGAGTCCGTTATAGAATTATGTATTTTTTCTACCAGGGAAAACATATTCTTTTCAGCATCCTTTCCGCTTGAGCTTCTTACTGAATTTAGTATTGCGAAAATTACGCTTATTATTACTATGATAGTTATATTTTTCATATTGCGCCTCGCTGGATTTCGGCAGGGATTGTTTTATTAACGGGTACACGATTCCAAGTATTCGGCTGCTTTGGTTTTGGCTCCGATGCACAAGCCGATAGAAGACCCGTAATCAAAATTACAAAAATGATTAATCTCAATTTAACACTCCTATTTCTCGGCTATGAGATTTAGCCTAACACTTTTTTATTATTATTTCAATTTTGATTATAAAATATATTGTTTTTAATTCAATTCATTTTTGATAATTTGATTATTTTATTGTACGGCTGTTTGTTGCACCTAATTTCCATAAATGTCCAAGAGTAACACCTTTTGCTAATGCACTGGCAATACTTGACAATTTGAACAACAGGACAATGGAGATAATGGATAGGATAAGAGCACCACCAAGTGAATGACCTACATTTTGTTTTCCATCGAATTCTAGATCAGTCATATAATTTGCGAAGATATTTATCATCAGATTAAACATAGTGGCTAGGAGAATGAGGAAGATTATATAACTCAAAATTTGAGCTACCCACTGTTCGAAGAAGCGATGCGTCGGTTTCCAAAGTAAAGAAACGATAAAAAATGGTCCGAGCCCGACAAGAAGTATAAGCACGACTTTTGTCAGCAGAATGAATGCACCACTGATTGCAACTAGGAAGCTTGTTGCAAGTAAGATGAGGATGCCAAAGAGGCCATAAAGGAGGCCATCAACATCTCCGAAAGCAGCCTCTTCAAAAGCTGCACTTGCGAAATCAAATCCTCTTTCAGCGGCTTTGTCAATCAAAGTGATGAATTGTTTGCTGTCTGGAGAATTGTTTATCAGTGCGGCTGATAAGCCATGAGGCATTTCTATTATTACATTTGCAATTTCTTTTTGATAAAGCCCTGCGGACAGTGCAATTGAAGTAATAATACTTACTTGCAAGCAACGGCTCAAGAATCCAGAGATTGAAATATCTACCGCACCACGAATGATAAGCCATCCATACACCATGAAAGCGATGGTAAGACCGATTGAAACTATGGGTGTAACTGCGGTAATCGCCTTTAAGGAAACATCTGTAACATATATTTTTGTTGCCTGATCAATATAATTGAAAAGCTGCGTGAACATTTTGAAGTTCATGGCAATCCTCTTTAGCAAACATTTAGTTCTCCACTACTTTTAGATGCCTGTTACGGGAGAACTAAATATTCTGTTGCTTGTTTGTACGAATAAAAAGAAACATTGCTACAAGTTAAGTTATTGAAAATATTTTATCTTATAAATTTTATGTTAGGCATCTCTTTATTTTTACTGCTAAGAATTTTCATATTCCGTTTTTGCTTTTGTTGACTGATAAGCGCTTGTTCTGCATTGCGTGAATGTGCAACCATTTGCAGTTTTGTTGCTTCATTTTGAATCATGGCTAGCATGCCCTTTATGTGCGCCTGCAGTTCGGCAATACCTTTTAGGTCGACTGTTGTATTTATTTGCTTTACTAGTTCCGAGATTTTTGTAAAACGGTTTTCTGTTTCTTGAAAAGTTTGTAAACTTACAGCTTTATCAACAGCTGCTGCGTGTTGAATACGTTTATCGATAGAATCACGTAATTCACGGATAGATGCAGAAACTTCTTCCTCTTTCAAAATACTTTCAAGCGACGTATATATAGTTGAATCGGTATCTTTATTGTACACTGATTGTGGATCTTTGAGAAAAAAACTACCGTGATTTGTTTTTGTATTTTCAAGTCCTTCGGTACCAAACTTTCGATTCTCTGTTACAGATTTATGTATTTTTTTTGTCTGCTCAAGTTGTTGTTTAATTAACTTGATGAGCTCTGAATAGTGTGGTGGTGTAGGAGGCTTTTGAGGTTTTGCAGGTTTTGGAGCTGCAGGTTTCTGAGGACTACTTCCCCATAAACTTGGAAATGCTCGGTCTAATTCTGCTGCTCCTGCTCCGAAAAAACCAAAAGCCATTGCTGGGCTTGAGCTGCCTAAAATTATTGTTGTTACTATTGAGATAACTTTTCTTTTCATGTTGTCCTCCTCTCAGTTCTTACATGTTGTAGAAAAACTGGTAACCATACAGCTGGATCATCTCCTACCTCAGCGATAACTCTTTCAACTAACTCTGCGTTGTCAGGTGTCCCTGATAACACTAAGAGCTCATCACTGAAGTCATGCTCTATGGTTTTTCCATCGATTATTACGTGGAATTTGTCGAGATTTAACTCTGCAAGAGCAGACTGGTCACCTTGTTTGATGAGAAACTGGCGACTAAATTCACCCAGTCCTTTGACCAGCTCAAATTCGGCATCTGTCAATTTAAAACCTTGAGTGTAATCTTCATAATTTGCTTTAGGATTGGCCAGGAAAATGTAGGTTGCACATTGCTGAATGAGCGTCTTTGCGATATTGCTTTCCAGAGCGTCACTAGGTTCCTGTGTGGCATAAACAAAGATACCATTTTGTTTACGGATAGTTTTTTGTTTATTTTTTGCCAAATCCTCAAAATACGGGTCTTGTAACGGTTTCCAAAACTCATCAAAGATATACATAAACCGCTGTCCACTAATCATTCCTTCCGTACGGAAAAGCAGGTACATCATTACTGGAGTACGAGTCTCTGGGCTATCTAAGAACTCGGTAATATCAAAGCCGTAGATTTGGTGTGTTGAAAGGTCAAGTGCATCATTGGGATTATCAAATAACCATCCATAATCACCACCCTCACACCATTTTATCAAACGAGCGTGAACAGATGGATGTGCATTATAATCATCTACGTGTGGATTTGGTAAGAATTGCACTAAAAAAGATAAACGACGTAATGACCTGTCAATGTTACTGCTCATGATAGATGTAACAGCTTGATTAATTTCCTCTTCGTCGCGATGCGTGATTTCACCAGAAGATTCTACTAATTTTTTAACAAATTGTTTCAAAAAAATCAGATTGTCTTGTGTGGGTGGAAGTTGAAACGGATTAAATCCGCTTGGCCGACCAGCTCTAAATGACAGATACTGACCGCCCATTGCTCGAATGGCAATTTCCATCCCGCGATCTTTATCAAAAACAACAGTTGTTGGTTTGAATTTTTGTGCTTGTGCTAACAGAAACCCTAACAATACAGTTTTACCAGAACCAGATTGTCCGATAAGTGCTGTATTACCGAGTAATCGTTTGTCCGTTGCGTCTTCTTCGAGTTTAGAAGCATGAAAATTGAAATAAAGTGGGGTTTTACTTACTGTTTTAAGAATTGTAACTGCCGGTCCCCATGGGTTTCCAACTGGCTTACCTGACATAAAATTATGAAAAGATGAGAATGACAAAAAGTTCAGCGATGTAATTGGTGCAGGACGCGGTCGCCATTTCCAATTTCCAGGAAGTTGCGCCCAGTAACCAGCCTCTATGGCTAAATCTACGGGTTTTGGTAAAACCGCAACGTCCAACATAGCTGCACTTGCTTTTGCCATATGGTCACGAACCTGTTGGACTGTGTCACCATAAATAGTTATCGTACAATGATGATCACCCATAACAAAATGTCCACTTATAAGCTGATTAAGAGCTTCGTCAATTTGTTCAATTTGGCTCGTTGCCACATCGCGAGCATCGATAAGATTACGCTGATGCCGCTGCAAATAATCCTTGGCTGCATGTCGAGAGAGTACAGAAAAGCTTTGGGTTAATACGAATTCAAAATCACTTTCTAGTAAAATATTGAATTGGCCTGGTTTTGTTGTCGTGTCATATTCCTTAATTTCCAACATTCCAAATCTGCGTATTCTACTGGTTGTACGCAATTCACCAAGAGCACCCCACTTTGAGAAAAAAGGTCGATTTATAGATAAATAGTCAGCAAAACGGTCGTGACAGATCGGCATAGGTCGGTATTCACCGTTGATAAGCATTCCAAGAAATTCAAGCGCAGAAGAATAAACATGGTCGTCTTTTTTATAAACACCAAGAAGTTCCGCACCGTAACGCTTAAACGATTGGCCTAAGGTACGATTGATATCATTAAGAGATTTGATACATGATTCCTGCCGCATCTTTTTTTGATCGAGTGTTTCGCGTTCATGCTGAGAAAAAAAAGACATGATTTTATCAGCTATCGGTTGAAAAACGACAGTTAGATATAGATCATTGACCATTAGATTATAACCAGCGAAGCTTTGCCGGTATTTTTCATCAAGTTGATAGCAGAACATTTTATCAAATCTTGAATCTGGATATTCATAAACACGGCGGCGCACAATATGAGTCCACAATGACAAGTTGGCTGATGCAATACCACGTAGGGTATTGTTTAGCTCTTTTGTCCACTGAAAAATATCTTCTTCCGAGGCACTTTGATGCGAACGTCCATCAATTTTCCAGACTGACAAATACTCTGCATTTTTGGTAGAGATAATTGTGTCTGTAATGTGGTGTGAATAGGGGATAAATAGGCTTACTGGTGTCTCTGATAAGAGGCGTTTGCTGTTTTCAGCAGCTATCATGGTTATCTCCTTTTGCGATAGTTGGAAGGACTGTAACTTGATGCGCCCCAAAAGCTCTTGTTGCGGTTACGGAATTTGGTATCGATCCACAACCACCAGATCCGGAATGCTTTATCGTCGTTTTTTGTTACTTGTGCCATAATGAACCACAATGGTGGTGCGATGATCCATAAAAATATGTTTATTGTCATAGCAATAACAGCAACACCCATGACCATAACCATGAGTGGGATCATAGGTACTCCCCAAATTGTTGGAACACGGGTTGCTCCTTTGAATAAGGGAAATGCTTCGTGTCCTTGTAATTTCATAGGATGCTCCACTCAGTCAATATTGAATAATAGATGGCTAATGTAAAATGCTGCACCAGCGACAATGGTACTGAACACCCACCGCTTGAACGTCGCCTTTGCGATGATACGAAGCATATAAATGATCAAAAGAAATATAAGAATGATAATTGCAGTAACGGGAACGACTGTACTTAGCCCGTAGTGCATACCTGTTAAAATATCCATATTCCTAATAATTTCTGAAACAGACTTTTGGGCATATCCAGGCTGAGCTTCTAAAAACATAATTGCCATTACAAAAACATTACCCATATTTCTAAAAATTTTGGGTTGAGAAGTATCTGATTGTTTCATACTTTTCATCCTCATTATGATTGAAGCGGCAGTAAACAATGCCTCTCCTTATAGTATCCAATAAAAGTATTTTTAACGCTTGCTTAAATTACCGAGTAAAAAATTTATCTTTAAAAAACATATCGTGTTATATAATCTTATTCAGCCCCCGTTATTAAACAACATTGTGGTTATTTCTACTGCTGAGCCAGCAATGACGACGCCAATTGCCCACCGCACGAACGTACTTTTTTCGATGAACCGTCCCGCATAGCTAACCGCTAGACATAACAATATAATGGTTGCAGCAATGGGAATAATTTTTATCAGCCCACCTTTTAATGCATTTAGAACGCCTTCAGCCTTCTGCAAAGGTTGAGCATATACAGAGTTATCCATAAAAAAGATAACCATAGTCATAGCAATTGCGGTGATGTTATTGCTAATTTTTGACTGAAAAATTTTCAACTGTTTCATGTTATTTTCCCTAGATGAGGATTAACTTTGTTAAGTATTAATAACACAATAATTAATTTAATTAAATTACTAAATGTATTTTATTATAACAAATAATAATACTTTATGGTGTATTGACTCTTAATTAACTTAACCCTGTTTAAATAGCAAATCAGCGAGTTCGGCTGCTGAGCCAGCAATAACGATACCAATTGCCCAACGCACAAAAGTACTTTTTTCGATGAAGCGTCCTGCATAACTAACCGCTAGACACAATAATATAACGGTTGCGGCAATGGGAATAATTTGTATCAGCCCATTTTTAAATGTAGTTAAAGTTCCTTCAACCTTCTGAAAAGGTTGAGCATATACAGAGTCGTCCATAAAAAAGATGACCATAATTGCAGCGATTGCTATGATATTATTGCTAATTTTTGACTGAAAAATTTTCAACTGTTTCATGTTATTTTCCCTGGATAAGGATTAACTTTGTTAAGTATTAATAACACAATAATCAATTTAATTAAATTACCAAATGTATTTTATTATAAATTAATTAAGAATATTTTGTATTATATAAGTTTGTGATTAAACTCTAAGGATATTTAAACAACATATTAGCAATTTCAGCTGCTGAACCAGCAATAATAACACCAATTGCCCATCGTATGAATGTAGACTTTTCAATAAAGCGCCCTGCATAACTAACCGCTAGACACAATAATATAACAGTAGCAGCAATAGGAATAATGGCTTTTAAACCATCTCGCAATTTTTCTAAAACTCCTTTGGCTTTATCCAAGCCATTAGCATATGCAGGATAAATCATAAAAAATACATTTATAGCTGCCGCAGTCATAATGACCTGATTGCTAATTTTTGAATGAATAATTTTAAAGTATTTCATGATTTCTATTTCCATAATATTTGAAGTTACCATAATAAAACAACACCTTTGCTTTTTCAGCATAAATAACGTTCCCATAAAGATGTTTAAAATAAAACCATAGAATACAAACTTTCTTTTTGAGTAGAGGAAACATTTCATATTCTCCAACTTCATAACTGGCTTCAAGGTTTAAACAACATATTAGCAATTTCAGCTGCTGAACCAGCAATAATAACACCAATTGCCCATCGTATGAATGTAGACTTTTCAATAAAGCGCCCTGCATAACTAATTGCTAAACACAAAAGTATAACGGTAGCAACAATAGGAATAATCGTATTCAATTGCCCTTGTAGTTGCTTTAGAACCCTTTCGGCTTTTTCCAAACCTTGAGCGTATAGAGGATGAGCCACAAAAAACATAATTAGAGCTATAGCAACCGTGATGACCTTATTATGAACCGCTTTTTGAAGAATATTTAACCATTTCATGTTTTCCACCCTGATTGAGACTAAAGCTACCGGAAACAACTCCTCGCTCATGAAGAAATTTAAAGAGATATTTCGGATCAGCCCAAGTTCTTAGTTTTCCTCTTTGTGTAAGAAGTGTATATTTATCTGGTTTTCCAGTTATTGGATCATCCGCAATAAATGTAAAATACCATTCCTTTTCTGAACGCCTTACAATCGTAATTTCACGCGCTACTCCTTGACTGAACGCTGTATCAACACTGTTTTGCTCTATCATTTTCATCAATTTGCCCTCAATTAGAAGATATTTATTCCAATCTTACTAATTAGAGCTTTACATTTCCTTATCTAATTTTTAACACTATATTTATCAAAATTGCAGCCTTAAGCTATAAATATAGTAATCACTATTCTTGTTATCATTCTCAATGAAGAAGAGTCCTCCGTTGTGCAGGTATCATGAAATTGCTCACTTTATGCATATATGCATTGACTAATTCTTCTGAAAATACAGAAAGAGATCCTATCTCAGCTATTTGTTTCCACTTTTTTTTATAACGTTGTACAGACTCTTGTAACTCTTCTTCTAAAGCTGAAGAATTGTGTACTCCAACATATGAAGTGACTTTCTGCATATAGATATTGCTAGAACCGTTTTTGAAATTCCTCATATCATAAGGACTCAGTGGGGACTGCTCAGAGTTATGATTCAATATTGTTTTTTTACAGTTGTGGGGTAAAACGGATTGTATAACTTTAAGAGCGACGCAAGGATCAAGCACATCAGAAAGAGAAATACTAAACCACTGCAGACTTTTGACACTGATTTGTCCTAAAGCTGCAGAAAAACTATGTTCATTTTGTTTAAGCAGTTTAGTAGTTGCGATTGTTTTGTTTAATATGGGAAACTGGAGCGATAGATTATGATCCCAATTTACGTGCGTTGCGCAAACTTTGCCTCGTAATTCTTGCATAATAACAGCTGGAAGCGTTGTTAGACATCCCGCTTGTATACGCGGAAAAACAAGTAATATGAAATTCGGAATAGCCATATACATACACCTAACAATAAAAAAGATTATTGACATAAATGTCAATTTTATGAGATCTTATTGACCACTGCCGCATTGCGCTCCTGTAGCTTCGCAAGGCAGGATTTTTTAGATTAAAATACTTTTTGTAGCCACAAACCGAAAATTTCCTCAAAATGCTCTTAACATATGAAAATATCCGGTCAGCAAAAATATATGAGACAAAATTGGACAGGTTACGCCAAACAATACGGCGACAACCAAGGTGTTTGCAGAAGGATAAGTTGTTTTCAAGTGATAGTTGTTTTTTAGGATTTATTGAAGCTGGTGGTTTTGTATAATTTTCTGATTGCCAAAAACTTTCTAAAGAGTGCTGATGTGAAACAAAATTCCGTTGTATGTAAAAATATTCCTTATTGTTAAGAGAAACAACACCATCATTTTGCACAGAGGGCTTGTTCTTTGTTACATATTGCCATAGTTTATAAACTGGTAATTTATATTCACTTTTGACTACCTGTTCATCAGAATCAGAAAGATGGAGCGAGACTCGCGTGCTCTGCTTAACAATTTCAGCGATTGAACTGAAAAAGGATACAGCTGTGGCAACTGAGGTACAAATAAACAGTTCTTTGCGATTCAAAGCACATCTCCGTCGAAGTGATATATTCATCATAATTTTAATTTCGATAACAAATAGACAGAAGTGGTCTATAATTGTGTTAAGAATATGACAAAGCACAATTCTTTTTTGCAAGGGGAATAATAAGGTGAATGATCTCAAAAACATGAATTTTGATGAGCTGCAGGAGATGCGTATCAAAATCGATGTGGAACTGAAAAAACGGCAAGCAAAAGAGAAGCAGAATGCACGGCGCAAGATTCTTGAAATTGCTAATGCGCATGGAATCGATATAGCTGATCTTGTGTACAAGGAGCGTCATTATAGAAATCCCAATAATCAATGGGAATTATGGAATGGGCGTGGGCGTAGACCTAAGTGGATTAAAGAATGGTTGGAAAATGGTTATACTCTCGAAGAGTTAGAAGTAACATAATACATAGACCATATTCGCAGGAGTAAGGATTTTAAATAATTATGAATTCGAATTGTGTTTTCTTTTTGAGAATTCAGGATATAAAAATTCTGAGCTTATGCATTAAAAGAGTTGAGCGTTCGAAAAAACACAGGGAGCATGAACGGGTTCATCAAAGTGTAAAAAACGTGCTGCTGTAGGCAGAGATTTTGTGTTTTTGAAATGCTGGTCTGCAGAATAGCAGCATGGTGTTTTATGGATTTTAATTTGGTCTTTATTTCTTATACGATTATTATTTCAAGCGTCAGCTTTACTTTTTTATTTATTGCGTGACTTGGATTAGAGAGAATTTTGAAAAATAAAATTTTTCTGCAGTTTCCATTGGTTTTGATAACACGTTTTTGAGTATTTCTTATAAAAGTTCCTTATGCACATCAATGAAGGAAGAAGCTCTTAATAAAGGGATTTGAAAACTTTTTAATTTTTGTCTTTTCTATGTGTGAGAGAGATGATTGCGCATATAATTAATAAAAGTCCATGATGGTAGGTTTCGGGTAACTTTAATTATATCATGGCAAGTTTTTCTTAAAAATTTGGTATTTTAAATTAAGAAAAAGGCTTATCTTGATAAAAACAGAGAATGTTAATTGCAAAAAGTGTAATTATATAGCTTTTGTTCAAAGTGGGAGTCCGTGTAGCAGACGTGGTGCATTAGGGGTAAGTCCAGCTGCTTCCTGAATGAAATATTGTTTTATCTTTGGGGCTTTATGAACAATTCCAAGGCCAGTATCGCGGAGCATTCGCAAAAGAAGATTATCATTAGAAAATAGTTTATTAAGCCAATCATTACTTAAAGCCATACATACAACTTCAAAACGTCTCCAGCTTTGATAACGTTCAAGAGCGGTGAGGGATCCAATATCAAGACCCAATCGGGCTGTTTCAATAATAACTTCGGCGAGCGCAGCGCTGTCGCGCAATCCTAAATTGAGCCCTTGACCTGCGATAGGATGAATTGTGTGTGCAGCATCTCCAATGAGAACAAAGCGAGATTTAATGCATTGGCGTGTTAAAGAAAGGCTCAAAGGAAAAGCTTGGCGTTGGCCATTCCAAGAAAGTTTTCCCAGTTGATGACCAATGCGTTTTTCGAGTTCTGTTTCAAAAATAAGAGCATCAGCTTTGAGGTAATATTGTGCAGTTTTATGGTATTCAGTCCATACAATGGCGGATCGATTGCCTTTGAGAGGGAGAATAGCAAAAGGTCCAGAAGGTAAGAAGTGTTGAATTGCTTGACCATGATGGGGCTTTTGGTGTTCAATCGTGCATATGATTGCTGCTTGTTTATAAGGGTAAGAAAAGTTTTTAAGGCCTGCTTTTTTACGTAATTTCGAATGTGCTCCATCGGCTGCAATAAGCAATTTCGTTTTCCAAATTTCTTCATTTTTTAAAGTAACATATGTACATTGGTCTTCTTGGTTATTAAAATCAACGACACACATATTTGCGATGACATCGATATCCAGATCTTTTATACGCTTTTTTAGAGCACTGATGAGTGTTTTATGTTCCACCATAGCTGCAAAGGGTTCATTGGGGGTAATATCCCCTTCAAAGGTTAAGAGAGTTGGTTTTACAGGATCATTGGTGCACGCATCGGTGATAGCCATCGAATGAATGGGTTGGGCATGAGGTTTTATATATTCCCAACATTGCAATTGTTTTAACATACGGATAGAAGCAGCAGCAAGGGCGAGCGCTCGTATATTGGAAAAAGGAATATCTTCTTGAGGTGCGGCATCAATTATATTTATTTTCAGATCAGGTGCTGCTTGCTTAAGTGCTATTGCCAATGTTAATCCGACAGCGGCACCTCCTACAATAAGAAGATCGCATTGTTTTGCACTTTTACTGGATTTTGTCTTTCTATTAGGTTTTAAGTTTTTATTGGGATCAGAATACACAACGCTTCGTTCCATTGTTTGCAGTTCGTTTGTTCTTAAATGAAAAGGATATTTTTCTTTAACATGATTTTTTAGGCAATACTTTAACTCCCTCTCTACCCTAAAGAGCGAAGCTTTCTTTAGAGCTAGTTTGAAAATAGCCTGATTTTTTTCGGCGTGTTCCTACGGCGAACCACTTATATGCTTTACTTCATAGGCTTCCTGGTCACTTTTGTCCTGGATCTTTCACTAAACTCTACCATTCTATACTTGGTTTATGTAAAAGAAAACTGAAATCAGATATAGACAACATTGTATTTTAAATATGCATGAATGTGCCTTAAGTCTTAAAGAACAATGTTTTTTGGCATTATAGAGAAAGAATTTGTTGTGGTTATATGGTTAAAGCTATATTAACATTTTTGCGTTATGTTTATTACTCTTAAAGATTGCAGTACAAAGAGTTTTGTATTTGGGATTGATGGATGCATCGAAGTTCTTCTCCTTATGATTTTTTAGAAGCGCAAACCTCTCAAGGTTCGCGGCTTATTGAGATGTTTTTGCGTCAGATCGGTGTTTTCGTTGGGCTTGGACTTTTGGGATTCATTGCTTTTTGTGTTTTTTCTTTGGCCACTTGGAATATTGTGGATCCCTCATTAACGCATGCAAGTACGAATGAGATTACAAACTTTATGGGATGGCCTGGTGCAATCTTTTCAGATTTTATTATGCAGTTTTTTGGTTTGGCAAGTATTTGTGTTTTTTTATCGCCATTATTTTGGTCATTTCTTTTGCTTGCACAAAAGGATATTCATAATTTGACCTTTCGCCTTGTTTTATGGTTGATCTCAACGATTTGTTTTCTAGCTTCCTTTGCCCTTATGACACCTATTGTTCCTTTTACGTATTGGCCATTACCGATGGGTTTGGGAGGAGTTTTGGGAGATAAAATTTTAAGTGCTGCTTACTTAATCTTTCCTGTTTTTCTTTCTTCATTTCAGAAGGTGCTCTTGGGAATTTCTCTTGCATTTTTAGGTTTTTTTATAGCTGCTTTTGCCGGCAATGTGGTGTGGAGACGCCAGACGAAGAAAAAAAAGGCACAAAATATCCAAAAGGCTGAAGCCGCAATTTTAGATCCGCTTTTTGATATGCCAGAAGATATGGTAGATACAGAAGACACGGCAGATACAGAAGATGCAGCGGATACGGGGAAATACGGATTTTTTATTACGGCTTTTGGAGCATTTTTACATCTTTTGTATTTTTTACAAGCACAGTTTTTTCGTTTTTTTTCGTTAAACCGTCATTCTGAAAAACAGGAAAAGCCATTTGAGCGAATTGAACCAGTTTTCTTTGATGAAAAAATAAAAGGCGAGTCTTATCAAAATAAGACATCTGTTTCTTCCGTTAAAAGCCGTGTTTTAAAGCCCTTAATGGCTTCTTCAAAAGAGGGTTTTCTTCTTCCACTTTTGGATTATCTCTCGGTTGCTCCACCGGCTGTAAGGGACGCAAAACTTTCTCCTTCTGCCTTAAAAGAAAATTCTCATGAATTGGAAGGTGTTTTGTCGGATTTTGGGGTTAAAGGAAAAATTATTAATGCGCATCCTGGTCCAGTGGTAACTTTGTATGAATTTGAACCTGCTGCTGGCATTAAGTCTTCCCGTGTTATAGGTCTAGCAGATGATATTGCACGCTCGATGCGTGCGATTTCAGCGCGTGTTGCTGTGGTTCCAGGACGCAATGTGATAGGGATAGAATTACCTAATACAACGCGTGAGATGGTTTATTTGCGGGAAATTTTGCAAAAACAAGAATTTTTAGAGAACAAAGCGGAATTGGGACTTGCTTTAGGCAAAACAATAGGGGGAGAAACGGTTATTGCAGATTTAGCAAAAATGCCGCATCTTTTGGTAGCAGGTACAACAGGATCAGGAAAATCTGTCGCCATTAATACTATGATTTTGTCGCTTCTTTACCGCATGACCCCTGAGCAATGTCGTTTAATCATGGTGGATCCGAAAATGCTTGAACTTTCGGTTTATGATGGCATTCCACATTTGTTAACACCAGTGGTAACAGATCCCAAAAAAGCAGTCGTTGCTCTTAAGTGGGCTGTTCGTGAAATGGAAGAACGCTACAGTAAAATGTCAAAAATTGGCGTTCGCAATATTGGTGGGTTTAATGCTCGTCTCAAGGAGGCAGAAAGCCAGGGTGAGACAATGACACGTACAGTTCAAGTCGGGTTCGATCATGAAACTGGGGAGCCTCTTTATGAAACGGAAACACTCGATTTAAGTCCTATGCCTTATATTGTTGTTATTATTGATGAAATGGCAGATTTAATGATGGTTGCTGGCAAAGACATTGAGGGAGCCGTTCAGCGCTTAGCACAAATGGCGCGCGCGGCCGGTATTCACGTGATTATGGCTACGCAGCGTCCTTCTGTTGATGTGATTACGGGGACAATTAAAGCTAATTTCCCCACACGCATTTCTTTTTCTGTGAGTTCAAAAATCGATAGTCGAACAATTCTTGGTGAACAAGGAGCTGAGCAATTGTTGGGGCAAGGAGATATGCTTTTCATGATGGGAGGAGGGCGTATCCAGCGTGTTCATGGACCCTTTGTGTCCGATGAAGAAGTTGAGCAAGTTGTAGCGCATCTCAAAATGCAAGCACGGCCTGATTATTTGGAAACCATTACGCAAGAAATTGCAGAGCATAGTGCTGATGTTTCCTTGACTGCTTCTGCACCAGATGATCCTTACAGTCAAGCTGTTGCAGTTGTACTTCGTGATCGTAAGGTTTCAACTTCTTACATTCAACGCCGCTTAGGTATTGGCTATAACCGTGCTGCTTCGCTGATTGAGCGGATGGAAGAAGAGGGTATCATTAGTCCAGCTAATCATATGAATAAACGAGAAATTTTGGTGCCTGCTGAAAAAGAATTCTGTTGACGGTTTTTTTTAAAAATATCCTTTAAGGAAGATATTCATCTATTATTTGATATTTGAGATAAATATGTACTGCTTAGGAGCATTTTTATGAGAACGTTTTTGTGTTTGTGGAGAAAAGTATTTGGGTTTGCTGGAATTATTACCTTTTTTTTCTTAACCTTTCCTACTTTTTCGCAATCGTCCAAATCAGTGGTACGGGCGCAGAATATTGCTAATCACTTTGCTGCGATTAAAACAATGACAGGTGCTTTTATTCAGTTTAGCCCAAAGGGAAAAATGACTGAGGGTACATTTTATTTAGAGCGTCCAGGAAAAATTCGTTTTATTTACAAAAAATTACCTTTACAGATTATTTCAGATGGTCAGTTTGTAGGAATTAACAATCGCGTGCTGAATACGTGGAATTTCTTAGAGCTTTTTCAAACGCCAATGAAGTTTTTGTTAGCTGATAAAATTGATATATCATCTGAGCGTTTATTGGCATTTCGTGAAGATCCAGGAGCGGTGACAATTATTTTGCGTGATAAAAGTATTGGCAGGGGACAAATAAAAATGGTTTTTGATTCTAAAAGCTATGCTTTGCGTCAATGGACAATTATTGATCAACAGAACTTAGAAACCACTGTTCAAATCATGAATGTGCGGACAGGGGTGCGATTTGCTGATGGTATGTTCACACTTCCTTCAAAGAAATAGTGCGGTATTATATCATTGGAATTTAAACAAATGTTCTTTCGTATTGCTACTTGGAATATTAACTCTGTCCGTTTGCGTCTTGCACAGATTTTTCAGTATTTGGATATATTTTCTGCAGATGTTTTGTGCTTACAAGAGACAAAATGTGTAGATGCTTTATTTCCACGTGAGGCTTTTGAAGCTGCGGGTTATAGGCATATTGCATTGAGTGGACAAAAATCTTACAATGGCGTAGCAATTATTTCGCGTTTTCCCTTTAAAAGTATCGAAAAGCGTTGTTTTTGCCAAAAGCAAGATTGTCGTTACATTTCGGTGGTTATTGAAGCTTATGGCAGGGGAATACGGATTCATAATTTTTATATTCCCGCTGGGGGTGATGTGCCTGATGCTGATGTTAATGAAAAATTCCGTCATAAACTTGATTTTTTGGAAGAAATGTCTTCTATCCGAGCCAATCAGGGAGATGGTCTCTCTTCTCTTTTGGTAGGTGATTTGAATATTGCTCCTTTGCCAGATGATGTTTGGTCTCATCAACAATTGTTGAAGGTTGTGAGCCATACACCTATTGAAACCGAACGTTTACAAACTTTATGCTCTCAAGGTGGGTGGATTGATCTCATGCGCACACACTTCCCCGTTCCGATGAAGCTTTATACATGGTGGAGTTATCGCGCACGGGATTGGGCGCTTACTGATCGTGGGCGGCGTCTTGACCATATCTGGTCTTCTCCAGATTTAGTTCCCTTTGTTATGGATCTTTCAATTTTTCGCAACTCACGAGGATGGAAGCAACCTTCTGACCATGTTCCAGTACAAACTATATTTGATTTTTCACGCTAAGTTTGAAATAAGAAATTGTTAAAAAAATGTTAATAAGTTGATTCTGAAAATATGCGGGAGAGTGGATGCGGATCAAAGGCCTAAAGCAGATTGTTTCCAATGGCTTGTTTTACAGTATTTTTTTATGTGTTTTTATTATGTCAGGATGTATGGTTGGCCCTAACTATAATAAGACATATTTTCGTGTCCCATCGGTTTGGGGACAACAATCTGAGCAGACGTTTGGGCGTCAAATTGAGCTTGCCGGATGGTGGCGGCGTTTAAATGATCCTATTTTAAATGAGTTGATAAGTTATGCGATTGCTGGAAATAATAATGTTGCCGTTGCTAAAGCACGGGTTCGTGAAGCTCGCGCTAGTTTAGGGCAGTTTACTGGATCTCTGTTGCCAAGTGTTTCAAATTTAAATTCAGGAACCCGTAGTGGTTTTAAACAATCTGGTGCGGTTTTAAACCAATATCGTAGTGGTTTTGATGCGAGCTGGGAGCTTGATTTTTTTGGTGGACATAAGCGAGCAGTTGAAGCAGCCCATTATGGTCTTGAGGCGGCAATAGAAGATATGCGTGCTACAATGGTGACGCTGTTGGGAGATCTTGCAACAAATTATGTTCAAATGCGTGGTTGGCAACAAAAGTTATTAATTGTACGGGAAATTGCAGCATTACAACAAAAAACTTTTGAATTGGTGCGTGTCAGATTAATGGCGGGTGATGCTTCAGAGCTTGATGTTTCAAATGCGCAAGCGCAGGTGGCGAATACAGAAGCAGATATATCACAAATGGAAGCTAATTTGGAAATGAGCATTCATCGCCTTTCTGTCTTAACAGGCTCTGTACCTGGAGCTTTGAAGGATCTTTTACAAAAAAGTGCCAAGGAGGCGAAGATTCCACAACCGCAATGGCCGATATCAGCAGGAATTCCGGCCGATATTTTATTAACACGTCCAGATTTACGACGAGCAGAGCGCCAATATGCACAAGCTACAGCACGTATTGGTCAGCGTGAAGCAGATCGCTATCCATCGCTTACTTTAACCGGTAATATTTCGACCACAGCAACGACAATTAGCCAATTATGGAAAAATTCAACGATTGGGTGGTCTTTGGGACCCAGTATCCGTTTTCCCTTTTTTAGTGGAGGCCAGGTTGTGGCTTCTGTTGCAGTAGCGCGTGCGCAGCGCGATCAAGCTTTTATTGCTTATAGAGCTGCTGTGTTAGGAGCTTTAGAGGATGTAGAAAATGCGCTTGTAAGATTAAATAAAGAACAACAACGTCTCAAAAATCTTACCGTTGCGAATGCAGCTTTCATGCATTCTTTAAAACTTTCACGTAGCCTTTTTGAAAGTGGAAATATCAGTTTCTTTGAATTGTTAAATGCTAATAGCTCCTATTATTCTGCACAAATGTCTCTTAAAGATAGCCGTATTTCTTTGGTTACTCAATATATTGCGCTGATGAAAGCGTTGGGTGGTGGTTGGGATGGTGTTGTTGATGCGTCGCGTCCAGAAGTAGTCGATAGCTCCGCTCTCTTGCGTACAAAGGTAAGCCAATGACAACAAGTTTCATTAAAAATTTCATTACAAAACGCAAAAAACTTTCCTTATTTTTGATTGTTGTATTTCTTATTGTCTTTTTGTTCTGGTTGCGTTCTGCGTTTTTTGGAGTTTCATCACCGACTTATATGACGGCAGTAGTGAAGCGTGGCGATATCGAAGAAAGTGTTTTGGCTTCTGGTCTTGTACGTCCTTATCGGTTGGTTGCTATTGGTGCCCGTGCAACAGGGCGTGTCGTGTCAATGCGTGTTTCTCCTGGTAGTGTTGTGAAAGAAGGGGATCTTTTGGCAGAAATTGATTCTACAGATCAAGAAAATGATCTGAAAAGAAAAAAGTCAGTACTATCCCGCCATTATGCTAGCTTGGTAGAACAAAAAGCCTATCTCGCTCTTGCAAAGAAAAACTTAGAGCGCCAAAAACAAATGATCAAAGCCCATGCGACTTCACAGGTTAATTTAGATGATGCTACAGCACAAATGAAAATACGTGAGGCGCAAATTGTTCAGCTTCAAGAGCAGATTGCACAAGCGAAAATCGATGTGGAAAGTGCAGAGGTCAATTTAGGGTATACGCGGGTGACGGCTCCTTCAGCGGGAACAGTTTTAGCAACAGTTGTGGAAGAAGGGCAGAATGTCAATGCTGTTCAGTCGGTGCCAACAATTGTTATTTTAGGTGATTTGTCAAAAGTGACTGTCAAAGCACAAATTTCAGAAGCTGATATTCTTAAGGTTCATGCTGGACAACAAATTTATTTCACAGTTTTGGGTGATCCACAACGTCGTTATGAGGGAACTTTAGAAAGGGTAGAGCCTGCTCCTGAATCAATCCGTTCTGATGTGAGTATTAACCCCGGTATGATGGGAGGTTCTAACTCTTTAATGACATCGGCTATCTATTACAATGGGATTGTACATGTCGACAATAAGGATAACTTTCTACGGACTTATATGACCGCTCAAGTTCATATTATTTTAGGGAGTGCTCAGAATGTTTTGTTGGTTCCAAGTGATGCTTTACGTGATGAGACACAAGAGGGGAAAGCATGGGTTTCTCTTTTAGTAGGTAAAAATAAAGTGGTTGCAAAACAAGTGACGGTTGGGCTTAACAACAAAGTTATGGCAGAGATTGTTTCAGGACTTCATGAAGGTGATGTGGTTATTACCGGTTCGCGCGACGGAACGATGCCAGATATTCCTGATGAACAGAGTGAAGATGAGAGCTAAAGCATGAACGCTAAGCAAGAAGATGCCGTAATCGTTTTGGAAAATATTGTGCGTAAGTTTTCCGCAGGCGAAACATTTATTACAGTTTTAAAAGGCATTAATCTCACTATTAAACGCGGTGAAATGGTAGCGATTGTGGGGGCCTCCGGTTCAGGAAAATCCACGTTGATGAATATCTTAGGTTGTCTTGACCGAGCAACTTCTGGCCGTTATTGGATTTCAGGTAAGGAAACAACCTCCTTTTCTGCTGATGAATTATCAGCTTTGCGGCGTAATCATTTTGGATTTATTTTTCAACGTTATCATTTGTTGAACGAATTGACAGCGCTTGGTAATGTTGAAATTCCAGCTATTTATGCAGGATATGCACCGGAAAAACGAAAAAAACGTGCTCAAGATCTTTTAATACGCTTAGGTATGGGGGAGCGGATAAATCATCGTCCCAACCAACTTTCAGGCGGTCAACAGCAGCGTGTGTCGATTGCCCGTGCTCTTATGAATAATGCAGAGGTTATTCTTGCCGATGAACCAACCGGTGCATTAGACAAAAAGAGCGGAAAAGAAGTATTGCGTATCTTGGATGAACTTCATCAAGAAGGGCGCACAATTGTCATAGTAACACACGATATGCAGGTAGCTGAAAGGGCAGATCGTATTATCGAAATCAGTGATGGTGAAATTATTGCTGATAATGTATCAAAAGTTGCAAAAACAAAGACCAGTAATAAACTTTTTCATGCAGCGCAAAATCTAAAAGATGAACAAAAACTTGGTTTTTTTCGTTCTTTTACTGAGCGGTTTCGTGAGGCATTTATTATGGCGTTACTGGCAATGAATGCACATCGAATGCGAACTTTTTTAACGATGCTTGGGGTGATTATTGGTATTGCTGCGATTATTGCAATGGTTGCTTTGGGAAATGGTACACGGGAAAAAATTCTAGAAAATTTTAAAAGTTTGGGTTCTAATACATTGACAATTTTGCCTGGAAAAAGTTTTTCTGATCCACAATCAGAAAAAATAACCAGTTTAGTTGAAGCTGATGCAGAAGCCCTTTCAGGATTGCCCTATGTTTCTGGTGTAACACCTCAGATTTCAGCAAGCTCTACGATACGTTTTGGTGCAATTGAAGCTAATGCTGTGATTTCCGGAGTGGGAGAACAGTTCTTTCAGACACAAGGACTCAATGCTATTCAAGGAAGCTTGTTTGATAAGAAAAGTGTGCGTGATCGGACGGTTGATTTAGTGATTGTAAAAGAATCACTTTCTGTTCTTTTCCCCCATAGTAATGAGAGTCCACTTGGAAAAGTAGTGCATATTGGAAAGGTTCCAGCACGTATTGTTGGTGTGGTAGATCCGCAACATAATGGAAGCACATCAAAAACGTTGCAAGTTTATTTGCCTTATACAACTGTACAAACGCGTTTTCTTGGAACAACGCAGGTTCGTGCAATTACGGTTAAGGTTGCTGATGATGTTGATTCGCATTTAGCAGAGGCTATGGTACGGCGTTTTTTAATTATGCGCCATGGTGAGGAGGATTTCTTCATTCGAAATTCTGAGTTATTCCGTGATCGTATCACGGAAAGCACAAATATTTTAACGCTTTTAGTATCTTCAATTGCAGCAATTTCACTGATCGTGGGTGGTATTGGAGTCATGAATATTATGTTGGTTACTGTTTCGGAGCGGATCAACGAAATTGGGGTGCGTATGGCCGTTGGTGCACGTCAGGGTGATATTTTGCAGCAATTTTTAATTGAAGCAGTTTTGGTTTGTATCATTGGAGGCGGTTTGGGAATCTTGTTTGGGCTTTCTATTGGTGTTTTGTTTGTTCTCTTTGATGCGCCTATCCATCTGATTTATACGACTGATTCGATCATCCTATCCCTTACTTTTTCAACTCTCATTGGGATCTGTTTTGGCTTTTCTCCAGCGCGGCAAGCTTCACGGCTTGACCCCGTTGTTGCTCTTGCACGTGATTAAGTTTAGACTCTTGTCAGAGACCATGGTTTTTGTGCGCATTCATAATGGATGAAGCATTTCTAAAAGAAGATTGGCAAAGCAGGTGATACTGTATGAAGTATCTGCATCAACAAAACTATCTGGAAGATAGCAGAGGAAGCTGTTCTATCTGCTGCTTTTTATTGTGGAGATGAGGGGTGTAAAGCAGTTTCTACGAGATTTTTAGAGAAGGAGCGCTTGTCTTCTTTAGAGCGAAAAATATTCGTTATGGACCTCCTTTTATGAAGAAGTTTTTATGATAAAATACTTTCCTTATTTAATGGTTTTAGAAATCGAACTGTCTTTTTAAAGCAGTATTTGGAAACTCAGCATAGTTGTTACTATAAAGCCCTTAAATCCTTTTATTGTATCGTTTAAAGGGATGTGTTTATAGGGAGACTCTTCATGGAGATTACATATATCTTAATATTTTTGTTTAAAAATTGATCTTAGAGGAAAATAATTTATGCGAAAATGGATTGCTATGAAGAGAGTGCGACTTGAAAGATGATTTTCGCATAAAAGCAGTTTATTATGTCTGTGTCCTAAAAAGCTTTATAAATAGGTTTTATGTGGCGCATAAGCCGATTGAAAGGTTTTCAGAAAACTAGTGTACACAGTTTAGAACGCGGTTCTTATGTATACTTCGATAGTTTTTATATATTGGAGTATAAGAATGCGTATTTGATTGATTTGTTTAACTGTACTTTCAATTTTGCTCTTTTTAACAGGATAAGCAATGAAATTGATGTCAGGCATTAAATATTTAAGCTCACGCAAAGAGCGCCACATGTGGTAATCATGGGTGACGATATAAACCGTTTGATAATGATGTTTTTTGATCCAATTTGCACTTTCTTGGGCGTTTCCTCTTGTGTTAATTGCTTTATGTCCAATGTCAACACAACATGAGAAGAGTTTTGGACTAATATGTGTGTTGTACATGAAACTCTTTAGATTAGTCGTTGTGTTTACGCCGCTTATCAGGAGCCGCACACCAAGCCCCTTCTGTAAGAGATTTAGCCCTGTCTCTATTCGGTTTTCTCCCCCGGTAAGAACGATAATTGCATCCGCTTGCAACAAAGGATTTGGTGGTTGAAGCCGTTCAGTTTTTTCAGAAAAAACAACGAAACTTACACAAAAGATGAGAATGATTATTAAAAGAGTAAATGCTGTCGGTGGAAAATATCTAAACAAATAGCGTGAATACCATGGATTGCGTACGGTATCCTTTTTTGGGGAGTACTCTAAATTATCTTGCATCAATGATTTGAAATTATGTGAATTGTAAGCCATAAATTAAAATAAACCGTTTTCGCATTGGCCGATTTTTTTAAGTTGCACCAAAATAGTTATCCGGTTTGTAAACATAGTAAGGAAAGAAACAAAAAAAATAAGAATAATGATTTTTCCATAAGGGATGGAACTTATAGAAAAATGACCAAATAAAGCGGTTACTTGGCTGGCTTCTACTTTTCCTAGGTTGTAGTTTGTCCAGAAGGAAAAAGCAGCAAACAGAAATGCGCTTGCAGCAGCACCGTATAATGCGCCTCGTAGTGCAGTTTTAAAAAAATGCCAGTCAAATTGTCGTGCAATGAAAAAGGTTTCAGTTCCGAGGAAATATAAGACGTTTATAATATGTGCATTCTCTGCCAGTGCATTACGTGTGGCAAAGATAATCGTGAGTATAAGTGAACCTAGAGACAATGCTAAAATTAAAAAACCAATGAGAACAGTTGTGTGTGCCATTTTTGTAAAACGGTTTACCCAAAAACGGTGATCATCAAACTGACCTCCTGGAATCTGTGTTTTTATTGCGTTACTGATTTTACGAAGATTGATTTTGTCATTCTCTTTCAATGTTACGATGATTAGTCGGGGAAGTGGTAATTCGCTTAAGCTTAAACCTGTCCCAAGCCACGGTTCGAGCAATTTTTCAGTGGCTTTTTTGTCAACAATTGTAGCATCTTTTACACCCTGAAATGTTTTAACCAATTTAACTGCATCATGAAGGTTTTTTTCGATATCAATATTTTCAATAGGCCGTATTTGAATTGTTGCTTCATAGCTAATTTGATTGCTCCAGTTGTTAGCAGCACGCTGTGTTAAATCAACACCAATTAATGTTAGATTTGAGAGAAATGTCATAATAGCAATTACTGCAACAAGCGCTTGTCCAGAAATGTTATCTCTGGGAATAATCGCAGCAGTGTTTTTTGAGTTGTGTGTAAAAAATTGGAAAAACTTATTCATGAATTGTCATCCGCCCGTTATGGAGAAGCATACGCCGTGCTGCGACTTGTTCCATCAGTGCGATATCATGGGTAGCAATGACAACAGCTGTTCCAAAACGGTTTAATTCAATAAACAAGCGTAGTAGGCGTTTTGCTAAAGGTGGATCTACGTTTCCTGTTGGTTCATCAGCCAAGAGGATTTCAGGTTGATCAATGAGTGCACGTGCAATGGCTGCCCTTTGCTTCTCTCCGCCAGAAAGGACTGGTGGTAAAACATGCATATGATCTCCAAGGCCTACCCAACAAAGAAGATCTTCGACTTCACTGCGATAAGTTGCTTCTTCTTGTCCCTTAATACGTAAAGGTAAAGAGACATTTTCATAAGTACTCATGTGGTCGAGTAAGCGAAAATCTTGGAAGACGACACCGATACGTTGTCGTATTGCGGGAAGTTCTTGCCGTTTAAGTAATGCTGTATCGTTTCCAAATAAATCAATATGACCACGGGTTGGTTTGAGTGCTAAAAACATAAGACGCATCAACGACGTTTTACCTGCTCCAGAAGCACCAGTAAGAAACTGAAATGACCCGGGAGGAATACGAAAGCTAATATCACGAAGAATCTCAGGGCCCATTCCGTAGCGCAGACCGACGTTTTCAAAATGAATCACTTCTCGTTACCACTTTTGTTTTTATGTTGCATTCTTGTAAAGACCTTTGCTTTCATTGCTCGAAAATCTTGTTAAGTTCGTACTTTAGCGTCCTCAATATTTTCTATTATTTCTTGTTTTTTATTGAGACGTATTATTTGCAAGAATATTATCCAATAATTACATTTCTCTCGTTACCTATATTTATAATTTTAGCAAGAATTCCAAGGTGATTCTAGTAGAAACATGAGAACCATCATGCTTGTTTTTTTTCTTAGCAGTGATTTTTTTCGTTTGATAGTTTGAAAAAGGTACTTTGTACTTATTGATAAGATACTTATTAGAATGCAAACTTCACAGTTTTAAAAGTTTTTGTTTCGATCATTTCTCGTTTGTTATTGAGAAATAGTATCTGTTTTAAAAGACATCGAAAGTTTCTTAATTGTTATATTTCCTTTTTGGTCTTCTTTGGTGATGTTAATAAGAAATTCTGGGATAGCGGGAAGGCTAAAGCTATCGTTAGTGTTTTATGTTAAGTCGTGGTTTCTTTACTTTGTCGATTGACAATAAGATCATCAATGACTTGTGGTTCAGCAAGGGTTGAAATATCTCTTAGATTCTCAGAATTGTTTTCGGCAATTTTTTGCAAAACACGTCTCATAATTTTTCCAGATCGTGTTTTTGGTAGTTCGGTGGCAAATTGAACTTTATCCAATATGGCAATAGACCCTATTTTATGCCATCCTCGTACCATTGAATTGATACATCTCAGTTAAAGGAAGTATTTTTTACTTTTGTATAAGGTTTAAACGCATTCAATGCGTTGTCCATGTTTTGCTCAGAAGCTTTCTGGGTCATGGATGCTTTCTTGATACCACTGTTTATAGATATCTTCATTAATAAAAGCATTTTTTTGATGTCAGCTGGTACTGGGTAGATTTTTTCAGACATATTTCCCTCCCTCGAGTATATTGTTTGGAAAAATTAACTACTGTACTGTTATAGCTTTTGACAGAACTCCGTTCTGGGGTTCACCTTAAATTGCAAGTTTCCTTTTTAAATTTAGAATATATTATATAGGTTGGAACAGCAATTTTAAAAAATTTTACGCAGGTTATCTTTAAAGGAAGTGTTTTACTAATGTTTTGGGTGCTTAAATCCAGTATTTATTAAAGCGGGATCAAGCGGGGCGTTTTCCAAAAAGAGCTGAGCCAATGCGAAGAATGTTTGAGCCAAATTGAATGGCAATTTTGAAGTCGCTGGACATTCCCATAGAAAGTTTTTGAAGACCAGCTTTTTTTGCAAGTTTTGCTAAAAGAGCAAAATAGGGACCGGGGTTTTCCTCTATTGGTGGGATCGCCATAAGACCGATAATGTTAAGTCCATATTGATTTTTGCACTGATTGACAAAAGGGACAACTTCTTGTGGTGCGATGCCACTTTTTTGCGGCTCTAATCCGATATTGACTTGGACATAGGAGGGAAGATGCCTTTTTTGTTTTTGCATTTCTTTCGCTAAATATTTAGCTATTTTTTCGCGATCAATCGTTTGAATGACATCAAAGAGTTTGACGGCTTGTTCTGCTTTATTCGATTGTAAAGGGCCGATAAGATGAAGTTCAATGGAATTAAATTGTTGACGCAAGCTGGGCCATTTTTCAGCCGCTTCTTGCACACGATTTTCAGCAAAAAGAGACTGACCTGCTTGCAAAAGAGGAATAATGTTGTTTGCAGATATAGTTTTTGAAACAGCTAAAAGTTGAACTTCTTCTAAGGAACGATGCGTTTCTTGACATATTTCAGCAATATCTTTTTGAATATTTTGCCAAGCTTCAATGGAAGACAGATCAGAGGCGGTGTAAAGTGTGCTCATATTCATACGCTTTCTATTTTTGTTCAGGAATGAAGCAATAGTTTGTAAAAACTGTATAAAATATTTACTGAAAATATTGACGATGGGCTTAATCCATGGTGAAGCATAACTCAAGTTTTTGGTTCAGTTTATTAAAGAGTATAATGGGAATGACAATAGAACGCTATAATCCACGTGTCCAAGAAAAAAAATGGCAGACAATATGGGATGAAAAGAAAATTTTTCAGACCTCTCAAGAGGAGCAGCGTGAAAAATATTATGTTTTAGAGATGTTTCCTTATCCTTCTGGGCGCATTCATATGGGGCATGTGCGCAATTATGCGATGGGAGATGTTGTTGCACGTTATAAACGTGCAAAGGGATTTAATGTGCTTCATCCCATGGGTTGGGATGCTTTTGGTATGCCAGCTGAAAATGCAGCTATGCAAAATAAAGTGCATCCAAAAACCTGGACCTATCAAAATATTGCAGTTATGCGTGGGCAATTAAAGCGCTTAGGACTTTCTCTGGATTGGTCGCGAGAATTTGCAACTTGTGATGTAGACTATTATCATCGTCAACAAATGCTCTTCCTTGATTTTTATAAAAAGGGATTAGTTGCGCGTAAAGTGGCTAAGGTCAATTGGGATCCTGTTGATCAAACTGTCTTGGCAAATGAGCAGGTTATTGAGGGACGTGGTTGGCGCTCTGGGGCATTAATTGAACAGCGTGAATTGACGCAGTGGTTTTTTAAAATTAGTGATTTTAGTGAAGAATTATTGGCAGGGCTTGAAGAACTTGATCAGTGGCCAGAAAAAGTTCGCGTTATGCAAAAAAACTGGATTGGGAAGTCTCAAGGCTTGTTGATTCGTTGGGCTTTAGAGACGGTAGGGGCGGACAATGATGTTTGTGAAGCATTTAACGAAGTTGTCTGTTACTCAACACGGCCTGATACACTCTTTGGAGCTTCTTTTTTGGCGCTGTCTGTTGATCATCCCATTGCGCAATTTTTAGCGCAAAAGGACAAAGCACTTAGCGTTTTTATCGAAAATTGTCGATGTGGTGGAGTGACTACTGAAGCAATTGAAACTGCTGAAAAACAAGGGTTTTGTACGTCACTTTTGGCTGTTCATCCCTTTGATAAAACGGTTCGTATTCCCGTTTATATTGCCAATTTTGTTCTCATGGAATATGGAACAGGAGCTGTTTTTGGTTGCCCTGCCCATGATCAAAGAGATTTAGATTTTGCACGTAAATATGGCCTTCCCGTGCGGCCTGTGGTTTTACCAGAAGGAGTTGATGCCCAGGATTTTCTAATTTCTGAAACGGCTTATACGGGCGATGGTGTGATGATCAATTCAGGTTTTTTGGATGGGTTAACACCGCAACAAGCTTTTGAAGCGGTGGTTAATCGCCTTGAGAAGCAAGTGCTCCATGGCCAGCCTCAGGGGAAAAAAAACGTGCAGTTTCGATTGCGTGATTGGGGGATTTCTCGTCAACGTTATTGGGGATGTCCTATTCCTATGATCCATTGTGCTGCTTGTGGGGTGGTGCCTGTGCCGCGCACTGATTTGCCTGTTGTATTGCCTGATGATGTGACTTTTGATCAGCTTGGCAATCCTCTTATGCGTCACGAAACGTGGAAAACAGTTTCCTGTCCTTCTTGTGGTCAAACCGCCAAACGCGAAACTGATACAATGGATACATTTGTTGACTCCTCTTGGTATTATGCGCGTTTCACCGCACCTTTTGCACAAGAACCTGTTGATAAAAAGACGATAGCTGAATGGTTGCCTGTGCAAAAATATATCGGTGGAATTGAACACGCGATTTTACATCTTCTCTATGCGCGTTTTTTCATGCGTGCCATGAAATTGATCGGTCATGTAACTATCGATGAACCTTTTAAGGGGCTTTTTACCCAAGGTATGGTTGTTCATGAAACTTATAGGGATGATCAGGGGTGGGTTTCACCAGAAGAAGTTTCCATTGTTGAGAAGGATGGAAAACGCCACGCTTATAAATTAACCGATCAAAGCGAAGTGAAGATTGGGTTGATTGAAAAAATGTCAAAATCAAAAAAGAATGTCGTTGACCCTGATGATATTATTGCATCCTATGGAGCTGATACTGTGCGCTGGTTTGTATTGTCAGATTCTCCTCCTGAGCGGGACGTCATCTGGACAGAATCTGGTGTTGAAGGAGCACATCGTTTTGTGCAACGCGTCTGGCGTTGTGTGGCTTCGAGTGCTTCGGTTTTAAAGGGTGTGCTGCCTTGTACGGGACGTCAGGGTGCAGCTTTGAAACTTTCAAAAACAGTGCATCGCACGCTTTGCGCCGTGGAAGATGATTTGGAAAAATTTGCATTTAATCGAGCGATTGCACGCCTTTATGAATTTTTGAATATTCTGGCGCCATTGTTGAATAAAGTGGAAAGTTTTGAAGATGAAATGAAAGCAGCTTTACGCCAGGCAATGGACTTTTTTATTGCTATGATTGCACCCATGATGCCTCATTTAGCGGAAGAATGTCATGCTACTTTAGGAGAAAAAAAACTGATTTGTGAGCTTTCTTGGCCTGCTTATGATTCCGCATTAATCGTTGAAGAATGTTATACTTTGCCGGTACAGATTAATGGTAAAAAGCGCGGTGAGGTAATTGTTGCAGCAACAGCAAGTGAAGCGATGATTGAAGAAGCAGTTTTGGCTCTTGATTTTGTACAGGAAAGTCTTGCCGAAAAATCCGTTAAAAAAATAATTATTGTTCCACAGAGGATCGTTAATGTCGTTCTTTAAAAGTTTTATTCCTTTGGTTTTTGCTATTTTGTCCATAGTTTTGTATGGGTGCAAAGTGGAACCGCTTTATCGTCAGGTATCGCAGGTTTCAACTACAGGGAATACTGTGGATTCTTTTTCTTATACTCACTCTTTAGGAAAGAATTCTTTAGGACTTGCTGAAAAGCTTGCATCCATTGTCGTTGAAGAATCTTCAGATCGTTTTGATCAAATGGTACGCAATCACTTGCAGTTTCTTCTGTATGGAAGTGGAAGTAAACCTTCCACTTCGGTTTATAAATTGAAGCTGCAGACATCTACGTTTACAAGGGAATCTATGCAGATAGAGGTTGGTCTCGAGAAAAATGGAAGTGGGCGCGCTTCCGTTGGAACTGTGGTGAGTAAAGCTTCCTATGTCTTAACGGATATGAAAAATACTTCTGTTGCTAAAGGAATGGGAACAGTCAGTGTATCTTTTGAACGGCTTCGTCAGGAATATGCAACGACGCAGGCAAAAGAAAATGCGCAAAAGCGTGCGGCTGAAGAGCTAGCTGAACAAATTTTTATGTTGCTTTCAAAAGATCTTTCAAAACATTAAGCGATATTTTGTCCGGTTTTTTTCCAATCATCGAGGAATATTTGTAAGCCTTTATCGGTTAAAGGATGCTTGATAAGCGCTTTTAAAATTGTTGGTGGGACAGTTGCAACATCTGCACCGCTTAGTGCTGCTTCTTTGACGTGATAGGCAGTGCGTATTGACGCTGCCAAAATTTGTGTTTTAAAGCCATAGTGATTATAAATTGCACGAATTTCATGAAGTAGTTCATTTCCATCTATTCCGCAATCATCGATTCTTCCAACAAATGGTGAAACAAATGTTGCACCCGCTTTAGCAGCTAATAAAGCTTGATTAGCAGAAAAACAAAGCGTGAGATTTGTTTTTATTCCTTGCTTTGTTAGAGCTTTACATGCTTTTAATCCATCAAATGTTAAAGGAATCTTGATGCAAACATTGTTGGCAATCTTTGCTAAAACAGCAGCTTCTTTCATGATATTTTCAAATTCAGTTGCAGCAACTTCAACAGAAACAGGTCCATTAATGAGGGCACAAATTTCTTTTGTAATATCAAAAATATTGCGTCCTGACTTTAGGATAAGAGAGGGATTTGTGGTAACACCATCGACTAGACTTAAATTTTGTAATTCTTGAATCTCTTCAATATCGGCGCTATCCACAAAAAATTTCATGCTCAATCTCCTTGTTTTTTAGTTCTTTTATTTAAAGCGTTTAATGTTTCATCCTGTTTTTTATTATGCGCTATTGTTTATTGCAAAAGCAAGAGCGAGGATGTGATAAGTTGAGACCTCAGTTGGGAATAAGGGAAAAGGCGTGAAGGGCTTGTTTACTGTGCTAGCGTTTATCGTGTTTGTATAAATGTCTGTTGAATATACAGACCATTTGCAAAATTAGTACGAAAAATTCTGTATAAAAATGAAATCAAAAATGACAAAAAAGGAATGCGTCAATTTTAGAGCTTCTTTCTTTCACTCATAGTTAATTGTTATGGGGGAACTATCTGCTAAAAGAGGATATAATTCTTTTGTTTGCATTTTAGCGATGGGGCGCATTGAAAAAAATCATTGTTGGCAAGGTGTTGTCGATAGGGATGAAATGATAAATCATGAAAATGATTTTTCACAACGGTGTCAAAAGACAAGCTGTAGGCGATGTGATTTGTATAACGGGTTCATACAAAATGAAGTCAAAGGTGGCAGAGAGAAAAATTGTTTCAGTATTGGTACCTCTTCCTGTTGCTCATGCCTATAGTTATGAGGTTCCATCTTCTATGGAAGCTGAAGTTGGTTCTTTTGTTCGTGTTCCGGTGATGGGTCGCCAAGTTTGTGGTGTTGTGGTGGGTGTTGGAGAGCAGACAGAAAAAAATGGGCAAAATTCTATAGCTGTGGCACGTGAAAAACTACGCTCTATCCTCCGTGTTTTTGACTGTCCACCATTAAAAGCAGAAATGATCACATTTTTGCGTTTTGTTAGTCAATATACAATGACTCCTTTTGGTCTTATTGCACGGTTGGTTTTATGCGTGCCGGCCGCTTTAGAATCGGAAGCACAAATGCCAGGGTTGCGTTATTGTGGGGGTGATGTGGGACGTTTAACGCCAGCTCGATCCCGGGTCTTGGAATTAGCGTGCGGTGGTAAAGTTTGGACACGCTCTGGTCTTGCGCATGCGGCAAAAGCTTCTGTTTCCGTTGTTGAAGGATTAAAGTCACTTGGGGTTTTTGAGGATGTAATGATGCCAGCTCCTGCTCTCGTTGCGATGCCTGATCCTGATTTTTGTCCTCCCGTATTAGAGGGAGCGCAAAGTGAAGCGGCAGCATTGTTGCGGAAAGGTGTGCTATCTTCTCAATTTCAAGTTTTTTTGCTTGATGGTGTTACCGGTTCAGGAAAGACAGAGGTTTATTTTGAAGCGGTTTCTCAGGCTCTTATGTGTGGCAAGCAGGTTTTAATTTTGTTGCCGGAAATTGCTTTAACGCAGCAATTTTTAGATCGCTTTCATGCGCGTTTTGGTGCGTCGGTTGCTGAATGGCATTCAGATTTGGCACCGCGTCGTCGGGAGCGCGTGTGGCGGCAAGTTGCAGAAGGGCGGGTGCGGGTTGTGGCTGGAGCGCGTTCTGCGCTTTTTCTTCCTTTTCAGGAGCTTGGGTTGATTGTTGTTGATGAAGAGCATGATGGTGCTTATAAACAGGAAGAACGCATTTTTTATCATGCGCGTGATATGGCGGTTGCACGAGCTTCTTTTGAGGATTTTCCTGTTATTTTATCCTCAGCTACACCGTCGATTGAAAGTCAGGCTAATGTTTTAAGAGGTCGTTATCAAAAGGTGAATTTGCCATCGCGTTTTAAAAAAGTAGCACTTCCACAGTTGCGGGTAGTTGATATGCGTCAAGGGGAAGGGCAAAAGGGGCGTTTTATTTCTTCTGTTCTTGAACATGCTTTGCAACAAACACTCGAGAAAGGTGAGCAGGCACTCCTTTTCCTCAATCGCCGTGGTTATGCACCTTTAACTTTGTGCCGAGTTTGTGGATATCGTTTTCACTGTAGTGATTGTTCAAGTTGGTTGGTTGAGCATCGTTTGCAGGGGCAACTTAAATGCCATCATTGCGGGTATTATCAACCTGTTCCAGAAGCTTGCCCTGAATGTGGGACTTTAGACCATCTTGTGGCTTGTGGACCGGGAGTAGAAAGAATCGCAGAGGAAACACAGGAACTTTTTCCACATGCACGGTTGTTGATTCTCTCAACTGATTTAAAAGGTGGGATTCGTCAGTTGCGAAGAGAATTGCAAGAAATTGCAAATGGTGATGTTGACATTATTATTGGAACACAATTAGTCGCCAAGGGACACCACTTTCCTGGATTGTCTCTAGTTGGGGTGATTGATGCTGATCTTGGTCTTGCTAATGGTGACTTACGTGCGAGTGAGCGCACTTTTCAGCTCTTATCTCAGGTTACAGGTAGGGCTGGGCGAGTGGGATTGGAGAGTTTAGGTTTATTGCAGACTTATCAACCGGATCATCCGGTGATAAAAGCTTTACTTTCACAGCAATATGAAGATTTTTACAAGCATGAACTTGCAATGCGACAAAATTATCATTTACCTCCTTTTGGGCGGCTTGCTTCTTTAATTGTCTCTTCAGAAAAGCGTCAAGCTGCAGAATATTATGCGCGTGCGCTGCGCCAAGCAGCTCCACAGGAAAAAAATGTCTCATTTATGGGGCCGGCGGAAGCACCGTTGGCTCTCATTCGAGGGCGTTATCGTTTTCGACTTTTGCTGCAAGGGCAACGTTCTTTTGATATACAAGGGTTTATTCGTATGATTCTTGCAAATGCACCCAAAATACCTTCTTCAGTTTTGCTTCAGATTGATATAGACCCGCAAAGCTTTCTCTGAAAATAAAGCGATATAATGTGGCGGTTATCTGCTTAAAAGATACGCTCTTATAGAGGGCTAATTTTAAGCAGAGAGATTTTTGTCCTTATTTTTAGGGATACATCCGTTATTATTGTTTGTGTACAAGCTTGAAATGAGGCATTTGGGGGTAGCGTTTTTTAGCAGAAGAGCATTTGAAAAGCTTGTTAGAGGCTGTCGAAAAAAGATACACAAAAACTGTTGTTGTGAGAAACATACTCTCAAAAAAATTTTTTTCAAAAATATTTTGGATATTTTATTTAAAATTTTTAGAAAGCGTTGATTTGGAGTGTTGCGAGTCGGTTATGTCTATGCTAGGAAAATTGGAAACTTCTTTGTTCTGAGTTTTAAGAAGAAGATTCTTAAGATTCAGAATGTCTGATCCATTTAATCTGATAGCTATCTTTTTCTGATAAATATCAGAGATTCGCTCAAGGGAAAGAGGCGGTATTTCGTGTCGGATTCATTTTCTCTTATACCGCTGCCATTAGTAGATCAACGCTATGCGCAAGCGCTTTTTGATTGTGTTCAAGAAGTAGGAGCCTTTGAAAAGGTTGAGAAGGCAGTCGCGTCTTTTTTGTTTGTCTTGGATCAAAATGAAGACTTAAAACGCTTTGTGCAAAGCCCGTTCTTTCCAGTAAAAGAGCAAATTACAGTGGTGCGTTCTATTTGTGAAAGCATCAAATTTGCTGATAAGAGCACTGGTCAGATTGTTTGTAATTTTTTATGTGTTATCGCAGTAAACCGTAGGCTTTGTGCCTTGTCTGGTATTTTACATGCTTTTCAATGTCGTGTTGCTTTATCTCGTAGAGAAATTGCGGCGCAGATTGTTTCTGCCTGTCCGTTGAGTTCTGAACAGGAGAAAGAATTGCGCGTGGCTTTGGAAGGTGTCATTGGGGGAAGAATTTTGCTGCATGTTCTTGTTGATCCAACAATTCTTGGTGGATTGATTGTTCGTGTGGGATCGTTTCAAATTGATACATCTCTTGCAACAAAATTATCTTCGCTTAAGCTTGCATTGAAAAAAGAGGTCAGCTGATGGATATTAAACCATCTGAAATTTCAAAAATTCTAAAAGAGCAAATTAAGAACTTTGACCAAAAGGCTGAAGTTTCAGAAATTGGTTGGGTTTTATCTGTGGGTGATGGTATCGCCCGCGTTTATGGTTTGGATAATGTCCAGGCAGGTGAAATGGTTTCCTTTTCAAATGGCGTACGTGGTATGGCTTTGAATTTGGAAGTCGATAATGTCGGTGTTGTGATTTTTGGATCAGATCGTGATATTCGTGAAGGCGATTGTGTTAAGCGATTAGGTGCTATTGTAGATGTTCCTGTAGGTCCGGCTTTGCTTGGGCGTGTTGTTGATGCTCTCGGAAATCCTATAGATGGTAAAGGCCCTATTAAGTCAACAGAGCGTCGTCGTGTTGATGTTAAGGCTCCAGGAATTATTCCGCGTCAGTCAGTGCACGAGCCAATGTCGACAGGGCTAAAATCTATTGATGCGCTCATCCCCATTGGGCGAGGGCAGCGTGAATTGGTGATTGGAGATCGCCAAACGGGAAAAACAGCGATTTTGCTCGATACGTTCTTAAATCAGAAGCCATTTCACGAAAAAGGTGTGGGACAAGAACAGGACAGAGTATATTGTATTTATGTTGCTATTGGTCAAAAACGTTCAACGGTAGCGCAATTCGTTAAAGTTTTGGAAGATCAAGGTGCTCTTGAGTATTCAATTATTGTTGCAGCTACGGCTTCTGATCCTGCTCCACTGCAATTTATTGCTCCTCTTGCGGGTTGTGCGATGGGGGAATATTTCCGTGACAATGGTCAACATGCTTTGATCGGTTATGATGATCTTTCAAAACAGGCAGTTGCTTATCGGCAAATGTCTCTTTTGCTTCGTCGTCCGCCTGGTCGTGAAGCTTATCCTGGTGATGTTTTTTATCTTCATTCTCGTCTTTTAGAGCGGGCGGCAAAGTTGAATGCTGAAAATGGTTCGGGATCTTTGACGGCTTTGCCAGTCATTGAGACGCAGGCAAATGATGTTTCTGCTTATATTCCCACAAATGTGATTTCGATCACTGATGGGCAGATTTTTCTGGAAACTAATTTATTTTATCAAGGAATTCGTCCTGCCGTGAATGTTGGTCTTTCTGTTTCACGTGTTGGTTCTGCAGCACAAATTAAGGCGATGAAGCAGGTTGCTGGTTCTATCAAAGGTGAATTAGCACAATATAGAGAGATGGCTGCTTTTGCACAATTTGGTTCGGATTTGGATGCTTCAACGCAGCGTCTTTTAAATCGTGGTGAGCGTTTGACAGAGTTGTTGAAGCAGCCACAATTTTCTCCTCTGAAGACAGAAGAACAAGTTGTTGTTATTTTTGCTGGTGTGAATGGTTATCTTGATTCTTTGGCTGTTTCTGATGTCTCTCGGTTTGAACAGGGGCTTTTAATTCTCCTGCGTAGTGATCAGCAAGATCTTTTGAAAGAAATTGCTAACCAAAAACAGATAACCAATGATATCAAGAATAAATTGATTGCTGTTCTTGATAATTACGCGAAAAATTTTTCGTGATGGATTTTGATGGAATGCACGAATGGCGTCACTAAAAGATCTTAGAGACCGTATCGCCTCGGTTAAGGCAACACAAAAGATTACCAAAGCTATGCAAATGGTTGCGGCGGCAAGGTTGCATCGCGCGCAAGAAGTAGCTCAATCCGCACGCCCTTATGCTGAGCGTATGGCTACTATTTTAACCAATGTTGCCGCCGATGTCGATGCAGTTGATGCGCCTCCTCTTATGCGTGGTACTGGTCGAGATGATGTGCATCTGTTGGTTGTGTGTACCGCAGAGCGTGGTTTATGTGGTGCTTTCAATATGCAAATTGCTCGCCGTGCACGCGAGCAGATTAAGGCACTGCTTTCTGCTGATAAAATCGTTAAAATTTTAACTGTAGGAAAAAAAGGAGCCGATATTTTATCGCGTGATTATAAAGCTTTGATGATTGATCACATTGATTTACATTCTGTAAAGCGGATTGGTTTTGCAGAGGCGGTGATGATTAGTCAACGGGTCATTGATTTATTCAATGAGGGAGCCTTCGATGTATGTACCCTATTTTACTCTGAATTTGTTTCAGTGATTAATCAGCGTCCAACAGCTTTTGGCTTGATTCCAATGGCTTCTTTGGAAGGAGCTGTTGAGGCAGTAGATGTTGTTGAAAAAACAGGTAAAAGCAGAGATGTACAATCGATAGTTTATGATTATGAGCCTGATGCAGCTGCTCTTTTAGATGCGCTTGTGTTGCGCAATCTTTCAGTGCAAATTTTTCGGGCTTTGCTTGAAAATGTCGCTGGTGAAATGGGCGCGAAGATGACTGCTATGGACAATGCATCGCGCAATGCGGGTGAAATGATTAATAAATTGACCGTGGCTTATAATCGTCAGCGTCAGGCACAAATCACGACAGAATTGATCGAAATTATTGCGGGCGCTGAAGCGCTTTAAATTGAAAAGGTAAGAGTTGATGGTAAAAGCAGTGACGTCAAACAAAGAAGCCGCAAAAGTTGAGAAAAAGAAATCAACTGCTCGTTCAGGTGTAAAAAAAGCAGCCTCAAAATCTAAGGCTGTCATAAAGGATTCTACTGATCCTGTGCGTAGTGCTTCTAGAGGCGCGCGTGAAAAAAGGGCAGTGGGTGAGATCAAGCAGATTATTGGCGCTGTTGTTGATGTGCAGTTTGAAGGCGCGTTGCCGAATATTCTTAATGCATTAGAAACAGAAAATTTGGGCAATCGATTAGTTCTAGAAGTTGCTCAGCATTTAGGTGAAAATACGGTACGTACTATTGCCATGGATACGACGGATGGTCTTGTTCGTGGTCAAAAGGTTTTTGATACAGGAACACAGATCAGTGTTCCCGTTGGAGAAGCAACACTTGGTCGTATTATGAATGTGATTGGAGAGCCAGTTGATAATGTTGGACCAATTGCAGCAACTAAAATGCGTTCCATTCACCAAGAAGCTCCTGCATATGTTGATCAATCAACGGTGTCAGAAATTCTTGTCACTGGTATTAAAGTTGTTGATTTGTTAGCGCCTTATTCTAAAGGTGGTAAGATTGGTTTATTTGGTGGTGCTGGGGTTGGTAAAACCGTTCTCATTATGGAGCTGATCAACAATATTGCAAAAGCACATGGTGGTTATTCTGTGTTTGCTGGCGTTGGAGAACGCACACGTGAGGGAAATGACCTTTATTATGAAATGATCGAAAGCCGTGTGAATGTGAATCCAAAAGAAAATAATGGTTCAACGGAAGGATCAAAATGTGCGCTCGTTTATGGGCAAATGAATGAGCCACCAGGAGCACGTGCTCGTGTTGCTCTTTCAGGTTTGACTATTGCGGAAAGTTTCCGTGATGAAGGTCAAGATGTCCTTTTTTTCGTGGATAATATTTTCCGATTTACACAAGCAGGAGCAGAAGTTTCAGCTCTTTTAGGACGTATTCCTTCTGCCGTGGGTTATCAGCCAACTTTGGCAACCGATATGGGTGCTTTGCAAGAGCGTATTACCAGCACAAAAACGGGGTCTATTACCTCGGTTCAGGCTATTTATGTTCCTGCTGATGACTTGACTGATCCAGCGCCTGCTACATCGTTTGCTCATTTGGATGCAACAACAGTTCTTTCGCGTTCGATTGCTGAAAAGGGTATTTATCCGGCGGTTGATCCGCTCGATTCTTTCTCGCGTATGTTGGATCCATTGGTCGTGGGTGAAGAGCATTATACTGTTGCTTGTCAAGTTCAAACTATTTTGCAACGTTATAGGGCTCTACAGGATATTATTGCTATTCTTGGAATGGATGAACTTTCTGAAGATGATAAGTTACTGGTAGGACGTGCGCGTAAAATTGAACGTTTCCTTTCGCAACCTTTCCATGTGGCTGAAGCTTTTACTGGTTCACCTGGAAAGCTGGTATCTTTAGAAGATACAATCAAAGGCTTTAAAGGTCTTTGTGCTGGCGATTATGATGATTTGCCAGAAGCTGCTTTTTATATGGTTGGTTCGATTGATGAAGCCATTGAAAAAGGAAAGGGTCTTATTGCAGAAGCTTCTTCATAAGAAGAAATCTGTAGTGCTTGCTTGTTATCTTGTTATAAAGAGAACAAGGGATCCTTGTCTCGAGCCTCGTGGAGATTCTTGTGGAAAACGATAGAGAAAAGCATTTTTTGTTTGAGTTTGTGTCGCCTGAAAAGATTGTATTTTCAGACCAGGTGACATCTGTTGTTCTTCCTTCAACGTCAGGTGCTTTGACAGTTATGGCGCATCATGCACCTTTGGTGGCAGGTATTGTTTTGGGGAGTGTTCGTGTTTATACTTCTTCAGGGGAAAAACTATTTGCTGTTTGCGGAGGTGTTGCTAATATTACCTTTTCAGGATGCTCTCTTTTGGTAGAGAAAGTCGTTGCCGTTGAGCATCTTTCTTTTGAAGTGTTGGAACAGCAGATTTTGCAAGTTCGAGCCACGTTAGAAGGGGCTTCAAGTGATGAGAGAAATCGTAAGGTGGAAGATTTTTTTCATCAATTGATAGTTGATGATGTTGGGTTAGTTTAGTAGAGGCATAACGGATTGTACGGGAAAAGGCTGACATGAACGGAAAAAAGAGTACGGTTGTGTCTGCTAAAAGAGGAGGGAAGCCTTTTCCTCATCCTGGTGTTATTTTTGCAGGGCCTTTGCCAAAATGCTTTGTTTATATTTTTGCATCTTTTGTTTTGCAATGGGCTTATGGTTTAGGAGCCAATATTGTTCAATCTAACATTTTCTATCTTACGGGCGACTTTCATGCAACTCTGACAGAAACTACATGGCTGGTTGCCGCCTATATGGCACCGAATGTGAGTGTTGCGATCATGTTGATCAAAATCCGCTACCAGTTTGGGCTCCGTGCTTTTGCTGAGTTATCAATCCTTGGTTTTGTCTTTGTTTGTGTTTTGCAGTTATTTGTAACAGATTTACGTTCTGCCCTGATCATTCGTTTTTTTGCTGGTATTGCTGCTGCGCCTTTGGCTTCACTTGCGCTTCTTTATATGATGGAGGCTTTTGCCCCAGCAAAGAAGTTTACCATTGGTCTTAGCTTAAATTATATGAACGCGGCTTTAGCAGCACCTTTATCACGTTTGATTTCGCCTGATTTATTAGAGAGTGGTGGTTTTTCGAGTCTTTCAGCGATGGAAATGGGATTGGTTCTCATTAGTTTGGGATGTATATATGCTCTTCCATTGACCCCTGTGGTACGCAGCAAGGTTATTCAAAAGTTAGATTGGGTGAGCTATAGTTTAATTGCATTCGGTCTTGGGGTTAATGCAGTGATTATGTCTGTTGGCATATTGTATTGGTGGTATGAAACATCGTGGGTTGGTTGGGGGCTTGCGCTTGCTATTTTCTCTTTGACTATTGCGACTATTATTGAACTTAATAGAGAAAAACCGTTAATTGATTTACGCTGGCTTTTCAGTAAAGAGATGGTGCAATCTGTTTTCATTTTATTAGTCTTTCACGTTTTCTTATTAGAGCGATCAAGTTTAGTCGCAGGCTTTTTTCATCTTTTTGGTTTGTTAAATCGTGAAATGATGCCCATGCAGTTTGCGGTTATATTGGGCACTCTTTTAGGAGGAGCAGTTTGTGTCTTTTTTTTACGCGCTGGGCGTGAGGATTATTTTTATCTTTTATCTTTGGGATGTTTAGCGCTCGGAGCTTATTTGGATAGTCACGTAAACCACTTAACGAATCCGCGAGATATGATGTTGAGTCAAGGGTTGGTTAGCTTTAGTTATGCACTTTTTTTGCCTCCTGCTCTTTTTAAGGGATTTGTTATAGCTGGTGAGCGAGGACCACGTTACGTTTTAAGTTTTATTGCTGTTTTCTTGTTAACGCAAGTGACAGGAGGATTGATGGGGTTTGCTTTTTTCAGCAGCTTGCAGTTTTTGTTCGCTCACAAGAATTTTGAGTCTTTAACACAAAGTATTGCTGTCACAGATCCTCTTATTTCAGGCGAGGGGCATAGCTTATTTTCATCCTCTTATATTTCTTCTATTCCGCATGTGGTGGGGGGTGAGCAAGGTGTATTGAGGTTGATTGAAAAATTTAAGTTAACAGCAAATATTTTTGCTTATGATGATGTTTTTCGCCTTTATTTTTATATTGCAACGGTTGTGTTTGCCATTTTTCTTGCAAAGATACTCGTAAAATCACGCTTTTGGGGCGCATTTGAAAAGCAGAGCTCTATTATAGAGGAGGAGTGCAAAAAATGATAAAAGCATTACGCTCAAAAGCGACGGTTGTTGCATTCCTTTCAGGTATTAGTGGTGTTTTACTGATTTTATGGGCTTGGAGGCTTCCTCCTTTCGTCAGTGCAATTCAAATAACTGATAATGCTTCAATTAAGGGCAATGTTGCTTTAGTCAGTTCACAAATCTCTGGGGTAATTGCACGGATTTATGTCCAAGATTATCAGAAGGTTGAAAAGGGAATGCTTTTATTTGAGCTTGATGATTCGCTTTTTCGCCAACAGCTTGCACGGGCGCAGGCTGTTCTAGATTCGAAAGGTGCAAAACTTGCAAGCGTTATCTTGCAGGCTCAAATTTTGCAGGGAGAAATTAATACAGCAGAAGCGGAATTGGCTCGTTCACGAGCATTCTCTAATGTTCTTCCTGGAAGCAAGAAGCTACACTTTAGTGATGCTTCGAGTTCCATTTCCCGTCCTCTTTCGCAATTGTTGGCAGCGCTTGAAACAAAACGTCAATTGCAAAAACAATTGGATCTTGAAAGGCAAAATTTACAATCAGAGGTTGTTGGAGCAAAGGTTAGCGTTGAATTGGCCAAGCTCAATCTGGATCGCACTAAGATTTTATCTCCTAGAACGGGGTATATTGGGTTGGTTGGCGCGCAGGTAGGACAATATGTTGTGCCTGGTACGCAATTGGTGTCGGTCATTTCTGATGATATTTGGATTATTGCTAATTATAAGGAAACGCAACTTTTTCAAATGCGTGTCGGTCAACCTGTTATTTTTTCAGTTGATGCATTGAACAATAAAAAATTAACAGGGCGTGTAGTTCGTTTTGCACCTGCGACAGGTTCAGAATTTTCACTGTTAAAAACGGATACTTCAATTGGCAATTTCATTAAAATTGCGCAACGTGTTTCGGTGCGTATCGCTTTAGATCCTGGACAGGAGGGGGCAGAAAAGCTTATTCCTGGTATGTCTGTGGTTACGTATGTGGATACTTCCCAGCGTGGAATTTCTGGAGGTTAAGACTTTGGGTTTTTTGAGTTTTATTTTTTTACCTTTTCCCTATGGAAAGTGGGTATTCAGTTTAGAGGATTTCATTTGGTTTGTTATGATACATTTCTTTAAACTTTTATTTATGATGACATGAGGCATCGTTTTTCAGGATTTCTGTATAATATACATTTATGCATATTAAAGATATTATGTCTTCCATATCGGAATTCCAGCTTTTTTGCCTCACTCAATTATAGAATAGTCAAGGAAGTTTCAGGGAAGAATTTGCCCTGAGAGCCTATGGAGTGAAGTATATAAGTGGCCAGCAATAAGAATCCAAAGAAATAAGAGGCTTGTTTGTAAATCAGCGCTAGAGAGAGATTCGTCTTTTAGGGCATGTAGGAAATTTATTTTAAATTGAAATGGCTATAGTGTTGTGGAACGTTGTTTAGCTATAAAAGAATGCCCGCTTTTATGTGGGCATTCAAGAGTTTAGTTATTGCTGTGTTGTTAGTTTTTGCGTGTTAATAAGAAGCCAGTTAAAACTAATCCTGCAGCTAATGCGAGGCTTGTTTTAGGGTTTTCTTTTGCTTTTTTCTTCAACTCTTTAGTATGCTCGTTTATGTGGTAAAATGCATGGCAGCCTTTTTGTTTCAATGTGTTAAATATATCAGAGATATTTTCAAAGCTGTTATTATGTGGATGCCAATGACTTACGGGGACAAGTTCACTTTTTAATTGTGCGATGCGTTTTTTAATTTTAGCATTTTTGGCACGGGTTGAAAATAGACACATCTGTTGACTCCTTTATGTGTTATATTGTTTCACGATAGTTGGAATTGTGTTTTGGGTTTTGCTTTATAACGGCTCGAAAATTGAAAGGTTGCATTGATGGTGCTGCTAGTCTGTGGGATTAAAAATAAAAAATTTTGGCTTAATGGGGCAATGTCTTTAATTCATTTTTTTAATTGTACTTTGAAAGCGTTATCATAAATGATGATCGATAGCGTACGTTGTGAAAATTTGAGGACTTGATGAGCACAATGCATTATTTATCTAAACCTCTTGAACGTCGTCGCTCTGTAGCCGTTACAGTTGGTGATGTGGTGGTTGGTGGCCATAACGCAATTGTTGTGCAATCGATGACCAATACTGATACTGCTGATGTTGATGCAACTGTTGCCCAAATTGCTGCTCTTTGGCAGGCAGGTTCGCAATTAGTGCGGATTACCGTTGATCGTGATGAAGCTGCCGCTGCTGTGCCAAAAATACGAGAGCGATTAGAGCGGTTAGGTTTTTTTATACCGTTGGTGGGAGATTTTCATTATATTGGCCACAAGCTTTTATCAGAACATCCTGCATGTGCTGAGGTTCTTGCAAAATATCGAATCAATCCTGGAAATGTTGGTTTTGGCGCAAAAAAGGATCGTCAGTTTGCGGAAATTATAGAGATTGCCTGTCGGTATAATAAGCCTATTCGCATTGGTGTGAATTGGGGATCCCTTGATAATGTGTTGTTGACGCGGCTTATGGATGAAAATGCTAAGCAGAAAAATCCTTTATCTGTTGCTGAAGTCATGCGGGAAGCTGTTGTCCAGTCGGCTTTGCATTCAGCCGCTTTAGCTGAAGAGCTGGGGTTAGGGCGTGATAAAATTATTCTTTCTGCTAAAGTGAGTGATGTCCAAGATCTCATTGCTGTTTATAGTACTTTGGCAGAGCGCTGTGATTATGCACTCCATTTGGGGTTGACAGAAGCGGGAATGGGAACAAAGGGTGTTGTTGCTTCTTCCGTGGCTTTAGGAATTTTGTTACAGCAAGGAATTGGAGATACGATCCGTATTTCATTAACACCTGAACCTGGTGGAGATCGGACACGAGAAGTGAAGGTGGGTCAAGAACTTTTGCAAGTGATGGGGTTTCGGCAATTCTTGCCTGTTGTGACGGCTTGCCCCGGATGTGGGCGCACTACCTCGACAGTATTTCAGCAATTAGCGCAAAAAATTGAAGCGGATTTATACAAAAATATGCCTGTTTGGCGTGAAAAATACCCTGGTGTTGAAAGTTTGAAGGTCGCTGTGATGGGGTGTATCGTCAATGGACCGGGAGAATCAAAACATGCTGATATTGGAATTTCTTTACCCGGAATGGGTGAAAATCCAGCTGCACCCGTTTTTATTGAGGGGCAGAAGGTAAAGACTTTGCGTGGAAACTATATTGCCGAAGAGTTTGAATCGCTCTTAAGTGATTATATTCATACACGATTTGGGGAAGGTTAAAAAACCCGCTAAATGGAGTTGAAGCAAAGAAAATCTTTTATTTTACGTGACAATCTATTTGTGTTTTATTGCTTTGTGCCACATGTGAACTTTTAATTTTTACGTGTTGCATTAAAGCGTGCTGCTTGTTGGAGTGGTTTTGCTTTAGTTCCAAAAGGGTGTAAAAGTGCTTCTGCTTTAGCTATAAGTTCATTTCGCTTTTTTTGTGTTTCTTCAAGGCCATAAAGATGCACAAAAGTGGCTTTTTGTGCTTTTTTATCCTTACCGGCGGTTTTTCCTAGAGCTTCACTGCTGGCGGTTACATCCAGAAGGTCATCTGTTAATTGAAACGCTAAACCGAGATATGTTCCAAAAGCAGCAAGCTTTTCTGTCAATTCTTTAGAAGCATTTCCGATGATTGCTCCTGCTTGGCAAGCAAAGCTTATAAGGGCGGCTGTTTTCATTCGTTGTAGAGTGATAATGTTGGTGCTATCTTGTGGTCTTTTTTCTGCTTCAAGGTCAAGTATTTGACCACCTACCATACCACCAAATCCTGCGGATTGGGCAAGAACTGTGATCAGCTTTATTCTGGTCTCAAAGGGGAATGTACAGGCTTTGTGTGCAATGATTTCAAAGGCAAAAGTCAAGAGAGCGTTGCCTGCTAGAATTGCTGTTGCTTCATCAAATGCTACGTGAACGGTTGGTTTTCCTCGCCGGAGTGTATCGTTATCCATGGCAGGAAGGTCATCATGAATGAGCGAATAACAGTGGACACACTCTAAGGCACATGCGATCTCAAGAGAGTGCTCAACAGGAATATCAAAAAGTGCGGCACTTTGAATAACAAGAAAAGGACGCAGGCGTTTTCCACCATTCAACACACCATGACGTACGGCTTTAATTAAAATTTCAGGACGGGCAATTTCACCATTTTGAACTTGATCAGTTAATAGAATATCAAGACGTTTTTCAACGATGTGAGCATATTTTGCAAGAAGTGTTGTAAATTCATGCATTTTTACTTCCTTTATTTTTGCAAAATAAAACCTAAAAATTTATAAGATAGAGGCTGTGGCTTTTTCTTATTTTAGTAAATTTGGATAGGATTTTTATAAAAAAATTAATTCCCATAGTCACTATATGTTGAGCCCTATTAAAGCAAAACAAAAAATTAAATGAAAGTCTAGCCAAAAGGTTTTAATCAGTGTATAAGTGCATCAAATTTTAGGTGTTTTGATACAAGCATTGTCACTTTTGGCATTGCTTTTTCTATTTTTGTGGATTTGGAGTGTCTTTTTATGGCTGTACCTAAACGAAAAACTTCTCCATCGAAGCGGGGTATGCGCCGTTCGGCTGATGCCCTTAAGGTGCCGACTTATATTGAGGACAAAAACTCTGGTGAGTTGCGTCGTCCTCATCATGTTGATTTGAAAACAGGAATGTATCGCGGACGTTCAGTTTTGGCGCCGAAGGATTGATAGTTTTATCTTTATTATAAATGGTGAACTTCATTTAATTTGTAAGTAAGCGCGTGTGCAGGGAAAGCGTACTTTTTTATTCTCTTAACAGAGGATTGGGTATAGTTTTCCCCGTAGTTATTTGCTTCTTTTATACTTGTTATCTTGGCAGATAATTTGAAAGATTCTGTGTGCACTTGTGTAAGATATATTGTATGCGGTATCGGTAAAAGTTTTTTACCGCTATCGATGCAACAGGGTTGGTAAACAGTATCTTTCTCCTCTACAGCCTTCTTAAGGCGCATAGAGTAAAGAGAGATGAAGGAAGACTGGAATATCAATTTTGTTACGAGGTGTAAGAGTATAATGCAACTCGTGCTCTGTTCAGCTCCACAAGTATATTTTTGGATGGGGAGCTTGGCGGACTTCCTATAAAATGTTCCTTTTTTGTATAAAAAATCGTAGGCAAAAAACCAGCATATCACTGTTTTTGTTTTATTATTAAAAATTTTGGCTTATTTATTATGCGTATTATGCAGCATAGACAGTTTTACTGTTTGCGTTTGTTTCATCACGTTTAGCTTTAAACTCGCGCTTTGATTTTCTTGAGAGATGCATCTCTATAAGATTTACAGCTTCTGTTTCAGAAAGGCTATTAATGACAGCGATTTCGCGTGCCATTCTGTCAAGTGCAGCGGTATAAAGTTGACGTTCAGAATAAGATTGCTCGGGCTGTAGGTTTGAGCGAAAGAGATCACGCACCACTTCAGCAATGCAAATAAGATCTCCAGAATTTATTTTAGCATCATACTCTTGAGCGCGGCGGGACCACATGGCTCGTTTAATGCGTGCTTTCCCATGCAAGGTTTCTAATGCACGTTCAACAGAATCAACGGCAGACAATTTGCGCATTCCAACAGAAATGGCCTTAGCAATTGGTACTTTAACGTCCATTTTATCTTTTGCAAAATGAATGACAAAAAGCTTTAATTTATGTCCTGCAACTTCTTGATCTTCAATTGCTATAATCTGCCCTACTCCGTGGGTAGGGTAGACAATATATTCAGAGGTTGCAAATCCTTTAGCACTGGAAGACGTTCCGTGTTGGGATGCCATATTTTATTTTACTCCCTTAATGACCAAGAAATGTATCGGAAAACAGGCCATAACCTGAATGCTGAGTGCTCTTTAACCAAGTATATATTAAATTTGGCGAGCATAAAAGCTGAGTACTTTTAAATCCAACAAAAATACATTGCTTTACAAAAATAAAGCAAAGAAAAATACCTAGAAAGATGATCATATTTAAATAGTATTAACATCAAAATTTAAATTAATCAATCAGTTCTCTCAGGAATTTTTCTTTTTACAAGAGAATGCTCTCATTTTTTTAGGGTGTGTGCTACGTGTATTGCACCGTTATTATTGTCCATTTCCCGGATTTTCTGAAAAATACTTTTCTAGTTTATTCAAAACGCCATCCATTTCTTTTGCTTGAGGAAGAGGATCTTTGCGGGCGGTTAAATTAGGCCATTTATTTGCATAATGCAGATTAAGCTCTAACCATTTTTCTAACCCTGGCTCTGTATCAGGTTTAATGGCTTCGGCAGGGCATTCTGGTTCGCAGACACCACAATCGATGCATTCATCGGGATGAATGACAAGCATATTTTCACCTTCATAAAAACAATCAACAGGGCAAACTTCAACACAATCTGTATATTTACAATGAATACAATTGTCAGTTACTACATAAGCCAAAATCAAACTCCATTTGCTATTCTAATGGTCTTTAGAGGAAAGTTTATGTGCGTCTTTATCGTTGTTGAGTTGATCGCGTAGCGCAGCTAATTTTGCAAAGGGTGAATCAGGATTAAAGCGTTTTTCTTTTTGAAATGATTTATTATTTGCGCGTTTTGTGTGGGGGCTGTTTTGCTTATAAGAATGTTTTGTTTGTGATGTGGATTTTTGAGGGGTTTTTCCATTTGTGCTTTCCCCTTTTTTAAAAGAATTTTTTGGTTTATTTTGCCACCTGTTTCCAGATTTATCACGCTTTTTAGATGCGTTGTGGTGAAATTGGTGGTTATAATGCCAAAGTAAAACAACTTTTTCTTCTATTGCAACGCGTTTTTGTTTGGCAAAATTACCAACAGGTTCAGCTGCTGGTAAACAATCTGTTGCATTTTGTGGTACTTTAACATAAGTAGCCACAGAATCTTTCTCTCCTTGTGTTGTTTCTACGGCTTTTATTGTTTGCCAGTGATCACCAACGCATTCTGCCGCTTGAATACCTTGTGCCGCCATATCTGTCAGGGGAGCTTCTTTATTTTGAAGGAGTTTTTGTTCAAGAACCGCACTGTTATAGGAGTGTGACTGATAACCAAGTCCTTTTAGAATTTTTTCCAAATCGGTTCTACTGGCTCCAAGAATAGACATCATTGTTGGAGTGATAAAAAAACTTTTGCCATCATAAGCTCCATCGGGTTTTGGTTCTGTCCCTTGCTTCCAATGAAGAGCGGCGCGGATAAGGTTTGCAAGGCGTTCTAAAATATCAATGCGTACAGCGCGCTGTCCTAAAATTTGATAACCAGCTAAATGATAAAATTGGCGATTATACGTAGGATCAATAACCAAGGAAGTTCGTCCTGCAGACAAAGCTGCAAAAATTTCACCAAAACCAGTTTGGTTCTGATCTTCATTTTGTAGGTTCCACAGTAATGTAATGGCTTGAACTGAAGCCGGTTTAAGCATTCCTGTGACATAGATATGGAAAGCTCCAAAACGTACACCTAGCTGTCGGAGTACTGCGCGTGATTCTTGATTAAGATTTTTAACGACTTCAGCTATTTCTCGGCGCGGTAAAATTCCTAAAGAGTTTACCAGTTGTAAGGCAAGATTGCTTGTTGAAGCTGTCAAGCTGTCGGCGTTGCGTAAATCAAACAGTGGTTTTAAAGCCGTTTCGAAATGAAAAGCAACAAAACGCTGTAATCGTTGCACTACGTTATCGCGGGCTTCTCCTGTTAATTGTGTATCTGCTAAAACAATGGGTTCCGGCTTAAAAAAATCCTCTGTTGCAACGAGTTTCCCTACAGGTTGGCCTATCCATCGCACAATTCCATCAGAGCTGAGAGCAAGATCTCCATTGGCGCAAGCGCAAAAACGTGTTGCACGTTTGGAAAAGGCAAGAATCAAATCTTCATTATCTGCTAGATTTTGTGCGTCAGCTGTTTGATCGGTATTGCTCTTGTCGGCGTAAAAACGAAAACCTTCAAATTTTCCACTTCCATATTTTTCAATAAGAACACCATCTTGAAGAGTATCATTCTTTTGAACAATCTTACTATCCATGATCATTTTCTTTCTCAGTGCTATACTGGTAAAAAGCCTATTCTCGAAAATTCCATTATCATACTGCTCCCTTAACACGTTTGTTGCATTTTCTTCAATCACTCTTGTTGTTTTTTGACCCTTCTTTTTGCCACTTTCAACTTTTGGTGTTTATTTTTATTCATTATGGATAAAAATGTATATTTATTACATGTTCTGATTGTATTTTAAAGTTAGAAGAACAAAATAAATTCTTCACTTATAAAGGTAGATAAATCGATAACTAAACAAAATGGCATATATTTTGTCTGATCGTTTAATTTTTTTCCCTGTCCTGAAAATATAAAAAAAGCAGCTTTCTCGAGAATTTCTTGTCGGTGAAAGGTGTCTTGGCATGGTCATTTTGTAAGTGAAACGGCATCTCATGACGATAAGTTTTGCGATTACAATAAAAAAACAATTGCGATTATAAAAATACACGTTAAAGTAGTGTTTATGAAAATAAACAACTTTTACGTTCTTTTTTTACGGAGAACGATGATGTGGTTGGCAAATCAACTTTTATAATTTTAATCGCAAGGGGTTATTATGGGTAATCTTTCAAATGCTGTTTATAAAAGCAGCAAAAATTATAGCGATGCAGACAAAAGCTTGGGACGTGATATGATGCGTTCTGCTATGCAAGCACCTTATCTTGAACGACAAAAAGAGCATGATTTGGCTTTGCGATGGAAAGATAAACGTGATGATGACGCTATGCATCAGATTGCAGCGGCTCATATGCGTTTGGTGATTGCGATTGCTAACCGTTTTAAACGTTTCAAAATGCCGTTGGGGGATCTAGTACAAGAAGGTTATGTCGGACTGCTGGAAGCTGCGGCACGTTTCGAGCCCGATAGAGAGGTGCGTTTTTCGACTTATGCAACATGGTGGATACGCGCTTCTATCCAAGATTATATTTTACGAAATTGGTCTATCGTTCGAGGAGGAACCAGCTCTTCACAAAAAGCTCTTTTCTTTAATCTTCGACGTTTGCGTGCGAAATTGGTACAAAATAACAGTGGTTTAACAAAACAAGATGTCTTTCGCACAATCGCTGAAAAGCTCGGCGTTTCAGTCCGTGATGTTGAAACGATGGATTTTCGGTTTTCTAGTTCTGATAATTCTTTGAGCGTTTCTGTTTCTGAGAACAGTGATAATTCTGTTGCTAAAATGGATGTTCTTGTGGATGATAGTCCTCTTCCTGATGCATTAATTGAGCAAGCCATTGACGGACAACGGCGCACACAGTGGCTTTACGATGCTTTACAAATTCTCAATGAACGGGAGCTTGAAATTATTCGTTTCCGTCGTTTGAATGAAGAGGGAGCTACTTTAGAAGTTTTGGGTGAAAAGTTGGGAATCTCAAAAGAGCGGGTGCGTCAAATTGAAGCTCGAGCTTTGCAAAAGCTGCGCTCTGCATTACTTACAGTTCATTCAGAAGATGCTTATGATATATAAAAATTGGAAAGTTTTTTGCAAAATAAAGCTGAAGTAAAGTTGGGTAATTAGAGGGCGTGTGAGAGCACGGTGAAGTTGCTTTCCAATTCAATTATATCCGTGCGGGAAATATTGCAGAGTGCAGGGTATAATAAAGTGAACAGGGCGGAATCAGGGGTATAGAAAATCATGAAGAAGGTTGAGCTTGCTCTGTAATAATTTTAATGTTTATGCATGCGTGTAAAGTTTAGGCTGGGGAGAGTGCAAAAGGATTTTCCTTTATTGTTGTATTTTGCATTTTATTTGCAAGTGGTGCAACACTATCTCCCTCTACAACTTGAGTAATACAGATTCTTAAAAGTTTTAGCTTTTTTCACTGTAACCCTAAAAGGGGACGAGAACTTTGTACCATTCTTTTTGCAATTGCTTCGAAATTTCGAGAAACATGTGGGGTTGCAGTAAGAAAGTGAAAAACATGTTTGTTAAACAGAAATGACAACCGTATTACATTGCCGTTTCTTATCGGCAGTATAGGTCTGAGTTTCAGGAAGACCTCAAATAGTGTTTGGGTGAATAGATGATTTATCCGGCTTTGCAATCCACCCTCTTTTCAAACATTTCATCTCACCTGAGTGTGAACCAGCAGAAAAATGAATGGCAATCTTCTCTGGCTTACTGACCCAAACAATGTGCATCGAGCTTTTTATTGTGGACTGATCGGGCATGGAAAACGCTACGCGCAAATGCAGGTGAATAAATTGGTTCTTTTATATGTAACCTTTATGAAAGCTACCATAAAATCATATCATAAAAGAGTCGTTATCAGTGTCTTTAACATTATCTGTACTGATTTTACATTCTTTTTCTATGGCAGATCGAATCCGTTACAGAGGAATTGGATGCGTCGCTAGAAAATCTAAGGAGGCATTTTTGGCGTCTGAGATATTACGAAAAACGCTATCTGCTTCTATTGGAAAAAGCATGGGAATGAAAACAGATAATATCCTGCCTTATTTGAGCATTTCAGGTGCAATATAATCAATTGATTTGTAGTTCCTTATTGTGTGAAAACTGTGCGAGGTGTTGCTATTGTCTTCAATGGAGCTGGGAAGCTTTCTTTCGGAAATGAGAGAGAGGGTGTGAGGACATGCGATTTGTTATCTTCAATTAGGTGACTTTTGGCAGGTGTAAAATGCCGTGATTGTCAGTAATATGAGCTATTTATTCATGGATTAAATGTTGGCTGCGACTTGTAAAGAAGCAATTGGCCAATGCTTCTAGCATATCGCGGATTGTGTAGAAGAGCTGTTTAGGTGAGAAAATACATTGCTTTGTGCTAGTTTAAAGCTTTTACAGAGTAGGTTTTATAAGAATTTGGTGATCCAATAGCAAGATTATGCAATAATATTTTCGAACAGCTATTTAAGTTTTGCGTCATGATGTTCACCTTAAAATACAGGAACATTGGATAGGATAGTACTTAATATAGTACTTAATAACGAAAGGGCTTTTTAGAAAGGATTCTCTTGGTTATATGACGGATTGTCATTTATAAAAGTGGTTATTTGATAAAAAGACGCTATAAAGGGATATGTTGCGAAAGGCATAGGGTGGAATGGCGACATTTACAATATTGTTAGATGGAGATATCCGGATCACGGATCGTTTGCGCAATCAAATTCGTAATAGCAGAGTGATCGCTGCTGATGGTGGAATGCGTCATGCAGAAGCGCTAAATGTGATTCCTGAGCTGTGGTTGGGGGATTTTGATTCATCTGATCAGGCTTTAATCCATAAATATAGTAATGTTACGCGTGAGGTTTTTCCTGCTGATAAAGATATGACCGATTGTGCTCTTGCATGTGAGAAAGCTTTGCAAAAAGGAGTGACAAAGCTTATTTTGTGTGGTGCTTTTGGAGGTGAAAGAAGCGATCATAGTCTTTCTCATATGACGCAAGCACTGCTTTTGTCCGAAAAAGGCATATCAGTGCTGTTGACGAGCGGTTTTGAGGAAGGGTGGCCGGTTTTGTCAGAGCCTTTTTCATGTGATCTACCTGAGGGTTGTTTGTTTAGTATTATCGGTTTTTCTGATTTACAAGGATTAACCTTATCAGGTGTAAAATGGCCTCTTTATAATAAAAACATATCGTTTGGGTCTTCTTTGACACTTTCTAACCGTGTTTGTGGAACCTTTTCTTGTCATTTAGGTTCTGGAAAAGCTATATTGTTAGCGTTTTTACCCATTCCATAAAGCTTTTCCGGTTATATATATTTAAAGTGGGAGAGAGGATAGAGTGATTAAGTGCTGGCATGAATGATATGGATGTATTGATTTCAAGAAGGAAAGGTTTTTTTATGTTAAAATCAATTTTAAAAGTAGCTATCGTTTCGGTGATTGGTTTAAGTTCTGTGGCTTGTTCTGTTAATGACGAGCGCGTTGCGCGTTATGGCGTTGGGGGAGCAGCTTTAGGTGCTTTGGCAGGAACTGCAATTGCTGGAAGTACTCCTGAAGCAGCCATTGCCGGTGCAGCAGTTGGTGCTGTAGCAGGGTCAGTAACAGGCGCTGCTGTAAATCAGAAAAGACAGAAAAGACAAATGGCTACTCAGCCTGCATTGTTGTGTACGTATCGTACCCGTGAAGGTAGGATTTATCAAGTACCTTGTGCTCAAAGAGTACAGACGCCAAAATTATGCGTTTACCGCGATAAAAGAGGCGTTGTGTATCAGGCACCTTGTCATAGATATGTTCATTAATGGCAGTACCGTTGCTGCGGCTTGACCGCATTTTCTTAACCTTTGGAACAAGTCCTTTGCTCAACCAGGTTTGCTTATCGGTTGAGCAGGGGGCGCGTATTGCTCTGGTGGGGCGTAATGGTTGTGGCAAATCAACACTGTTGAAAATTGCCGCTGGAATAATAGAGCCGAGCGGTGGGGAAATTTTTTGCCACCCTCGGGTTACTATTCGTTACGTTACACAAAATCCTGATTTTTCAGGCTTTGAAGATATTCAAGCTTATATAGAAGCTGGTCTGGATGATGTGCCTGATGTGCAGTGGATAAATATGCTTTACAGCAATCTTGGTTTTTCAGGGAATGAAAAGTTAGCGATGCTTTCTGGTGGTGAAAAACGGCGCGTTTCGTTGTTACGAGCCATTGCAGCAAAACCAGATATTCTTCTCTTAGATGAACCAACAAATCATCTTGATTTACCAACCATTGAGTGGCTAGAAAGTGTTTTATGTTCTTTACGTTCAGCGATTGTGGTGATTTCGCATGATCGGCGGTTTCTAGAAAATGTCACTTGTTCGACAATTTGGCTTGATCGTGGTACGGCAAAAAGACTGGAAATGCGTTTTTCGGATTTTGAAAAATGGCGTGATAAGGTGCTTGAAGAGGAAGCTCTAGATCAACACAAATTGGGGCGACAAATTACGCGTGAAGAACAATGGTTGCGCTATGGGGTGACGGCTCGGCGGAAACGTAATGTGCGCCGTTTAGCAGCGTTAAAAGAATTACGACAGCTTCATAACACTTATAAAGGCTCACCTAAAAGCGCGTCTTTAGCGGCTGCAAAAAGCCATGATTCTGGGCAATTGGTGCTTGAAGCGAAGCGAATTTCAAAATCTTATGGTGATCGTGTTATTATAAAAGATTTCTCTTTGCGCATTCAGCGCGGTGATAGGATTGGTCTGGTTGGTCCCAATGGTATAGGAAAGACAACTTTGCTTTCTGCTCTGATCGGGAATGAAGCGGTCGATAGTGGTACGGTGAAGCATGGGTATAATTTATCTATGGCGCTTCTTGATCAACAGCGTATTGTAAATGGAGAAGAGACTTTAGCGCATTATTTAACCGGTGGTAGGGGAGATACTCTCCTGATCAATGGACAAGAGCGGCATGTTGTTTCTTATATGAAAGACTTTTTGTTTTTGCCTGAACAAGCACGTACACCACTTAAAGAATTTTCAGGTGGAGAAAGAGCTCGCCTCATGCTTGCTCGACTTCTTTCGCGTCCCGCAAATTTTTTAATTCTCGATGAACCAACCAATGATTTAGATATGGAAACTTTGGATTTATTGCAAGAGTTCATCGCTGATTTTGCTGGAACCGTGTTATTGGTGAGCCATGACAGAGACTTTTTAGATCGAACTGTGACCCGGATGTTGGCACCCAAAGGCGATGGTCAGTGGATTTTGTACGCTGGCGGCTATAGTGATATGATGGCACAAAACAAGGAAGCTGCACTGTTACAGCGTAAAGAGTCGCCAAAGCCTCGTGCACGGGAGCATACAAAAAATATTTCATCACCAAAAAGAACAACGGCGCGTAAATTGTCTTACAAACAAATTTATGCGCTAGAAAAACTACCTGAACAAATCGCTACTTTGCAAAATGAAATTAAAAAAATTGAACAAGAGCTCTCTGATCCAGCACTATATTGTTGTGACAAAGATCGTTTCGCGTGTTTATCGGCAGCACTGGAAGAGAAGAGAAATATATGCACGCAAAAAGAAGAAGAATGGTTGGAACTTGAACTTTTACGCGAAGAGATAGAAAAGGACACGTGCCCGTGCTAACTCATGCCAAGTGCATCTTTATAAAGTTGGATGACTGCTTCTTCTTCCATTCTTTCATGATCTTCTTTTTTACGTAATCTTATAATACTCCGAACAGCCTTGCTATCGAAGCCTGAGCCTTTGAGTTCGGCGTAAACTTCTTTAATATCATCGGAAATATTTTTCTTTTCTTCTTCTAGTCGTTCAATACGTTCAATAAAAGCGCGTAATTGGTTTGTGGATAGAGCGTGTGTTTGATCAGTCACTGTGTTCATTGCATTTTTCTCCGGCTTATTTGCTTTAAGCTTTTTGTATGATGATAAATTTCTACTGAGCAAGCTTGAAAAACAGAAAGTCAATCAAGCTGTGCATTTTATTTACAAAGTGATTTTAAATATTTTGTAAAAGTTTAAAATATATGCATTGATAAAAAACTGTAAGAAGCGGAAAAAATAAAAATACACTTAATGTGGTTTCTAAAGCTATCAAAAAAAAGAAAAGAGATGTATGCTTTGCTTTAATGGTTAACCTTGGAAAGGAAGTTTTGTGATTGCTAGAAAACAGCTCTGGGTTTCTCAAAGAGAAATGAGGGCTTTTCTCTTGAGCTTTTTGCTCTTTTTTTCATTTACTGCTTTTGCAAAGGCTGATTTTAGGGTTTGTAATACGACTCAGCAGTCTGTTGGTGTAGCTATTGGTTATCGTACGTTTTCAGGTTGGGTGAGCGAAGGATGGTGGGTTGTGCCAGTGACAGAATGTAAAACATTAATCGAAGGACCACTTTCTTCACGGTTTTATTATTTGTATGCGGAGGGAGCACAGAAAAAAGGAAATTGGTCCGGCTCTATAACCATGTGTGTGCAAGATAGCCAATTTACTATTCAAGGCGTTCATGATTGTTTTCCCCGTGGTTATCAAAAGGCTGCGTTTCAGGAAATTGATACAGGCAATCAAACTAGTTGGACGGTACAATTAACGGATATGCCCTTGTTTAATGATTCGTCTGTACATTCTCCCTCTCTTTCAGGAGATTCTCTGTTGTGAAGCGTGCACGTAAAGTAAAAATTATTGCCACTCTTGGTCCTTCTTCTTTTTCCACTTCGATGATTACAAAGCTTTTTATGGCGGGAGCGGATGTTTTTCGTCTTAATATGAGCCACACTGACTGTGAAATGATGTGTGATTTGGTGAAGCGTATACGAGATGTTGAAAAAATTGTTTGTCGGCCAATCGGTATTTTAGTGGATCTACAGGGGCCAAAATTACGTGTTGGCTGTTTTGCTAAAGGTCAAGAGGATCTTGTTATCGGGCAAAGGTTTACATTAGATGATCGTGATGTGCTTGGCGATGCACAGCGTGTTTTTTTTCCACACGGTGATGTGTTAGCAGCTGTTAAACCAGGAGATCGGCTGTTAATTGATGATGGAAAGCTAGAACTGCATGCTGAAGTGTGTGATGGCCACTCTGTTCATTGCCGTGTAGTTGCTGGAACTCGTATTTTTGATCGAAAAGGTGTGAGCTTTCCTGATACGGTTTTGCCTTTTGGTTCCATGACGCCCAAAGATAAAAATGATCTTCAAGCTATTTTGGAACAGCCTGTTGATTGGGTTGCACTTTCTTTTATCCAGCGTCCAGAAGATATTATGGAAGTGCGTCGATTGACAAAAAGCAAAGTATCTTTGATGGCTAAAATAGAAAAACCTCAAGCTTTGGAGCACATAGATAAGATTATTGATGTTTCCGATGGTATTATGATTGCACGGGGCGATCTCGGAGTGGAAATGCCGTTGGAAAGGCTTCCTGTACTTCAGATGGAGCTAATAAAAGCCTGTCGTTTAGCGGGAAAGCCTGTTGTGGTGGCTACACAAATGCTCGAGTCCATGATTACATCTTCTGTTCCGACACGTGCAGAGGTTTCTGATGTTGCTACAGCAGTTTATGCTGGGAGTGATGCTGTGATGTTGTCTGCTGAATCTGCGTCTGGTCTTTATCCTGAAGAAGCTGTGCTTATGATGGATCGCATTGCTCGGCAAATCGAACAAGATCGCACTTATGCAGAGATAGTTGGAACGCAGCGTGGGGCACCTGAATCAACGGGAACAGATGCGATTTCTCTTGCAGCACGGCAAATTGCAGAAACTCTTCAATTAGCGGCCATCGTTGCCTATACCGCTTCAGGTACAACGGGTGTGCGTGTATCACGTGAGCGTCCAAACAGACCCATTATCGCGTTATCGCCCATCGTGGAAACAGCGCGGCGCTTGGCTTTAGTTTGGGGATTGCATTGTGTGGTTACCGAAGATGCGCGTGATTTGGAGGATATGGTCGATCGTGCAGCGGCGATTGCTTTTCAAGAAGACTTTTGTTGTAGAGGGGATCGATTCCTTGTGATCGCGGGGGTTCCACTTGGTACGCCTGGTGCTACGAACTTATTGCGTATTGCTTCTGTCTCTCAAGATGGGAAAAAAGGCGTTTGAGTGTTTGTGCACGATGCTCTTTTATTTTTTTCCTCTCTGGGAAGAGCGTGTACGCACAAGGGTGCTTGATGTGTGTATAACTGTTTATGTTGGGAGCGTATGATGTTCTCTACTGAATCCGATGCTTTTCTTTATCCTGTAAAAGCCGTGCTTATGCTTATGACGAATCGGAGCATTTAACCGAGATATTTACTGTGAATCATTCTTGAATTTATGCACATTGTCTTTTTAGATATTTTTTGAACAGCCTTATCTATTATACTATAAATATATTGATTTATAATGATAATTTATTACTTGTTCAACTTAAATAAGAACTTTGAAGACAAGCATACTTTCTCGTTTCAACCCCCTATTCAGAATCGGAAAAACATTTCCTGACATGTTACAAAAGCAGCTTGCGCAATGAATAAAACTGCTTGCAACAAGGAATTAATGTGTCGCTCATTAAATGTGTGAATACACGAGCAGCTGCAACATTGAAAGAAGGTAAATAGAATGCTACTGCTGCTGGTTTATTATTTCATAAGTGTAAAAATGACAGTGGCCTGTAGATCCCTGTTCATAGGGAAATGTTTTTGTGTAGCAGAAGCTGTATAAATAAAATATAAGCACAGCTTTTTTCTTGGAAAATATTTCCTTTATGTTTTAGTAAGTTACACGATTGTTTATAATTATGCTGATCCTTTAAAATTATATCGTTTGTTGGTTTAAGAATTGAGATACTTTTATGAATTTTCCTATTTTGGAACCTCGATATTGTTTTGCTCATATTTGAGCAATTGATTGGTAAGCTTTTCAATGCGTTCAGTTGTGTCTTGCATGATTTTTTCCATGGTGCGATCTCTTTCATTATGTAGTCGTAAAAGAGTCTCGTTTTCTTCTTGTAATTTTTTATTTTCGCGTTTTATTTCTTCCATTTCATCAATAATCATAATGCCAGCCATAACCGATAAGCGATGATCGCCAATCTCACCAAAATTTTTCTTCAAATATGAGATATATTGATCTAATCGAGCTGCAAGCTCAATAAGGTGCTGCTCTTGTCCTTCATCGCAAGCCATGCGATAAACCTTACCATCAATGGTAACGGAAACAGTTTCCATACATTTTAACCTTTATCTATCAATTACAACACGAATCGTTTCCATTGCTTTAATCAAGCGTTTTGAAACTTCTTTATTCACCGCTTCTAGACGTTCGACGTTGGCTTCAGCTTTATCAAGCGCTTGGGCAAGATGACTGCGATCAGCGTTTATTTGCTGTATTTCTTCTTCCCATTCATTATTTTTATCAATCACAGCATTGCGATTTATAATGGTGATCTCTAAAGTTCTTAGTGCTTTTTCCAATTGCTCTACAGCGTGTGATAGAACCGTAGTCTCTTGGTTCATGATGCTTTTTCCTTTGGGTGATTGTATCTTTTATCACTTTTTTATAGAAAAACGAATCATTCGTTTTCTTTTTTTACGTAAATTTTATTTTTAAGTATGTAGAGCATTTTAGCAAGCAAAGCAGGGAATAGATATTAATTAAAAGCTGGATTTTTTAAGAATATTGGCATAAAGGATGTGTGGGGAGAGTATTCTTAATCGTTCCTTAAGCGGTGGCAAGAAGTTCATGCCAATGGTTTTAAAAACTGAAAAGTATTTCTCGAAAAATTAAGAGAATAAAGAAGCAGCAACAAAATAACACGTTGAAAGAAATGGTCTATCATTCATGACAAATACTGAACAACAGAACCGCATGGCTAATGCTATTCGTTTTCTTGCAATTGATGCGATTGAAAAAGCAAATTCTGGTCATCCTGGTTTGCCAATGGGGGCAGCGGATATTGCTACTGTTCTTTATACAAAGTTCCTCGCTCATGATCCTAAAAAGCCTTGTTGGCCTAACCGTGATCGCTTTATATTATCGGCTGGGCATGGGTCTATGTTGCTTTATGCTTTGTTATATCTCTCTGGTTATGAAGATATCTCCCTTGAGGATCTCAAAAATTTTCGCCAAATAGGGTCGAAACTTGCTGGACATCCAGAATATGGCCATGTTGCCGGCATCGAAACAACCACTGGCCCTCTTGGGCAGGGGTTGGCCAATGCCGTGGGGATGGCTCTTGGTGAACGCTTGCAAAATGCACGCTTTGGTGATCTCATCAATCATTATACTTATGCACTTGTCGGGGATGGGTGTCTCATGGAGGGCCTTTCTCAAGAAGCCATTTCCCTTGCTGGTCATTTAAAACTCAATAAGCTCATTGTGTTGTGGGATGATAATAATATTTCCATCGATGGAAATATTTCCCTGGCTGACAGTACAGATCAGATAGCGCGTTTTAAAGCATCTGGTTGGAATGTATACAAAGTCGATGGGCACAGCCAAACAGCGATCGCGCGAGCCATTGAGGTAGCACAAGATTCCGATAAACCAACTTTGATCGCTTGCAAAACAACGATTGGCTTTGGAGCACCAAATAAAGCGGGGACTAATAAAGTCCATGGTGCTCCTTTAGGAACACGAGAAATTGCTGAAACTCGTATTGCTTTGGGGTGGGATGCTGAGCCTTTCGTTATTCCAGCTGATATTCTTGATGATTGGCGTTTGGCCGGTTTGAACGCCGCTAAAAAACGGCAAAAATGGGAGGCAAAACTGGAAAATCTTCCCATGTTAGAACGGATGGAGTTTGGAAGGTTGATGCGGGGCGATCTCCTAGGCGGGTTCGATGGTGCTATTGATGCTTATAAACAGCAACTCATAAAAGAGTGTCCTTTTGTTGCTACGCGTAAAGCTTCTGAAATGGCACTTGAAGTTATCAATGAAGCTGTTGTTGAAACTATTGGTGGTTCTGCCGATTTAACTGGATCTAATAATACAAAAAGCAGCCAGATGAAAAGTATAACGGCGGAAGATTTTTCAGGGCGCTATCTGCATTATGGGATTCGTGAACATGCGATGGGAGCTGTGATGAATGGGCTTACCCTTTATGGAGGCTTTATTCCTTATGGGGGAACCTTTTTATGCTTTTCTGACTATATGCGTCCTGCAATGCGTTTGTCTTCTCTCATGGGATTGCGCGTAATTTACGTAATGACCCATGATTCCATCGGTCTTGGTGAGGATGGTCCCACACATCAACCAGTGGAGCATTTGGCTTCCTTGCGTGCACTTCCCAATCATCTTGTTTTTCGCCCTGCTGATGCTATGGAGACACTAGAATGTTGGCAATTGGCTTTGAAGGCTCGCAAGACACCTTCTACCTTGGCTTTAAGCCGACAAAATGTACCGCTTTTGCGTCAAGAGTATGAAGAAGAAAACCTCTGTACGTTTGGTGCTTATGAATTACTAACGGCTAGTGATGATGCTCAAGTTGCTCTGTTTGCTTCCGGTTCAGAACTGCAAATTGCGGTTAAAGCACATGCAATATTAGAAGAAAAGGGTATTCCGACGCGTGTGATTTCTGTGCCTTGTTTTGAACTTTTTGCACAGCAATCTCTCTCTTACCAGCATGCTCTCATCGGCGATGCACCGATTAAAATTGCCATTGAAGCTGCTGTTCGGCAAGGATGGGATCGTTTTATTGGCTGTGATGGTGTGTTTATTGGCATGGACGGTTTTGGTGCGAGTGGAACTATTGATGCACTTTACGCGCATTTCGGTATCACTTGTGAGAATGTACTCGCTACCGTTGAAAAAGAGTTTGCAAAGATCCATAAAGAACATGTGAAATGACTGTATGCGTTGCAATTAATGAGTGTAGTCGTATTTGGCGCAATATTTTGTGCGCTATTGTAGAAGGTGGACGATAAAGTATTAAGGTTGTAGCAATTAATGACTTGGGATTGGTGGAAACAAATGCTCATTTCTTGTGCTACAAAATATCGATGAGGAAAATGTGAAATGACTGTTCGTGTCGCAATTAATGGGTTTGGTCGTATTGGGCGTAATATTTTGCGCGCCATTGTGGAAAGTGGACGCAAAGATATTGAAGTTGTAGCAATTAACGATTTAGGACCTGTAGAAACAAATGCTCATTTGTTGCGCTATGATTCTGTCCATGGGCGCTTTCCCAATCCTGTTCAAGTTATTGGTGATGCCATTGATGTCGGGCGTGGTTTGATAAAAGTCTGTGCAGAGCGTGATCCAGCACAATTGCCATGGAAGGCTTTGGATATTGATGTTGCTTTAGAATGTACGGGGCTTTTTACCGCACGTGACAAAGCCAGTGCACACTTAGATGCAGGGGCAAAGCGTGTTCTTGTTTCTGCACCTTCAGAAGGTGCCGATCTCACTGTGGTCTACGGGGTTAATCATCAGTTGTTAAGTAAAGAACATTGGGTTGTTTCTAATGCTTCTTGTACAACCAACTGCTTGGCGCCTGTTGCGCAAGTTTTGCACAATACGGTTGGAATTGAAAATGGTTTTATGACAACGATCCATTCTTATACGGGCGATCAGCCTGTGTTAGATACGATGCATCGTGACCTTTATCGTGCACGTGCAGCGACTCTTTCTATGATCCCTACGTCAACAGGGGCAGCAAAGGCTGTGGGGTTGGTCTTGCCGGAATTAAAAGGATTGCTTGACGGTGTATCGATACGTGTTGCAACACCGAATGTTTCTGTTGTTGATTTTACATTTACCGCTAAACGTTCCACAACGATTGAAGAAATTAACGCGGCTATTGGAAGTGCTGCGCGGGGGTCGCTTCGAGGAATTTTGGACTATACAGAGGAAAAGCTTGTAAGTAGTGATTTTAATCATAATCCGCATTCAGCCATTTTCCACAATGATCAAACAAAGGTGATCGATGGAAAGCTCTGCCGTGTTCTGGTTTGGTATGATAACGAGTGGGGTTTTTCAAATCGCATGGGCGATACGGCTGTAGCTTTTGCCAAGGCAATATCAATATAAAGAAAGGATCTTCTGATTCCCTTTTTATTTTTACAACAGAAAATCAAGGTGTATTCTTTTGAAAAATATGGTGCAGACCGTTTTTCGTGCGTTGAAAAGAAGCTGCCTTAAGTGATAGATGGTGTCTTCTGTTGCGTTTTGCTTTTGTGAGAGAATACGTATTTTAACGGCATGAAAGAGTAACATTTTAAAGAGTGAGTCGCTGAACAAGATCAAATTTGAGAAAACACAAATACAGATCTCTTTGCATACAAGTAAAGGAGTAGGTTGAGTGGGGAGAGAGTGAAACAGGTACGTTTTTATTTAAAACAACAGAATTGAAGAGGGGGTAGTGATGGGTTTTCGTACACTGGATGATGTTGATGTTGCTGGGAAACGTGTTCTTGTGCGGGTTGATTTTAATGTGCCAATGGAACAAGGAAAACTATGTGATGAGACGCGTCTTAAACGGCATCAAGAGACACTCGTTGAACTTCAAAAACGTGGGGCTAAGCTTATTCTCCTTTCCCATTATGGTCGCCCAAAGGGACAGGTGAAGCAAGAATTTTCATTACGCCCCGTTGTAGAAGTGCTGGAAAAAATAATCAATCATTCGGTGTTTTTTGCATCAGATTGTATTGGTCCAGAAGCTAAAATAGCGGTTGAGGCTTTGCAAAATGGTGATATTTTACTGCTTGAAAATGTTCGTTTTCATCCAGGTGAAGAAAAGAATGATGCTTCCTTTTCTGAGGCTTTAGCTCATAATGGGGATCTTTATGTCAATGATGCGTTTTCAGTTTCCCATCGCGCCCACGCTTCAGTGGAAGGAATAACACACTTATTGCCTTCTTATGCAGGGCGTTCTTTGCAATGTGAGTTGCGGGCAGTAGAAAAAGGGCTTGGCAATCCAATACACCCTGTTGTCGCTATTGTTGGAGGTGCAAAGGTTTCCAGTAAGCTTTTTGTGCTCAATAATTTAGTTGAAAAGGTTGATCACTTGGTGATTGGTGGAGGCATGGCAAATAGTTTTTTAGCAGCGCAAGGCGTTCATATTGGAAAGTCACTGTGTGAATATGCGCTAATGGACATAGTAAAAAAAATTATTGAAAAAGCGCGAGAGTGCCAATGTACGCTGCTGCTTCCTGTTGATGCGGTCATTGGGTTTCGCTTTGAAAAAGATGCGTCTCATCGCCTTTGCGATATTAGAGATATTCCAGAGGATGGAATAATTTTGGATATTGGTATGCACTCTATTGCGCAGATCAATGCAGTTATTAATGAAGCTTCTACCCTTGTTTGGAATGGACCTCTTGGCGTTTTTGAGATGCCTCCTTTTGATCAAGGAACAATTGCGGTTGCACGTCATGTGGCAGAACGTAGCTTGGCAGGGAAATTGGTTTCAATCGCTGGAGGGGGAGAGACGGCTTTTGCGCTTAACAAAGCCGGTGTTGTTCATGATTTTACGTATCTTTCGACAGCAGGAGGCGCTTTTTTAGAATGGATGGAAGGTAAAGTGCTTCCTGGTATTCTCGCCCTCATGCAGGTTTAAAGGATTTATTTGAAAGAAGTTTAAAGAAAAGCTGCATTTGTGTAGTTATATTTATGTAGGGTGTGTTGCTCACTTTTGGAAGTTAACGACAAGGTACAAGGTAAAGAGGAATTTGTTATGAACCAACGTCTTGAAGATATAGCACTTGCTCTAGTGAGTGCGGGTAAGGGTATTTTGGCAGCAGATGAAAGCACTGCGACGATTGGAAAGCGTTTTGAAAGCATTGGCGTTGAATGTAACGAGGATAACCGCCGCGCTTATCGTGAAATGCTTTTTACTACAAAAGAAGCTATGGAAAGTGCTATCTCTGGTGTTATCTTATTTGATGAAACTATTCGTCAAAAAGCATCTAATGGGCAAATGTTGACTGATCTTATTCATGATACAGGTGCCTTGATAGGAATTAAAGTTGATACAGGTGCTAAACCGTTGGCCGCTTTTCCTAAAGAAACGATTACAGAAGGGTTGGATGGACTTCGTGAGCGTTTAAAAGATTATTATAGTTTGGGAGCACGTTTTGCTAAATGGCGTGCCGTGATTGCTGTTGATGCACATACTTTACCAACAAGAGGGGCAATAAACCAAAATGCACAGGCTCTCGCGCGTTATGCTGCTTTATGTCAGGAAGCAGGAATTGTACCGATTGTTGAGCCAGAAGTATTAATGGATGGGCCATCACGCCAGCATTCACTTATGCGCTGCTTTGAGGTTACACAAGCTGTTTTACACGCTGTGTTTAAAGAATTATTTGAAGCGCATGTTCTTTTCGAGGGTATGGTTTTAAAGCCTAATATGGTGATCGATGGAAAGGATGCACGGAGTGCTTCTGTGGAAGAAGTGGCTGAAAAAACGGTTCAGGTTCTTAAACAGACTGTTCCTGCTGCTGTGCCAGGAATTGCTTTTCTTTCTGGGGGGCAATCCGATGAAGAAGCAACGGCTCATTTGTCTGCTATGAATGCTTTGGGAGCATTGCCTTGGAAATTAACTTTTTCTTATGGACGGGCATTGCAAGCGGCTGCTTTGAAGGCATGGGGTGGAAAAGGGGAAAATGTTGCTGTTGCACAAAAGGCTTTTTGTCATCGTGCACGGATGAATCATCTTGCTGCTTTGGGACAGTGGACAAAAGATCAAGAAAAATCGTATTCTTAAATAATAGCGAACCTTGTATAATGTGAGCCGTCGTATTAGCATTCATAGATGTTGTTTTTTTGAAGTCATACAAGCTGTTTTACATGCTGTGTTTAAAGAATTATTTGAAGCGCATGTTCTTTTCGGGGGTATGGTTTTAAAGCCCAATATGATGATCGATGGAAAGGATGCACGGAGTGCTTCTGTGGAAGAAGTGGCTGAAAAAACGGTTCAGGTTCTTAAACAGACTGTTCCTGCTGTTGTGGCAGGAATTGCTTTTCTTTCTGGGGGCAATCCGATGAAGAAGAAACGGCTCATTTGTCTGCTGTGAATGCTTTGGGGGAAGTGCCTTGTAAGAGTGATCTTTTCTTAATAGGCCGGTGTTGCGAGCGCCTTCTTTAAAGCCATTGATTTTTTATTATAAATAATAAATTTATGCTGCTTCAAAGAGGTTAAGATCCTCTATATTTTTCTGTTTTTATACACATTTTCCTCTAATTAATAAAACGTATTTTATCGTAAACTAAAGCTGGCAGGATAGGAAGATACAGCGTGCGGTTTATGGATCGTTTGTGTGCTAAGAGTTAAGAGAAAGTAGATAATAATTGGAAATTATACAAAGGTGCGGTGGTTTGTTTTTGCGTATGTTGATAAAATGGTGGGCCTTAGTGGAATTCATTTAGATCTATTCGTGAGGAATTTTATAAAATAGGATTGAAAGCCTATAAAGAAATATCTCCTTGAACAAGCTATTACTTTTCCTAAAAATTTTCTTAGTCTGCAGATTTTATGGGATGCGTTAGGAATTGCTTTGTGTATAGATGAAAATATTCATCTAGAAGCGGGAGTTTTCTGTTTTTTGAGGATATTTTCTGAAAATTATTTAAAATGGTCTCTACTTTTGTGTTTATTTTTAATCGGTTACAAGCTTTGACATGAGTGTTGATGCTTTTACAATGGCAGCTAAATAGAGGCAAAATATTATCCGGTGGACCTGCGATAGAGTTTTATGTTGTAGGAAAAACAGTAAAGGGAGCGTTGATTGATGATAGAATGGCGCACAGAGTTGCTTTCTTTTTTACTTTATCTGGTGGTAGGCGCCTCATATTTACTTTTATGAAGTTATAAGCCAGCCTCATCATTCTATTTATCTGCTTTTAGTGTTTTGTCTGCTCTTACATTCAGAAAATTCATAAAAGGGTGCGTTCCATTCATTATAAAACTGCTTTTCAGGTTACATGTTAAATCCTCTATTAGCTTGTTATGGAATTTTTTTATAATTTTTCGTAAGCGTGTTTAAAATAATGAAATATGACAAGATAGAGGGCACTGATTCAATATAATTAATAGGGATTTATTATTAAAATGAAGTGTTGCTATTTATCAGTGTTATTGGATTTTTTATAAAACTACAAAACATTAAAGCGCTTCTATGTGTTCAAACTATATTTGTGAAATGCATATAGCCAAGAGCGACTTAGATTGATGAGCGAGTGTGTGCTCTGCATGATTTTATACTGGGCAGGTATTATGTTTTTGCTTTTTGTATAATTAGCTAATTACAAAAACATAATTACCCCCTATTTTTTCTCAACATAAAAGAAGTTCTGCGTAAAACAAAGCATCTCATTCGCAATTTACTTCTTTCTCAGTTTTGGCCAGATTAATTGCTTTTAATGTACAATAATCTTACAAGAGATTTTCCATCATTTCTCAATGAGAGGCAAATTCTCATATACCAAGATTGCCAAAACGATTTTTGAATTTAGAAACGCGACCACCACGATCCACGAGTGTCTGAGATCCACCCGTCCACGCTGGATGAGTTGTCGGATCGATATCTAGATTAAGGATATCACCTTCTTTTCCCCAAGTGGAGCGCGTCTTATATTTGGTACCATCCGTCATAACAACGGTAATATTATGATAGTCGGGATGAATATTCGCTTTCATGCGTCAAACCTTTTGTGTATATGATACGAAGCAGCACTTACTCTTTTTTTAAGTGCGCTTCTTTTGTTTTTTGACAAATTGATTAAAACACTGTGTTCTATAACTGAGCGCATATCAAAAAACAAGTCTTCATGTACATCATTACATAAAGTGTGATGGACAATCCAACACAGTGAGCAAAAACCTATGAATCTTTTTAATCATTCAGAAAAAGCTGCAAAATCTTCTACTAAAAAACCTTCATTCTCTTTACTTGCGACTTTTGTCCCTTATCTTGTACGTTATCGCTGGTTTTTTGTTTTTGCCTTTCTTGCTTTGATTCTTGCTTCTTTTGTTACTTTGGCTTTACCCATTGCTATTCGCCAAATGTTTGATCATGGTTTTTCTGTTTCAAGTCATGGCAATATTAATTTTTACTTCGGTATTTTGTTTATGTTAGCTTTGCTTCTTGCGATTGCTTCAGCTTGCCGTTATTACTGTGTTATCACCTTGGGGGAACGAATTGTTGCTGATTTGCGACGTGATGTTTTTGCCCATATTATGCAATTGACTCCCGCGTTTTTTGACAAATCGCATTCTGGAGAACTTGTTTCACGGCTATTAACAGATACAACACAAATAAAATTGGCAGTTGGATCAACCGCTTCTACCGCTTTACGTCATTTGATTGTGGTAATTGGGGCAATTGTAATGATGGTTATTACCGATGCTAAATTGTCCTTACTTGTTTTGTTTGCCATTCCCTTTGTTTCTATTCCATTAGTTGTCTTTGGGCGCAAAGTTCGTACTCGTACACATGCTGCGCAAGATCGCTTAGCAGATGCCAATGCTTTAGCAACAGAAAAGATAAGCGCCATTCGCACTGTACAGGCCTTTACCGCTGAAAAATTTGTTTCTGCACGTTTTTCACAATTGGTAGAACGAGCCTTTCAAACAGCACGTGCTTCTGTGACCCTTCGTTCCTTTTTTACGGGTTTTGCAATTTTTCTGGTTTTCAGCAGTGTTGTTGCTGTTTTATGGATTGGATCCCGAGATGTTTTGAATGGCACCATGACTGGTGGAGAATTAGGTCAATTCGTCCTCTACGCAGTCTTTGGAGCTTCAACTTTTGCGCAATTATCGGAACTTGGAGCAGAATTAATCCAAGCAGCAGGCGCTGCTGAACGGCTTGCTGAATTATTGCAAGAACAACCTACTATTTTAGCCCCAAAAGTTCCTACACCATTGATCAAACCTATCCAAGGTGCAATTGTTTTTGACAAAGTTGATTTTACTTATCCTTCTAGGCCACAAGAAAAAATTTTGCGTTCTCTTTCCTTTTCTGTCGATGCGGGGGAAACCGTTGCTTTTGTTGGCGCTTCAGGTGCAGGGAAAAGCACCATTTTTTCTTTGATTCTGCGTTTTTATGATCCAACGAGTGGTCAAATTCGATTTGATGGTACTGAGATCAACCGCCTTTCTCTTAAAGATTTACGCAGTTCAATTTCTTATGTTCCGCAAGATGTTGCTATTTTTGATGGTACATTACGTGATAATATTGTGTTCGGTACTGAAAATATCACTGAAGAAAAAATCATCGACGCAGCTAAAACAGCTAACGCATTTGAATTCATTGAAACTTTACCAAATGGCTTAGATACAGAGGTAGGAGAACGCGGCACTATGCTTTCTGGCGGGCAAAAACAACGTATTGGTATTGCGCGTGCGATTTTAAGAAATGCTCCCTTGCTATTGCTTGATGAAGCAACGTCAGCCTTAGATGCAAACAGTGAAAAGTTGGTGCAGGAAGCTTTAGAAGGGCTTATGAAAAATCGAACGACACTAGTGATCGCTCACCGTTTAGCAACAGTTTTAAAAGCGGATCGCATTTTTGTTATGGATAAAGGGGCTCTTGTCGAAGAAGGGACACACGCCGAACTCGTTGCAAAAAACGGGATTTACGCTTATCTAGCAAAACTGCAATTTTCACTAGAGTAAGCACGCGTCATAAAGAGCAGCATCTTTTTAGCTCATTGTAGTTGGTTTGAAAAACCGCAAAAATGGCACTTCCGCATTGCCTTTTTAAAGAATATTTCTTTTGAGGTCTAAATGCCTTTTTTGAGGGTTCTTTCTAATTTGATACGAATGTGTTCATTGGCGGCGATGATACTTTTTTTGCGAAATATATCGTTACCGCCTTCTTTATCCGTAACAAAACCACCAGCTTCACGAACCATCAGCGTTCCAGCAGCTATATCCCAAATTTGCAGATTATTTTCCCAAAATCCATCTGTTCTCCCAGCAGCAACATAAGCTAAATCAAGAGCAGCAGCCCCAAAATGGCGCAGTCCAGCAACTTCAGTCATTACATTGCATAATTCGATAAGATATGCTCCATGATTGGGACGACCCAAATGAGGCATGCCCGTGGAAATGACACAATCTTCTAATTTTCGTCGCGCAGAAACCCGACAACGCCGATCATTAAAGAAGGCACCGCCACCACGTTCAGCGGTAAATAGCTCATCACTAATGGGATTATAAATCACACCAGCAGCGATTTTTCCTTGACTTTCCAAGGCAATAGAAACAGCAAAAAAAGGAATGCCATGAAGAAAATTTGTTGTGCCATCCAGAGGGTCAACAATGAAACGATGTTGTGAATCTTCACCAACAATTTCTTCGGATTCCTTCATCAGAAAACCAAATTTTGGTCGTGCTTTGCTCAATTCATTGAAAATAATTTTTTCAGCTTTGCGGTCTGCTTGGCTTACATAATTCGCTGGCCCTTTCAAAGATACTTGCAAATTTTGTACTTCACCGTAATCACGCACCAGAGAGCGTCCAGCTTTCATTGCAGCTTGAACCATGACATTCATGATTGCAGAATGAGCCATCTTTTGTTCCTTTATTTATCCTTTATCATTTGCACGACGCAAATAAATCAATTCATTGGTATCAACAATGACACGTTCACCGGCATTAATAAAAGGTGGCACAAGAATGCGAATACCATTTTCAAGAATCGCAGGCTTATAAGAGGCTGTGACCGTTTGCCCTTTTAGGGCAGGATCAGCTTCAGTAATCATTACGCTAACTTGATCGGGAAGTGATATGCCGATAGGCTTTTCTTGATAAAGTTCGACGGTGACAGTCATTCCATCTTGTAGAAAAGCAGCGCGTTCACCTACAAAATCTTTTTGCAATTCAAGTTGTTCATAGGATTGCGAATCCATAAAGACCAAAGCATCACCTTGTTGATAAAGAAAAGTAAAATCCTTTTGTTCAAGGCGCACTCTTTCAACTGTTTCAGCAGCACGAAATCGTTCATTGAGTTTTGTGCCATCGATCAAATTTTTCATTTCAACTTGATTAAATGCGCCACCTTTGCCAGGTTTTACGGCATTGCATTTAACAGCTACCCACAAGCTTCCTTGATGCTCAATCACATTACCAGGACGAATTTCATTGCCATTAATTTTCATCGTTTATATCCAATTTCATTTCTGCAAAAGAGTTTTCCTCTTAATCTTTAGGCTAATTCTCTTTGTTGTTTTGGTTGTAAGCTCTTTTGTTTTCTTTACTCTTTTTTATTCTTTGCAAAGAGAAAATCCCAGAAAGCCCCCCAAGAAAGAGCTTTTATGTATTCTTGCTTTTCAGCTCTTTGCAAGACCATAAAAACAGTTAAGACGCAAGTCCTTTAAAGGTTTGCACAAAGATTTTTGTAGGAATTTATTTATTTGAAACCAAGAATATTGTTTTTCTCAAGAATTCCTTAGAAAACGGGAAGGAGTTTTACGAACTCTTTTCGTGCACTTTCCAATTGTGTATCATCCATACCTTGGAGCATTATTTCAAGATCAGGTGCTTCCATTTTTGCTTGCTTGGCAAGCATATACCATGCCGCTGCCATTATCGTATTACCTTTTGTTCCTATTCCGTCTCTATAAAGTCTTGCAAGAGAAATTTGTGCCGATGGAATCATTTTGAGGGCATTGGCAAGAAGCAAGTCAAAAGCACGTTGAAAATCAACTTCTCCCCCACGTCCTTGCACGAGCCATTCTGCCAAAAGCATTTGAGCCATAGGATGTTTATTTTGAGCAGCAATCTCCATTAGTTTGCGTGCATTCCGATCGTCTTTTGGTCGTGTCAAAGTTCCAAAAGAAAGAATTTTTGCAGCAGCGAAAGCGGCTTCAGAATCACCAAGGGTGGCACCTTTTAAGAACCATTTTAATGCTTGTTCTATCGCCTTATTTTCATGGTCTGGTGAAGTGACACCTGGCAAACTTTGTTTTTCAAGTGAAGCATTATAAAGAATCAATTGCCCATAAGGGAAATAGGCTTCTTTTACTCCAGCGTCGACAGCTTTACGAATAAATTCTTCACCAAGTTTTTTATTTTGTTTGATAAAATGACCATCAAACAACATAAGTCCATAGCGTAGTTGTGCTTGTGGTTCGCCCTGTTTTGCTGCGCGCCCAAACCATAAAGCAGCGCGCGCGCCGTCAAGGGGAACGGCGCGTCCTTCCATATAAATTCGGGCAATCAGAGTTTGTGCGAAAGGATCATGTTGTTCGGCACGCCTGAGCGCTTCACGAAAGGCTTTCAGATAATAGCCTTGAATGTAATAGTCATAGGCTTGATCATATTGTCCAGCTTGTAAGGGGCGAAAAGGTTCTGTAATCTTTGAAGTTTTTTGAATAGTGTTGAAAGATTCTTCAGCGCTTCCAGTAGAATTTGCAATAGTGACAGCATTTGTCAACCAAATAACTATTCCGATAAGTAGCTTAATGCTTCTTTTGATCATCGATGTTTCCTTTGCATCAACAGAAAAGGAGTTTCACACTTTTCTTTCATCATTTCAAGAAGGACTAAAGGATTATCATGCGCGAAGATGATTTCTTCGACAGCAATAAATTCACATGCGGTTTTTAAGACTTCATCAAAGGTTGCAAGGTCGCTTCCCGCTTGAACAATAGCAGGGATTTCCATAATTTCTGTCCACCATTGTGCTAACTGGATATTGCGAGGGTGAGCATACGGTTTTTTATCAGCACCTAATTTTCCGAATAATAGATAATCGACACCTGCTTCTCCTGCAATCATTGCACAATGACGATTACGTAAATTTCCAAAACCTATTATTTTTTGTTTTTTTTTCTGATTTTCTAAGTGATTGAGAGCGTTAAGGTCGCTCTCCACATGCAAACCATCAGCATTTATTCGTCCAGCAATGCGGCTATCACCAGAGATGATAAGAGCGACATTGTTACACTGAATATCTTCCACGTAGATTTGCGCTTGTTTTTGTAAAAAAAACGCATCATCCTTTGAACCCTGAGAATCATAGAGGATTACGCATACAAAAGATTTTGTTTGCAAAATTTGGCGTAAAAATGCGGGCGGTAAGATACGCCGAACATCTAATGTTAAAACCAATTGAGGAAAAGGATGGGGATCAATTGGTTTGCTCTTTTGTTTTGTCATACAAAATTCTTGCCTTTCAAAAATTAAAAGATTCATCCTATTAAGCGTTTTTTACTAAAGTAAATGGCTACTTTTGTGATTTGTAGAGATCCATTTTGGGATATCAGGGTGCTCTCAATCATAACACGCATCCTTTTTTCGTGATACATGCACTGATGTTTTTTGTTCTTTAGTCTTATTGATGATTTTCATCAACGATATTCCCAGAATTTTATATGAAGCTATAACGTATAGCGATGGCTTTACTAAAACCGGTGAGGGTTCGGGGAGTAGCTTGGTTTATTTTACCCATTTTTTAATTGTAATAAAACATTTTTCAGTTTGCTGTGTTTGCTCTATCTTATTGCGTCATCATAATCGGTTCTTTGCTTGCCTCGTTTGCATAAATAATTTGTGTGATTTCTCCAATCTCCAATCTCCAATCTCCAATCAACATATTTTAGTTTGGCAATTTTAGAAAAACATAGTTTATTCACCTATGATCGAGATTGTTTTTGCAATATTTGGATAAATTTTAAAGAGAGTGATGACAAGAACGCTTTTTTTCGGTAGCTTATTAATTATGAATCGGTGTTTCTATGCAGTTTTGAGCTACTTGTTATTATGAAGGACATTGTTCTTTTTAGCAGTTTTCTGCAAGAAAGTCTTTTTGTAATGGTATGCTTTTGATCCGTTAACTTTAGTATAAAAAGTTCATTGCACAAAAGTTTTGAAAGAGGTACTCAATACTTAAAAAAGCATTCTATGACAGCAACAAAAGAAACCTTAAACCCCTTAATGCGTTGAATGTCATAATTTTGTGCTGATATTTGGAGTATAAAAGCGTGAGCGCACATAAATATCCATATGATGAACTCATTGTCATGGTTGAGCATAATGCTTTTGATAGTGCTTTTAATCGCCTCTATGAAGAAACGATGGAACTGATTGAAAAAACAGCAGCTTACATTGATACGGAAGGCAAATTAGCTGTACGCTCTCTACCGACAGAAGTTTCTGCACTCTATGCGAAAGAAGCGATGTATCTAAGCACACGGCTTATGCAAATTGCCTCTAAACTTCTCCTTATTCGTGCTGAGCGTGAAGGAGAAATGTCACAGAAACAAATCCAAAAAGAGATCGCAAAAATATCGCTTCATACACCAACGTTGAAACTAGAAAGTGCTCACTGGCAAGAGTTTCCAGAAATTTTCCGCGACTTTGTCGTTCGTTCACTTCGTCTGGAAGAGCGTATGCAGTATATGCGCTATGGTAGAGAAGGCGGATCTTCCCGTGTCTCGGAAGATGATAACCCTGTGGGAAAACAAATCGAACTGCTTAAGACAGCATTGAGACATTCTTCAAAAAGTGTATAGCTTGTTTCTTTTCCATTTAGCTGTACGCTTGCCTTTTTGAAACGCATACCATTTAATTTCCTTTATTTCCTCTGTTTTCTTTATTGCGTAGCCTCTGTTCAAGCGCAGAAAAAATGTATAGGGTTGTTTTATGGCAGAGACGATTCGTATTATAGGTATTGATCCCGGACTACGGCATACAGGATGGGGTATTGTCGATCTCTGTGGTAATCGTCTTCAATTCGTTGCAGCAGGGACGGTTTCTTCTGACACACGATGTGATCTTTCTTCCAGATTATTTCAGCTTTACAAAGGGCTTTCAGAGGTTGTGCATCAATTTATGCCCCATGAAGCTGCTGTAGAACATGTATTTGTCAACAAAAGTGCTACGGCCACATTAAAACTTGGTCAAGCACGGGCTATTGCACTGCTTGTTCCAGCGCAAGCAAATCTTCCAGTTTTTGAATATGCTCCAAATAAAGTAAAAAAATCGGTTATTGGTGTTGGGCATGGCGCTAAAGAACAAATTCATATGATGGTAAAAATTTTGCTGCCACGGGCTGAATTTAACAGCAGTGATGCGGCCGATGCGCTCGCACTTGCTTTTTGCCATAGTACACATCGTAATAGTATCATTAACGGATCTTATCATTCAAGAGTCTCGATATGATTGGCAAATTAAAAGGTATCCTTGAACACATCTTTGATGATCATATACTGATTAACGTTCAGGGGGTGGGTTATGTCGTTTTTGTGTCAAATAGGCTGCGTTCTTCTTTACCAGCTCTTGGTGAAAGTATTAGTCTCTTTATTGAAACACATGTTCGTGAAGATGCTATTCGCCTTTTTGGTTTTCTTAGCAGAGCTGAACAAGAGTGGTTTTGCTTGCTGCAAAATGTTCCTAGTGTGGGTGCGAAGGTGGCATTGGCAATTTTAGGCACTTTGTCGCCAGACGAACTAGCACAAGCGATTGTATTAAACGATATTACAATGATTAGCCGTGCTCCGGGTGTTGGCAAAAAAGTCAGTGAAAGAATTGTAAGCGAACTTAAAAGAAAAGTACCATCCTTTCAAGAAAATGCAGTTCATAATATTCCACTCCCTCATTTAGAGATAACAAATCAACCAACTCAGGATGCGCTCTCTGCTTTGATCAAACTCGGTTTTGAGCGTGGTCAAGCAGCTAGTGCTCTTGCTTTAGCGATGAATGCTCTTGAAGGAGAAACCGTTTCTTCTGCATCGCTTATTCGCCATAGTCTCAAATTGCTTTCTTCTCCCACTTAGAATAAGATAAAAATGAATAAAGATGAAGATCAACGCCTTATTGGCATCGCTCCCTTTCCTAACGATCCGGATCGTTCCTTAAGACCACAAGTGCTCGATGACTTTATTGGTCAAGAAGTAGCTCGTGCAAATTTAAAAGTATTTATTGAAGCGGCCAAAACACGTAAAGAAGCGCTCGACCATGTTTTATTTGTAGGTCCACCTGGTTTGGGCAAAACAACGCTCTCTCAGATTATGGCCAAGGAATTAGGCGTTAATTTTCGTTCCACTTCGGGACCGGTTATTGCCAAAGCGGGAGATTTGGCGGCTCTCTTAACCAATCTGGAAGAACGTGATGTCCTTTTTATTGATGAAATTCACCGTTTAAATCCGGCCATTGAAGAAATTCTTTATCCAGCTATGGAAGATTATCAACTTGACCTTATTATTGGTGAAGGGCCTGCTGCACGCTCTGTTAAAGTTGATCTCGCCAAATTCACCTTGGTTGCTGCAACCACACGTTTAGGGCTTTTGACTACACCATTACGAGATCGTTTTGGTATCCCAATTCGGTTAAATTTTTATACCATAGAGGAATTGGAATATATTGTTCAGCGTAATGCTCGGCTTTTTTCAGTACAGATCAGTGATGATGGTGCCCGTGAAATTGCGCGTCGAGCACGTGGTACTCCACGGGTTGCAGGAAGGCTTTTACGGCGCGTTTGTGATTTTGCGCTGGTCAAAAATATCTCAAAAATTGACTACAAAATTGCTGATGAAGCTCTTTCTCGTCTTGAAGTTGATCATTTTGGTCTCGATCCGCTTGACCGACGCTATTTGCTGCTGATTGCGGAAAATTTTTTAGGTGGGCCTGTTGGCATTGAAACGATTGCGGCTGCTTTATCAGAACCGCGTGATGCTATCGAAGATATTATTGAGCCCTATCTTCTCCAGCGGGGTTTTATTCAACGCACCGCTCGTGGGCGCGTTCTTACAGAAAAAACTTGGAGTCATTTAGGGCTTTGTGCTGTCGCTTCCACGACTTCAACCCAAAAACGCACTCAACCGATTGATACACAGGACAATTCACCACTACAAACGACTTTATGGAGCGGAGAAGGTGAATAAACATTTTCTTTTAATCGCACCTATAACGATATTTTTATGTGAAGTGGGAGCTTTGTTCGTGGGCGAATTTTTATAGAAAGATCTTTGAGCTATTTAGTATTTTGTGACCTAGTTTCTCAGATTTTATCACAAAAGCATACGCAATTTCTCGACATTCATTACAACGATTTTATGGGATAGAGTATATGGTCGCAAAAAAAACTTTTCAAAACAATCATACAAATGTTTTTCATGATTTTCTGGTACGGGTTTATGTGGCGGATACAGATTTTTCTGGAGTGGTTTATCATGCACGTTATCTGGAATTTTTGGAACGGGGGCGTTCAGAGTTTTTACGAGATACAGGTTGTAATAACAAGATGTTGGCATCCGGTTCTGAGGGTGAAAAATTGTTTTTTGTTGTACATCATTTGGAAATAAATTTTTTACGACCGGCAAAAATTGATAATCTTCTAACAGTTAAAACACGGATTAATCGCATTCAAGGGGTACGCTTTTTCGTAGAGCAATGTATTTTGTGTGAGGATACAATGTTAGTAACAGCACAAGTTGAAATTGCCCTTATTAATGAAGAAGGAAAACCGCGACGTTTACCCAAGGGGCTTTTTTCGGAACTGCTTGTTTAAAAATGCGCATGTTGAACAAAATGATACTATATTTGCTCTTGCAAAGAAAACGCAAAGTTTATTTTCTTAAATTTAGAGATTATAAAACAATCTGTTTTATTAAGTTTTAACAAATGAATTTTTCATTTAAAGGAATAAACATTATGCCGCATGTAGAACTAACGAATCCAGAAGTGATTGGAGTTTTGAGCTTGTTTATGCAAGCGGGATGGGTTGTTAAAGCTGTTATGGTTGGGTTACTGTTGGCCTCTGTGTGGAGTTGGGCAATTATTTTTGATAAAATCTTTACCTATCGGAGAGTACGGCGTGAAATAAAACAATTTGAACGCAGATTTTGGTCAGGGAAGGCGTTAGAAGATCTTTATGCAGAATATAAAGTGCAGCGCGTTAGTAGCATATCTGCGGTTTTTATGGCAGCAATGGCAGAATGGAAAAAATCTCTTGAAAAAGGCATTCATATATCTATAAGCTTACAGAGCAGAGTTGATAAGGCTATGGATCTTACTTTGGGACGCGAAAGTGCAAAAATAGAATCAAAATTAAGCTTTCTTGCAACACTTGGATCGGCTGGACCTTTTATCGGTCTTTTTGGAACAGTTGTTGGTATTATGGGGTCATTTCTTTCTATTTCAGCGTCTCAAAATACTTCGCTTGCAGTTGTTGCACCAGGTATTGCAGAAGCACTTTTGGCTACTGCTATTGGGTTGTTTTCAGCAATCCCAGCAGTTATTGCTTATAATAAATTGATCAATGAAAGCGCCCGGATAATCGCACAAATAGAAAACTTCGCCGATGAACTTTCGACAATTGTGTCACGGCGTATTGATGAAACACTTACATCACATTCATCATTATAAAAGGGATCGTTTATGGGCATTTATGTTGCTGCTTCTTCTCGGAAAAATACACGCAGGCGGTGCCGTTCACGCAGCCAACTGATGAGCGAGATCAACGTAACACCTTTTGTTGATGTCATGCTGGTCTTGTTGATTATTTTTATGGTTTCTGCTCCACTTTTGGTCAATGGTGTTCCTCTTGATTTGCCTCAGAGTCAAGCCTCACCTCTGCAGATGCCTAATACTCCACTTACGGTTTCACTTGATGCGCAAGGGCGCTTAGCTATTAATGAGGATTATTACGATACATATGAAGCTCTAATTGCACAACTTACTCAACTGAAGAGTGATCTCACCAAAACACAAAAAGACCAGCATATTTTGGTGCGTGCCGCTAAAACTATCGAATATCAACAAGTATTAAAATTGCTTGCTGATATTCAAAAAGTAGGTTTTTCAAAAGTTGCTTTAGCCAGTCTTGCACAATAAGATTTATTATAAAATTTTGCAGATTCTATTTAAAAACAGTGGAAAGTGATTAAAGATAAAAAAGCACAAGGTATGTAGATGAACAGAGACTCTTATCATAGCATGAAACGAGGCTTGGCTTTATCCTTTGTAGCACATGTGATTCTTTTTTGTTGGGGTTCTTTTCACTTCGTCAGTTCTGTCCGTTTACAACAACCATTGGAAATTGTTCCGATCACTCTTGCTCCTCTGACTCAAGAGCTTTCTGTTCAACAAGGCGCATTGAATGCACCTGTACGTGAGATCCCCGCGGTGAAGTCGATCACTAAACTACAAGAAAAACAAGAAGCACACCATGTTGGGGAAGGGCAGATAGATATTCTTGCACCTTTTAAACCAAAAGAGAAACCACGGCTTGTTGAGACAACGCCTCCACCGTCAGGAGAAGAAAACACACCGGAAAAAACTTCATCAAAACTTACAGAGCAAGAATTATCAGAAGCTAACACAGAAGAAATTGCAGAAGTTTATCAAGAAGATGCGGCAAAGGTTATGCCAAAGGTACCTTCAGAAATGCACAAAGATGAAGAAGTTATGCCGTCCCAAGAATTAGTTTCCACACTACAAAAATTTTCTGTAAAACAAACAACAATACACCCGCAAGATTCTAAAATTATATTGCCAGAAAAATCTTTTCTCCCACAGTTTAAACCAAAACCCACGATTCAAAATGCACAAGAATCGAAAAAGAAAAACCAAAAAATGAAGAACCAAACAATTGAAGATATTTTGGCAATGGAAGAAAATAATCTGCTCAATCGTGTACGCACGCAAGGAGGTGGAGCAAAACGCTCCAGTACACCAGAAGCTTTGGGTGGACGAAAAAATATGAATGATATCACAAAAATGGCACAAACATTGGTCAGTATAGTGGGGGGGTGTATTCAACAGAAGCTTAAACTTGTGGCGCTTGGTGGTGATTTTAAAAACCGTCCAATTGTACGTTTGCGATTTTACCTAAACCGTGAAAGAATGGTTGTAGGAGATCCGGTCATTGAGCCCTTAAGTGGTACAGAAAGTCAGCAAGCGATTATGATAAGGCAGGTGTATGCAGCTGTTTTTTCATGCCAACCTTATGCAGATCTTCCACACGATCAATATGATTTGTGGAAGCAGGGATTTGATTTTAATGTTGACCCTCTTAGAGAAATAATACGATGAGATACGGATATATTTTTTATTCTCAATAAAAGGATACATTCCATTATGACTATGACGAGACACAAATTTTTTTCTTGGTTTATTGTCACTTGCGGTTTGTGGCTTTTGAGTTTTTCATCTGTTCATGCACAACTGAAAGGAACTATTTCTAGTGCTGACTTTAAACCCATTCCAATTGCAATCACAGATTTTATTTCTAATGATTCAATTGGGCTGAAAATATCAGCGGTGGTTACAGCAGACCTTGAACGCTCGGGTCTTTTCTTGCCGCTTGATAAGGCCTCTTTTTTTGAAAAAATTTCTCACCCCAACAGGCAACCGTATTTTTCTAGTTGGCAAAAAATAAAAGCGCAAGGTTTAGTTACTGGGCAGGTCATAAGAGAAGTCGATGGACGATTGAGAGTCGATTTTCGTTTATGGGATGTCTTTGGGCATCGACAACTCAAAGGACGGCGTTTTTACACAGCTACAGAACGTTGGCGGCGTGTTGCACATATGATTGCCGATGAGATCTATAGTGAGATGACAGGGGAAAGTGGTTATTTTGATACACGAATTGTTTTTATAGATGAAACAGGTCCTCAAAATGCACGCGTTAAACGTTTAGCTATTATGGATCAAGATGGAGCAAATTTGATCTATATATCTGATGGTAGTGAGTTGATTCTTACACCGCGTTTTTCCCCCAAACGACAAGAAATTACTTATATGGCTTACGAGCATAATCAAGTGCCTCATGTTTATCTTCAACAAATTGAAATGGGGCAAAGGGAGTTGATAGGTACCTTTAACAATATGACAATTGCTCCGCGTTTTTCCTCTGATGGGCAGAAAGTGATCATGAGTTTGTTGCAAAACGATGGTAGTGCAAACCTTTATACCATGGATTTACGTACCCGTACGATGACACGGCTCACAACAACTTCAGCCATTGATACATCAGCTTCTTATTCTCCCGATGGGACAAAAATAGTCTTTTCATCGGATCGCAGCGGAAAGGCGCAAATCTACACGATGAATGCAGATGGTGGAAATGTTAAGCGTATTTCTTCGAAAGAAGGGAGCTATTCTACACCCATTTGGTCTCCACGTGGCGATTATATCGCCTTTACAAAACAATCAGAGGGGCAATTTTCCATAGGTGTTATGCGCCCTGATGGACAAGGAGAACGGATTTTAACCACGGGTTTTCACAATGAAGGACCAACTTGGGCTCCTAATGGTCGCGTGCTTATGTTTTTTCGCAAAAATCCGGGTATGGGTCCTAAACTTTATACGATCGATGTTACTGGGCGTAATGAACGTATGTTGCCCACACCAAATGATGCTTCTGATCCAGCGTGGTCGCCATTGCTTAATGCACAATAAATAAGTTGCTTGATAAAAATACACGGTATGTAGACACTGAGATCCGTGTAGCGATAATTGTCTCTACAGTTTGGAAAAGATGGTTTGCTACATTTACAATCGGTTTGTTTGAATGTGTTTTTAAGCTTTACACTGCACCTGCTGTTTTCTGTAGAAGATAAAACTTTCTTAGGAGAAAACGCTTTTAGAAAATAGCCTCTTGAAAAAATTTGGAGCCAGTTTTCAGTTTTGTACTAAAAGCGTTTTTCCAACCTATATGGGATGTCCCGCTGTTAAAGCAGGACTTTGTATATGTGAAAAAAATAAGAGAGGATACACATTTTATCTAAATAGAGATTCTCGTGGAAAAGAGAATGCATATAGGAATAGTTCTGTGGAGATTAGGATTATACAGATAGTTTTGCCAAAATCTCATCGCTCACATCAAAATTAGCATAAACATTTTGCACGTCATCATCATCTTCTAGTGTTGAAATCAGCCGTAAAACTGATAAAGCTTTTTCTTCATCTACTGGAGAAAGGGTGGTTGCTTTCCAAATAGTTTTGATCGATTCTGCTTCGCCAAGTTTTGCCTCAAGAATTTTAGAAACCTCACCAATATCTTCAAACGCACAGGTGATATGGTGTCCAGTTTCTTCTGACTGCACATCTTCTGCACCAGCTTCGATTGCTGCATCCATGATACTGTCAGTTGTTCCTGCTTCCAGATTATAGATTATTTCACCAATCCGATTAAACATGAAGCTTACGGAACCAGTTTCTCCTAGAGTTCCACCTGATTTAGTGAAGGCAGCCCGCACATTTGAAGCGGTGCGGTTACGGTTATCTGTTAAGGCTTCGACAATGACTGCAACACCGCTTGGACCATATCCTTCGTAGCGCACTTCGTCATAATGTTCGGCATCGTTTCCTGAAGCTTTCTTAATTGCACGCTCAATATTATCTTTCGGCATTGATTGTGCTTTAGCATTCTGGACAGCGAGTCTTAAGCGTGGATTCATGGCTGGATCAGGAGCACCTTGTTTAGCTGCAACTGTAATTTCGCGTGCAAGCTTGGAAAATATTTTTGAGCGCATAGCATCCTGACGCCCTTTACGGTGCATAATATTTTTAAATTGTGAATGACCTGCCATAGTTTTCTTTCCAGTTGTTTAGTTTTCCTTCCAGTTAGGTTCTCTCCTCATTTAAGGCGATGAAATATGCATCCTACCAGAATAAATATGCCGCGCAGCATAAGGTTAAATTATCGAATAAGCCTATATAAGAAAATTCGACTCAAAGGTAAAGATATTCTGTTGAGGATCATTATAAGACAGGTGTCTTGTCGTTCATCAAAAATCAGGATATAACAAAATGTGATTTCATGGAAAAAGTGGTTGATTCCATGCCTTGCTTTGTATGAGTGGGTGAAAAGAACCTGATGTATAGCAAGTATATTCTAGTGCTCTAAGGTGGGCGTAACCTGCCTCGATAAAAAGGAAAATGAGAGGATATTATAGAGATGGCAACGCGACTTTTGATGCCTAAAGCGACAGCCGTTTGGTTGGTTGATAACACTGCTCTTTCTTTTGATCAGATTGCAGAATTTTGTAAATTGCACGTGTTGGAAGTGAAAGCTATTGCCGATGGCGAATCTGCTCATGGTATTAAAGGTTTGGATCCAATTAGTTCTGGACAGTTGACTCGCAGTGAAATTGCACGGGTGGAGGCTGATAAGACTGCGCGCTTAAAAATTTCTGAGTCTAGAGTTCGCGTTCCCGAAAAAAGACGTAAAGGTGCACGCTATATCCCTCTTTCTCGGCGCCAGGATCGTCCAAATGGTATCTTATGGTTGGTGATGAACCATCCCGAGTTGAAAGATGCACAGATCGCAAGATTAATTGGGACCACAAAAGGAACTATTGAACAAATTCGTCTTAGAACACATTGGAATAGTGCTAACCTAGTTCCTCTAGATCCTGTAGGATTGGGGTTGTGTTTACAAATTGATTTGGATTTTGAGCTCCAGCGTGCTGCAAAAAACCGTGTTGTCTCTGCAGAGGGGGATAGGTCTTTACTTCCAGCGTCAATTACGGAAAACGTTGCTTTCCATGAAGACCAGGTGTTAGATGATCCTAACCAAAATTTTGATGCTGATAAAGTTTTTGCAAAACTGAATGCGTTGCAAAAAAGTCATCAAGATCAAGATGATGACAAATAAATAGGATAATACATGTCAGTGTAAACGTCACTTCACGTTAGAGGTGAAAGTCTGTCGGTGAACAAAGTGTTGGAGGCTTAAGAATAATGAAATGTAAAAAAACAGAGAACATTTTGTTTTCATTAAGAATCAAAAATTATTCTTGAAGAACTAAAAGAATCTGTCCTTTTAGTTTTATGTCTTTCATAAGGAGAATCAATATATGCATTCTACCAGAAATGTTATTTTTTATCCTTTAATTCTAGTCTTTTTTTCCTCATTATTCTTAGCTGGGTGTGGAAAAAATACCGGTACTCTTAGCGGTATGAATAACAGTTATTGGAATAATGCTGGCTTTCATCAGGTACAACCGGGTTCAGGGCAAGAATTTATTGTTAATGTTGGAGATCGCGTTTTCTTTAGCCTTGATTCTTCTTCTCTCGATTCCGATGCTGAAAGCATTTTAATGCGCCAAGCAGAATGGTTGCTTCGTCATCCTTATTATTCTATTATGATTGAAGGTCATGCTGATGATCGTGGTACGCGCGAATATAATTTGGCACTTGGGCAGCGTCGCGCTGTGGTTGTGCGCAATTATTTGATTTCTCTCGGTGTATCTGCGCAAAGGATTCAAACAATTTCTTATGGAAAAGAAAGACCTGTCGCAGTGTGTGATGATATTTCTTGTTGGAATCAAAATCGCCGTGCTGTTACAACTATTAACAACATGAACGGTAATTAAAAAGTGAATGATTTTTTTAACCCATTAATTAGCTCCTAAGGGGATATAAATATGTTGATGTATTGTAAAAACTGGAAAATTGTCTTTTGTGTAGCAGTTTTCATGGCTTGTTTTTCTTCGTTTGCTCAAAGTGCGGCGCGAAAGGCTTCTCAGTTCTCTACCGATGATTCGGTTCCTTCTGCTGCGGATAAGATTCCTAATGCTGAAGATAAGGCCCCTAATGCTGAAGATAAGGCCCCTAATGCTGAAGATAAGGCCCCTAATGCTGAAGATAAGGCTCCTAATGCTGAAGATAAGGCTCCTGATGCTGTAGATAAGGCTCCTGATGCTGCAGATGATGCCCCTAATGCTGTGGATGATGCTTTTAATGCTGCAGATGATGCCCCTAATGCTGTGGATGATGCTTTTAATGCTGCGGATGATGCCTCTAACGCTGCGGATGATGCTTCTAATGCTGCGGATGATGCCTCTAACGCTGCGGATGATGCCTCTAACGCTGCGGATGATGCTTCTAATGCTGCGGATGATGCTTCTAATGCTGCGGATGATGCCTCTAACGCTGCGGATGATGCTTCTAATGCTGCGGATGATGCTTCTAATGCTGCGGATGATGCTTCTAATGCTGCGGATGATGTCTTTAAAGCTGCGGATGATGCCTTTAAAGCTGCGGATGACGCTATTGATGCTGTGAGAAAAATTCCATCGGTTGCGGAATAAGGTTTCTAATGTCGCGTGATGACACTGATTCCAATATGGTGGATGATGCTTAAAATGTAATAAAAAAATTTTTATGCTACCGATTCGGAACCTTTTGTTTCGAGGTTATGGTTTAAGTAAACTCGTGGAAGGATGCGAACGGTGCGTAAATGTTAACGATCTAAAAAATGTAAAAGCAATTTCATCGGCTTTTTGATAAGAAGGGCTTCCCTGTTCATCTTCATCTTTGTTTTTTGCGAATCCTATATAGGATTAAGACTTTTAAGCTATAAGTGAGAGAGCAGCTATTTATCATGTAAGATGACCAGAACAGTATTTTCATGTGGATAACCATGATTATAAAGCTGTTTGCAAGGAATCTGTGATGAATTGAAAACAAACGATGAACATTTGAAGAATGTGCATAAAGATGCGAGGGAAATAGGAGAGAGTTCGGAGAGAACATATAATCGTTTAGAGAAAACTCACGAGAAAAGCGATTATGTCAAAGTGCATTAAGGTACGGATTGGCCTCTTCTCTCTTCAAAAGCCTTTTATAAAAAGACGATGAATTTACCCTTTCTATCAACTATGTTGATTTTAAAAAACTCTCTGTTCTTTTTTCGGTATCGCTCTGAAAAAAATCCTTTGAGTGATGGCACTTTGTTTTTGTAGCTAAAAGTTTTGTTCGGACAAAAACATTATTATGGAGCAGCACAAATTTATCTCATTATATATATAGATAAAGGGATGTGGCATATTTTTAAGATTTTGTTGAAATTAGAAATGATTACGGTTGTTCTTTATCAGAACAAAGAGGCTTGTGTGCTTTTTGCGAAAAGACCAAAACGCTATAAAATGTTGAGTCCGTCTTTTGTAAATCTTTTAAAAAGAAGCAGAGTCATTTGCAGTGTGCGTTAGATTAGCAGGAAATCTCTTTAAAACGTCAGATTTTATGCAGTGTCAGAAGTTGATCCTTGCTGTTTCAGGAGGGGGAGATTCTCTAGCTTTGCTGTTTTTGGTAAAGGAGCATTTGAAGACTCTCTCTGTTCCTCCGGAAATGATCGCTGTCACCGTTGATCATCAGTTGCGTAAAGAATCGGCTTGTGAAGCAGAAACTGTTGCAAAAATTTGTCGTGCCCATCACATTAAACATATCATTTTGCGATGGGAAGGAAAGAAGCCAAAAACGCATATCGCTTCAAGTGCTCGTGTTGCACGTTATAACCTCCTGTTTAAAGAAGCTCAAAAACAAGGTGCCACGCTTATTATGACAGGACATACGCTGAATGATCAGGTCGAAACCTATCAGATGCGATACCAACGTTTCCAAAAAAGTATAGCCGCTTTGCAACGAGAAACCGTTGGGGGCAAATGTGAAGGGGAGTGTTCTACAGAAATTGAAGAAAATATTACGCAAAAAAACTATGGGTTAATGTACAGGCGTGGTTTATCTTGTATTCCACGCGAGGCATTATTGCGTCGAAAGGTACGCTTGATTCGTCCTCTTCTTGGCGTAAAGCGTAAAACATTGCGCGCCTATTTGCGCTTAAAGGGAAAAACATGGATCGATGATCCAACCAATGAAGATCTTAGTTTTGAACGCGTGCGTGTGCGGCAGTCTCTGCATAAAAAAAATTTTACTACTATTGCTCAAAGGGCTTATGAAGCTACACTTCAACGCCGTCAATTTGCACAAGATATTGCTGATCTGATTTTAGCATTGGATGTTGCTGTGGAATATGGACGTTGCTTTATTGCAAAGCCTGCACCATTCTTACAGCAGCATTCAGGTTTTCCCTTTGTTGTTGGGCTTTTTGCGGTATTGATGGGAGGGGGAGGATATTTGCTGCCTAGCCAAAAATTGATCACTCTTTTTCAAAAATTGCATCTATATTCATCAGAAAAGCAGCGTTTTACTTTTGCTGGCTCTGTTATTGAATATAGCAGAAGCGGAATTGCTTTTTGGCGCGAATCCCGAAATATGAAAGAAGCGGTCATAGAGCCAGGAAAAACTTTTTTATGGGACGGTCGCTACCAGATTACCAATCATGAATCCAATGCCATAAAGGTTGGAGCAGCGGGTTTGGAACAGCTAAAGTCTTTATCTCAAACAAGCACTTTCAATATTGAAAATCCTCATTTTCCCTCTTTGCAGTCGCTTCTGATGGTTTCAAATGATAAAGGGTGGGACATTCCAGAATTGACTTATCAGGCTGTTTTTCATCCAAACGTCGTAATAAAACGGATTATGGCTCCGTTCCATTGGCTTTTGTCGCACGAAGACGCTGTTTTTGTAAATGTTGTGGAACCTTTTTTTATATTGAGATAAAAAGATCAAGAAAAATTGCTCTAAAAGAGAATAAACATCTCCTCATACCTTGGCAAGGGACAGACAAGGTTATATGTTAAGGGGGAATATTTGAAATCTGTATTTGATTAAGTGGACTGAATATGAACTCCAATTACCGCTCTCTCCTTATTTGGGGGGTCATTGCTTTAATTTTGATTGTGTCGTTTTCTCTCTTTAACGGAGATAGCCAACGTTCTGGAGGTGGAGAGATCTCCTATTCTGAATTTTTGCAAAAAGTCGAGAATAGTGAGCTTAAATCTGTGACTATTCAAGGTCAAAAACTAACAGGGCAAACTGTTGAGCATAGAGTTATTTCAACTTATGCTCCACGAGATCCAGGCTTGATACAAAAATTGGAAAACAAAAATGTTAACGTCAAGGCTATTCCTGAAAGCTCTGGAAACAGTATCTTCCTTAATCTCCTCTTTTCCTTGTTACCGGTTATTATTATCGTTGGGGCGTGGATTTTCTTTATGCGACAAATGCAAAATGGATCACGTGGGGCAATGGGATTTGGGAAATCAAAAGCAAAGCTGTTGAATGAAGCGCAGGGGCGCGTTACCTTTCAAGATGTCGCTGGCGTTGAAGAAGCAAAGCAGGATTTGCAGGAAATTGTCGAATTTTTACGTGAACCACAAAAATTTCAGCGCTTAGGGGGCCGTATCCCACGAGGCGTTTTGCTTGTTGGCCCTCCAGGGACTGGTAAAACCTTGCTTGCGCGTTCTGTTGCAGGTGAAGCTAATGTGCCATTCTTTACCATTTCAGGATCCGATTTTGTTGAAATGTTTGTTGGTGTTGGTGCAAGCCGTGTGCGGGATATGTTCGAACAAGCTAAAAAAAGTGCACCCTGTATTATCTTTATTGATGAAATCGACGCTGTTGGACGCCATCGTGGAGCAGGATTGGGAGGTGGAAACGACGAACGCGAGCAGACCCTAAACCAGTTGCTTGTCGAGATGGATGGATTCGAGCCTAATGAAAGTATTATTCTTATTGCTGCAACAAATCGTCCCGATGTCCTTGATCCTGCTTTATTAAGGCCAGGTCGTTTTGATCGGCAAGTTGTCGTGCCAAATCCTGATGTTTCTGGGCGTGAAGAAATCTTGAAAGTTCATGCACGTAACGTGCCTTTAGCTCCTAATGTTGATCTGAAAGTTTTGGCCAGGGGAACCCCAGGATTTTCCGGTGCTGATCTGATGAATCTTGTTAATGAAGCTGCGCTTATGGCGGCTAGTCGCAATAAAAGAGTTGTGACTATGCAAGAATTTGAAGATGCTAAAGATAAGGTAATGATGGGAGCAGAACGTCGCTCAACTGCCATGACACAAGAAGAAAAAGAACTTACCGCTTATCATGAGGCAGGGCATGCTATCGTAGCTCTTAATGTGCCTGTTGCTGATCCTGTTCATAAAGCAACAATCGTGCCAAGGGGAAGGGCTTTAGGAATGGTTATGCAATTGCCTGAAGGTGATCGCTATTCCATGAGTTATCAGTGGATGATTTCTCGTTTGGCCATTATGATGGGTGGACGTGTGGCAGAAGAATTGAAATTTGGAAAAGAAAATATCACATCTGGTGCGTCCTCTGATATTGAACAGGCAACAAAATTAGCACGTGCTATGATTACACGGTGGGGTTTCTCTGATCTTCTTGGAAATGTTGCGTATGGCGATAATCAAGATGAAGTCTTTTTAGGTCATTCCGTTGCACGAACACAAAATATCTCTGAAGAAACAGCGCGTATGATCGATTCTGAAGTGCGTAAGCTCATTGACGATGCTTATGCAAATGCAACCAGAATTTTGAAAGCAAAAAAGAAAGAATGGTTTGCTCTTGCGAAGGGTTTGTTGGAATATGAGACTTTAACGGGAACAGAAATTAACGAAGTTATTGCAGGAAATCTTCCTTCACGCATACTGAAAGATGACAGTACTTCTCCCCGCAGTTCCTCTGTACCTAAGACTGGAGCCATTAAGGCCGAGTCTCAAAAAACAAAAGAAAATAAAACAGATGCTAATCAAGTAGAAACAGGAAAAGAAGAGCTAAAAAACGGAAAAAAAATAACAAAATCGGCTGATGCAAAACACGGTGATGCTGGTGTTAAAGGAGCTCAATCTCATGGCGAAGAGAAAAAAACTCGAAGTACAAAAAATATCGTAAAAGCAGTAAATCGCCAAAAAAATGGAGCTAGCGCTGAAAAAAAATCAGATGCTGCGGGAAATGATAAAGCAAAACAGGAGTCTTCTAACGATGCTTGAGTAATCATGTTTGGAGAAGATATTAAGAGAAATTTTTTGAGAAAGGCGCAAGCAAAGCTTGCGCCTTTAAAACAATATTAGGAAGAATATGGTACGGAAACGCTGGTGCTCGTAAAGCTTTGAAAATGTATATGAATAGAGATACTGGTGGCTGAGAAAAGGATTTTTGACAGAGCATATGAGGATATTCTTTGGTTTTGTTAAAGGAGATCGTATGCGTAAAACATGTTAGAGGGCTCTCCTTTCTAGAGACGTGGAGCGCAGAAGCATAATTTATGGGGTTGTATGGTTTGATAAGAAGCGTAGATTCGTTCTAGATATTGGATATGGTGGGCATTTTTATTATCTGGAAGAGTAAAGGGGCGCAAATCATTTCATTGCATTGGAAATCTTGTTGGGGAAAGGATTCTGCTTTGTCAGAGCTGTAAGAGAAGAAGTGTGTATAAAGGAAATATAAATGGCACGAAAATATTTTGGTACAGATGGAATTCGGGGAAGAGCCAATTCTTTTCCTATGACACCAGATTTTGCCCTGAAGGTGGGGATAGCAGCAGGAGTTTTGTTTCGGTCAAAACATCAGTCGCCTCGTGTGGTCATTGGAAAGGATACCCGATTATCTGGTTATATGTTGGAGAATGCTTTGGTTTCAGGGTTTACAGCTGCCGGGATGGAGGCTTTCTTGTTGGGTCCTGTGCCAACGCCTGCTGTTGCTATGTTGTGCCGTTCGTTACGCGCTGATCTTGGCGTGATGATTTCTGCTTCTCATAATCCTTTCTACGATAATGGAATTAAACTTTTTGGACCTGATGGTTTTAAACTTTCAGATGATGACGAAGAAAAAATTGAACAATTGATCGATACAGATCTTTCAAAATCTTTAGCGGGTTGTTCTGAAATTGGCCATGCAAAGCGGGTTGAGGGCGACATTTATCGCTATATCGAGTATGCTAAACGAACTTTGCCTCGTGATGTTCGTTTAGATGCGTTGCGTATCGTTGTGGATTGCGCCAATGGTGCTGGTTATAAAGCAGCTCCACGTGCTTTGTGGGAGTTGGGAGCAGAGGTCTTTGCTATTAATGATACTCCAAATGGTATCAATATTAATCAAAAGTGTGGATCAACCGATTTGTCCTCTTTAAAAAAGAAAGTTCATGAAGTGCGGGCTGATGTGGGGATTGCTCTCGATGGAGATGGGGATCGAGTTCTCATTGTTGATGAAAAAGCGCAGACAATTGATGGTGATCAATTGATCGCTGTGATTGCTGAACATTGGCATAAAACGGGACGGTTACAGGGCAACGGTGTTATCACAACCATTATGTCAAATCTTGGGCTTGAGCGCTTCTTGAAAAGCAAAGGATTGGGGCTTGTTCGGACAAGTGTTGGAGATCGCTACGTGGTTGATGCGATGCGCCAAAATGGATATAACGTTGGTGGTGAAGTTTCTGGGCATATTGTGCTGAGTGATTTCGGGACTACTGGCGATGGATTGGTGGCTGCTTTACAGGTTTTAGCTTGTATGCAAGAAAGCCAAAGCCCTATGAGTCGCTTGTGTAACCGGTTTGATCCGGTGCCACAAATTTTTAAAAATGTAACGATTAAAAACAAAAATTTGCTGAAAAAGGATGCGGTCAAAACAGCGGTAGAGCGAGCAACGCAACGTTTGGGAGAAAAAGCACGTTTAGTAATTCGTGCCTCTGGAACAGAGCCGGTAATCCGCATTATGGCTGAAGGGGATGAACGAAAAATTCTTGAGGGCGTTGTCGCAGAAATGGTTGATGTTATCGTGCATCATGATGTTCTTGCCAAAGTGGAGGCTTCCAAGAATTCTAATTTTTAATGTTGGCTGTTAAGATTTTCATCACCGCTCAAGAATATTAGATGCCTTGGAATGCATGGTCGCTGAACTAGACTCTTGTAGCATGCCCTTAGAGAATAGTTTCATCATTCATCTAACGATAAAAGTGTTTTTCTGTCCATATATATAATAATGAAAGCGATACAGTTTCATTGCCTTACTCTTGGTTGAAAGAATTAACCTTGAAGATTAATATTGCTAAAACATTTGCGGATAGATAAAAAAGTGTTTTCTTTCCTATTGAAAGAAAACACTTTTGAAAATTAAAGCAGTAGAGCAGTAGAATAATGTATATTAATCTGAAAAGCGGTCTTTTTTGTCTTTTTTCCATAGAAAATAAGTCGCAAGTCCGAGTACAGAAAGGCTCAATTTGCTAAAAGGAAAATGCTTGCTTAGAAGTGCAATGCTGGAAAGCGTTGCATCTGTCATAAGTTTATGGCGTTGTTCTTCCAGCTTCTTTTGTCGATTTTGGCGTTGATAGGCTCTAAGAATACGACCAATGAAAATGCTTAAGCCTGCAAGAAAAAAACAAATGAAAAACATCGTGCTGGCCGCTGCAAGAGGCGTCATAACCGAACATAACGCAATAAAAGCGATGATACATAAAAAGAGCAAAGACATAAACAATGAAATGCCAATAATACCATAGCAAATTGCTTGAAGGCGGACTTTTTGAGCGGTGCTTTTCAGCCCTCCATCGACAAGATGGTCTAAAAGGTGAGTGATTAACTTATGCATTACTTAACGGCGTAATAGTTGAGAAAGAATAAAACCAGCACCTGCTGCAAACAGAACGCTTTTGCAAGGGTTTTTACGAACGCATTGGTTCATGGTTTGTTCGAGATCGCTGATTTTTTCTTTTGCTTGAGACATAATTTCTTCACCATTTTCTTTCACGGAGTCATACATTTTTTCAGCTTTGTTCAATTTGCTTGCACCAAGATTCGTCAGTGTTGAGGTTATCCCTGAAATTTCATTGCGTAATTTCTCTAATTGTCCTTGTAAATTTTTTTCTGTTTCTTTGTTCTCTGTTGTTTTATTGTTTGCCATGATGCTCTTTCCTTTTTTTGATTCATCATTATCCATTACTGAGGTGTTCATTTTTACTGGAGTAAAATTTATTTCTTGGGTAACGCTAAACGTTTTTAAGAGTTCCCATCCCTTTGAAAAAATTAAAGGTATTTTGAAGAAAATTAATCTTGCTTTCCTATAAGCGTTTGTTTTAAACGCGAATGATATGATGCTCGATCCATTGGGTATTACCTTTTTTTGCTTATAAGGGCATGAACCGCTATTTGGGGGCTCTCAAGATTTCTAGACAGTGTATGAAGGCAGTTTTGCTTGTTGAGTTTTTTTCATGGTTCCCAAACAACACAGCTTGATGTGGTTGCTCCTGGCATTGCAGAGACCTTACTTGCAAGGGCTATTGGACTCTTTGCAGCTATTCCCACTGTTGTTATGTATAATAGCTTTATGCGCGCTTTTAATGTTATCCTCATATTGATGCTTCTTATGATGTGTAAGAAAATGGTGATTTGGAAGCAGGAGGGATGAAATGAAAAAATATTTCTGTACGTCGTTGTATTTATTTATATAATTTTTGTAAATCAAGCTATTGAGTGGAATCGTAGTTTGCCAGTTAAAGCGCATTGTGCGTAATAAACTTGTTTTGTCGGATAAATTTATTTTAATTTGGTAGAGAAAAATCTTTTAGAAGATCTCTCTCTCTTGGATGAGGTGTTTTCTGAAATAAAACTATACTTGATTTATCAAGTTTTGTTCCATATATTAAAAGCAAAGTGTTGTTAAAAGGGACGTGACATGGTGGAAGAGTGATGCTGCGGGGTGGTTGTGAGCTGTAAAACAAAAAATAGAAGACCATAACGGCGTGAGAAAAAAATGGAATCCCATACAGAGCTCCTAGACAGCGTATCTTCAAAACACGATCTTTCTCCTTTTTCTATGTTTATGGCAGCTGATTGGGTTGTGAAAGCTGTTATCGCTATTTTATTGTTCGCTTCTCTTGTTTCTTGGACAATTGCTTTTGTAAAAATCATTGAAATTTTTCTGGCAAAACGAAGAGCGCGCCATGAACTCCGATTGATTCTTAATGCTCAAACCTTTACACGTTTGGCCGCTAGCTTAAAAGAAAGCAAAGGAGCAGGTGTCTTTTTCCTGAAAGAAGTTCTTAAAGAAGTGTATCTTTCTACACAAAAAGTGCATTTTGGCACTGAAGGGGCTGGGGCAAGTTCTACGGAAAGAGCAAGTAAAAGACAAGACACACAAAACTTTTCTTGTGAAGATATCATCTGCTATGAGGAACTCGATCAATATGGAGAGATTATACGCGATATTAATGATGGTGTAAAAGAAAGGGTTCATTCGCTTTTATCACGCTGTTTGCTGACTGCTATGCGCCGTATTTCGTGTGGGAGCGCAGTTCTTGCAACCGTTGGCGCTATTGCTCCATTTGTTGGTCTTTTTGCAACCGTTTGGGGGATCATGAATGCTTTTATAGGTATTGCCAACTCTCAAACAACACAGCTTGATGTGGTTGCTCCTGGAATTGCAGAGGCCTTACTAGCAACGGCTATTGGACTCTTTGTAGCGATTCCCGCCGTTGTTATGTATAATAGCCTTATACGTGCTCTTAGTAGTTATCGTAATGATTTAGGTGATATCGCCGCTGCGATTGAAAGGCTCTTGAGCCGTGAACTCGATAGGTACAGACAACGTAAAAGTCAAAAGAAATGAAAGCAAGCTTTAATGATGACTGGAATATAGATGAAAGTGGGTTGCACAACGAGATCAATGTAACCCCTTTTATTGATGTTGTTCTGGTATTGCTTATTGTTTTTATGGTCGCTGCGCCTTTAGCGACGTCCGTTATTCCTGTTCAATTGCCTTCTATGACCAAATCATCTCCTGTAGTTCAACTTGATGAGCCTCTTTATGTAACTTTGCAAAAAGATCATTCTCTTTATGTGGGGGATAATATTGTTAGCCAAACAGCGTTTATAGAAGCCTTGTTAAAGGAAACAAACAGAAATCTAGAGACGAAGATTCTTATCAAAGCTGATAGCGAAATAAATTATGGAGCTGTCGTGGATTTGTTAAATCAAATACGGACGGCGGGATACACTAAAGTTGGTCTTATGGGATTGCAAAAATCTTCCAGTTTTACTGCAAGAGGGGAAAAAAGTGACGGAAAAGGCAGTACAACACAAGCGACAGAGGTGAATATTTCAAGCAATGCAGATGCAGAATTGAAAAGTGGTAGGGCAAGCGCTAACATTTCTGTAATGGGAACGGTTTCTTCTGTAGAATAAATATATATATTCAGAAATATATGAGACTTTGTCCTTTATTCCTGTTTAGTCATAACCTGTTGAGCCAAAGCCGCCTGTAGCTCGGCTTCCTGTATTGTTTTGGGTACTATCTTTTTGATCTACTTCAATAGTGCAAACATTTACTTGGATAACTGGTGCGATGATTGTTTGTGCAATGCGCATCCCACGTTTGATAGAAAAATTTTCTTGTCCACAATTTATCAGAAGAACTTTGACTTCGCCGCGGTAATCACTGTCAATTGTTCCAGGGGTGTTTAGGCATGTGATACCGTGCTTTAGGGCTAAGCCAGAACGTGGACGTATTTGTGCTTCAAAACCAGGTAAAAGGTGAAAGATGAGACCAGTTGGAATAAGAGCACGCTGCCCAGGGGCAAGGATGATCGTTTCTTCTTCACCTAGTGCTGCTCGTAGATCCAGACCAGCAGAACCAGCTGTGGCATAGTGAGGAAGCTCTAAGCCTTTTCCATGCTCAAGGCGCTGGACAGATAAAGTTATCGGCTGAGAAGGGTGAGGAGAGACATGAGAAGAAGGATGCTCTTGATTATTTTGGGGTGCATGGGGATGAGTATGAGGCATGATAAAAATATTTCCAAATTATAAAATAGAAAATAAATGCTATTTTAGCAAAAGCTGCTTATAAAACAAGTTGATAAAATTTCATGGATGGACATGTTTCACCGCTTGTTTCAGATATTGCCGATAAGAATACCCGTGGCAAAAACCAAAGCACCACCAATTATAACCTGTAAAGATGCACGCATAAACGGGGTCGACATGAATTTATTTTGGATCCACACTATGGCCAACAGTTCGAAAAAAACAATAATAAACGCAACAACTGTTGCGATGTAAAAAGAGTTGATCAAATAAGGGAGCGCGTGTCCTAAACCTCCGAGCATGGTCATAATACCACTGGCAAGGCCTCTTTTAAGTGGAGAGCCACGACCTGATAATTTTCCGTCATCATGAGCTGCTTCTGTGAAACCCATTGAAAGACCCGCACCAATTGAAGATGAAAGCCCTATCAAAAAGGTTTTATGTGTATCTCCTGTGGCGAAAGCTGCCGCAAAGATTGGTGCAAGGGTGGAGACAGAGCCATCCATTAATCCTGCAAGACCAGGTTGAATCCACGTTAAAAGTGTTTGTTTTTGTACTTTTGATGACTTTTTTGTGGCTTTATTGGTCTTTTTTGTTTGAAGTTTTGCATCAGAGTGTTTGTTTTGTACTACCGGAGGTAGACAACACAATGAATCAAAAGTTTTTACGCAGTTGTTACAAGAAACACAAAGACCTTTTTGACAATTTTCAAGTTCTTTGATGGCTAGTGCTTTTAACATTGCTACTTTCTTGTAGGCTTTTGCGTATTTTAAACAGAAAGCTGCATGTAATTGTTGTGTCTGGGGCGCTCTAACCGTCGTTTTTTGTGATGGACGAAGGGATAGAGCTCTATGTTGTACAAATGAAAAAAACGATTTCAACATTTTTTGTTCCTTTGCACTTTAGAATAATTCTAAGATATAAGATAAAAAAAATGAAAGTCAATATAAAATTGGAGAATTGAAAAAGATAACGCTGAGAAGAGAAGAGCATTGATAAGTCAAGAAAGTAAAAGATATTCGTTAAACAAAAGAAGCTGGTAAGAAACACCATATGTGAAAAAATAACGGCAAAATGTTGCTAAAAAATTGTTCCAGTCGAGTAAGTCAAGGAATGCTCTAAAAGGCTTACATAAAAAAAGTCTAGGGGTAGAGATGATGCAGTGTATGGGGGACGTTGAAGATTTCTGTCAGAAAACCATGCTAAGAGATCACATTGGAGAAATCTCTTTTAAAAATACTTTTTGTTCAGTTTTAGGAGGGCGATAATCTAGAAGATTATCGGTTCAACAGCATAAATCATGTTTTATGGGCTAAATTTGCTGATATTTTTAAACAGGAACAAGGAAAGGCGAGAAACATCAAGCATAAATACTGAAGATATTCCAAAAAAGATTCCAAAGGGAGCTCTAAAAACTCTTTGGAGAAGATACAAGAGAATATCATAAAATGAGGACAGGAGTCCTTTTCATACCCTTCATTCTACCTTCTCTACCAGGAAGTGCTCTCCATTAATGGAGTCATAATTGTGATATAGAGATATTTATTTTTCAAAAAAGTTAATGATGTAAATGCCAATAATTGTTCGAGAATAAGAACGATATTTTATTAAACTATTCCTTAGATAATCTTGGAATGGTACGCGGGAAATCTAAAAGATTGATGCAAATTATTATAGCATAATTACAGATAATCTATATTTTTTATCTTCTATAGGCGATTGCAGTGATAAGCAGAAAATTTATGAAGCTATGATTGCATCGTAAAAGGCAAAATGTAATGTTATTCACATAATTGCGCATTGATAGACAGCATGGATAATAAGTTGCTTTCGATAAAATTTAAATAATATCCAAATTATAAAGAAGGTCACACCAAAAATATGTCTCATGTATGGTGCCTGTTGGATTTGTAAGTTTATATGGCCTGGTTTTTATTAAGAAGTATGTAAATTTTTTTCTTACGTATACCTTCATCACCTGCCGTAACCATATTTTATCACCATGCGGTGATTCTTCAAATTGGTTTATATCTAAAGAAGTGGGCGATGAGGCTGTAACAGGAACAGGACAGGTTGTATTATGATCCTCGGGCATGGCAGATTGTTCGTGTTGATCCATCTTATCATTTTATTGCCTTACAGCTTTTCCGTTGTGGATTTTTCCAAAAAGATCACCAATAAACACGGAAAGATAAAACCCACAAAATACATGAATCTGTTATTTTTGTCATTTCAGTTCGATGCTTAGTAAAGTAGGAAGCTGCTGCCAGAGAGAGGCCATAGCCATGCTTTGCTTGGAGAAGAGCATGGACATCAGTGCTCTCGATCCTTTTGTATAATCATGATTTTTTATGGCCTGAAAGAAGTCCCTTTGAAGCAATATAAAAGCTAATGAGCATGAAAAACAGGCTCGCAATGGCATTCCAACCGGCAAATGAGAGAAAAAGAAAGCGCCAAGGGGCTTCAATACAAGAAGGGGCATAGATGCTGTTCACTTGATTGAGCAGCTGGCTAACGTCCTTTATATTTTTTACCGCAGTTACACTGCAGCCAGGAGGTATTGGCCAAAAGCCATATTCAACACCCATATGATAAACTGCTAAAATAAAGCTTATGGTCATGAGAATAAAAACACACCAAAATAAAACTGGTAACAGAAAAGATATCCGGGAAAACAATGCCGAAAAACCTGCTAAAATCAAAATTGGTATAGCGCTATAATATGGAAAACGTTCAATGAGGCATAAATTGCAAGGAAGATATCCTCCAATATACTCGAAACCAAGAGCTAAGCCTATCGTGGCAGATAAGCAAAAAGCTAAAAAAAAGGACCATAAACTTTGCTCTTTTCTGCTTGATTTCAGATGAAAATGCTGACTTAAAAAATGTATCATTGAGCATGTCCTTTAAAATAAAAGCTGCTTGTTTACGAAAGTTATAGAAATTTTGTAGAGAAAAACAATTATAATACAACCAACCAGTATAATCCACTTGAAATGGCGGAAAAAGAAATTCATTGCCTTATCTCCAAAACGCTGAATAAACCACGCAATAAGGTAAAAACGAGCTCCACGAGCAAAAACACAGGTTAAAACGAAAAGCCCAAGGTGCACACCCATAACACCTGACAAAATCGTGATAATTTTGATCGGGGGAAGGTGTAAAAAACCTGAAGTTATCAGTAAAATTATAAGAAGTTGCAATGTCGCACCGTTCTGGAGCGTTTGAAAACTTTCAACTTTGCCGTAAAACTCTAAAATCGGTTTGGCAATAGTGTCATAGGAAAAATGCCCAATAAACCAACCCAAAATTCCCCCAAAAATAGAACATACAGTAGCAATAAAAGCATAGCGATAAGCACGTTTAGGGTGGATAAGAATCATCGGAATATATAAAACATCTACAGGAATTGGAAAAACAGAACTTTCAATAAAAGCAATGAACCCAAGCCAATGTGGTGCTGTTCGCTTATTTGCTAAGGAAATTGTCCAAAGCTTTAGTCTGTTCAAGATCATGATAGGCTTCATAAGGTTAAGAGGTAAAAATTTTATAAATTATAATTATACTCCGTAAATCCGATAAGACAAAAATAAGACGGATTCTTAAAAAATAAAAAGTCTAGTGTTGACGAATCTGTGCTTCTTCATATAGTGCAAGAAGATAATGAGAAAATCTGCTCTATGACAGTGTGCGGGTGTGGTGGAACTGGTAGACGCGCCAGACTCAAAATCTGGTTCCGAAAGGAGTGTCGGTTCGAGTCCGACCACCCGCACCATTTATAAATACCACCATTCATTTCCAGAAAGTGATGCTTAATGCCATAAACATTGTTCTTCAGGGCGGTGGTATAAGATACATTCATGCATATCAATATAGTGTATTTATGTCTGAGTTCTTTTGTCTCAACAAAGTGTAGAACAAAGAAACTTAAATGAAAGATGCAGGCCAGGATTTGCTCATACAGCCTATGAAGGGAAACACATAAATGGTCAGCAGCGTGAACAAACCCACAGGGAAAAAACAATCTACAATTCAAAATGTACACCTATGCTCCCTTTTCTAAAATCATGACAATCTTCATAGGTAAAACTGAAGTGATTAGTAAAATGGCAAGAAACTAGAGAGTGTTATACTGTTCTTTTGTGCTTGAAAGTTTTCAACTTTATTGTGAATCTCTCAGATTATTTTAATACAGATTGATGGGAGGTAACACTCTCATGTTGTTTAGAGCGAAGAAAAGATCAATAAAATCATGAAATTAAACAATCTACCACTTTGCATAAGGCTGCTTGTGGTATCAGGTAAAGTTATGATTTCTGCAAAATTGTGTCCAGATCCCTTATCTGATGCAATAAGAGAAAACTGCATGAAAATTTGTGGTGGCACTTAAATTGTCCGCTTGCACTTAAGCTTACAAAATTGGATAGCAGAAACAACATCTGCACCATTTGAAATTGTCAAAGCGATTCTTGCTCGTTGAGTGGGAAATTTTGTTACAAAAGCCTCAATGCAAATGAATTTTTGAAAAAATACGAAATTGCTTTCTCAAATTGGTGTACCGCATTCATATCAAGAATAACTTGATAAAAATTTTAAATGGTAGATCACTTACCCCACCACATATAATCCGTGCAAACTTGGTTTGTTGATTTCTTTAGAGACATAAAATCAATAGATGAGCTTTTAGTTTTTTGAGAACCACCGCTTTAAATGCACGAAGATATCTTCTATTGTATCTATGAGACGTGCGAAATCAAGGATCAATATAAAGATGAAAAATACTAGCCATTTCATCATACGAGACATGATTTTCATACTCTGATAAGTAACGATCATTTCGTGAAGCATTTCTTTTTCCGTTTCCGTAAGCTCTGTTTTGTTCTCAGTTTCTCTTTTTACCATGTCTCCACCCACATAGATATTCACCCTGTTTATTATGCTTTAAGATATCTCTTGCTAAGCGCGAGCTGATGGCGTTCAGATCTTGCTTGTTGATGTAAATAGGCTGCCAACCAACACAGGAAAAATGCTCACTGGTTGCGCAACCAGTGAGCAAGGTCAGCACGCACATCAGCATCGCTTTTTTTATTAATTTCATTTTCTACCTCAAGTCTTATTGTTGCTAACTTTAGAGCCTTTTCTGCTTGCTTTTTTTGTGCAGCCTTTTTGCCGAGAGTAAAAGCTTTTAATGAAGAGGCAGAAAAAGCGGCTAACGCCGCTCCCATCATTATTAAGTTTTTTTTCCACCACATCACAAGCGTTGCTCCTGAAACTTTTTACCAATAAAAAAAAGGCCAACACTGGCTGCTAAAACCATAACAAGAGCTAATGCCCATTGAATCGGGCCATTCCCTGCAAATAAGCCTCCAAGGCCTGAAAAAGCACTAATAATTGGGGCAAGTGCTTCTGCTTTGAAAAAAAATGTTTGCGCTTTAGATTCTACAGTTTGATAATTGGAAGAAACATAAGCGCCTTTGGCCCATAACCCTGCTTCTGCTGCACGACGATGCACAAGACCGAGCAAACGTTTTCCTCCTGCTTTTGTCCATTTCTGCAACTCAGCTGGTACAGCTTCATAATCACCGTTATTAAGCTTTTTTAGAAGTGTAGAATTGCAAAATGCCTTTATTCCTACATTGTAACAAAAGGATACCAATGCTGTGAATTGGTAGTGATTTAAAGAAACGGTAACAGTTTGTTCAACAGTGTTCTCAAATTGTCTTAAATCTTGACAAAGAAGTTCTTCTGCTTGCTTTTCAGTTATTGTCATGCCTTTGTAAACAAAAGGTTCTCCAGCAGAGCTGGTATGTCCATAACCAATTGTCCACACACCGACAGCATCTTTATAGGCGTTTAAACGCAAACCTTCCCATTGTTTAATGAGTGCAAGTCCTTCTGATGATATTTTTCGCATAAACTTCTCCATAAAAAAAGCCCCACATAAAGTGGAGCTGATTGATATAATAACATTAAACCCCGACCCCCTCCAAGAACAGAAGAGAAGTGAAACTGTGATTAAATAACAAGACTGTTGAACAATAAAACTTTCAGTAAGTGGTTGTTTGTACAGCTAGTTCGCAACAAACCTTTCTATCGGGCAGGTGGTGCCCATACCATTTAATGGTGCTTATAAAATAAGAATTATTAAACATCATCGATGCGTAAAAATTTGAGATAAAAAATTATCATTTTAGAATATTATACAAAAACTTTAAAAACGCCCACTCTACTCTTTACACATCCACAAAACCACTAAATATCTTACATATTCAAAAAGACACGCATTGCTATTAAAAAGAACCTCAAAATTTGAAGACAGTTTTTTATCTAAAAACTTCTAAAATACATCACAATTTAAGCACGTTTTTATATTCAACAATCCTCTTCTTGTGCGGTGAAACAGAGACACTTTTCCCATCTAATTCCACTAAGTTCCTCGTAAACCTTTCAGTAAGAGTCTCACCTTTTTTGTTAATTTTCTTCTTTTCAGAATCTGGATTCGATTTTATATATGCACCCATACGTCTCCTCCCCTGCGTGTGCTTATAAAAAGAAGCTGGAAGATACATATCCACCTTATCAGAGGGCAAAGGAAAATTTGGTTCACATAACACACCATCAATATTTTTTTGATGCATTATTTCTATTTTTTCAGATTCCGTATGAAGCTTTTTGGCAAGAGCTAGACTAAACATCGCACATTCCGAGGAGCTTCTTTGAATATCCATTTCTACGATTGAAAAACGACAATTAGGCAGATTTAAATTCTGAAGGGCCAATTGTGATCTAATTGCCAGCAACGATGATTTTGTATTATCAAATGTTGTAGATTCAAAAAATATCACGGATGTTTTTCCACCGATAGTTCTTTGATCGATTACCGAAAAATGGAGCCACTTATCGTTCGTGTAAACTAAAAATCGTGCAACATTGACCCCGTCATTGATATTTTTTTCCACTGATCTAGCAAAGTCACTAGGATCATCCACAAATTTAAGATTCAGTCCTGAATATTTAACGTTTGCTTGTTCTACCAAGGCAGGCATTAACTTGAGATCCGTACTTACATAATTTCTGTTTTTCCATGCTCCCCTGGTAATGTCATCCTCTAAGCTTTCAATAATTTTTTCTAATTTTTGACGACTAAATGGAAGATTTTGCAAAATATCTTCTTTTGGAGAAGATTCAGTCTCTAATGCTGCTGAAGGAGCTTTTTTTGCTTCACCTGTATTATCACTTCCTTGCATTTGTCTTGAATGATCGCTCGGGGGATGTTTCGATGGTTTCATAACAGTAATCTCCAATCTCCGGGGGACAATCGACATTAAATTCTATTGTTTTAATTATGGCAAAATAATGGTTTAAATTAATTCCCTTTCTGGTTTTGAAAGGTAAGGTTGTAAGACCATGCTTTAGTCCAAGAAATTTTTGCAAGAAGGTTTACTAATATACGATTTAGAGTTTTTAGCTGTTAAACAGCCGGGCATTTTTTGCATCTCTAAAATCTGTAAAATTACGAGAAATTTAGGTGCATTTGAATCTTATTTTTATTTTAAAATTAAGGGCTTTTTGTCATTTTGGCTCATAAAACTTTTATGCCATATTAGTAATAGCAAATATTCATCATAAGTTTTACTGGATGCATATGCTTGGTGGGCATAGAACAAATGAAAAAGTACTATGCTATTTGAAATTTTCTTCTCAGATCCCATTGAGCGGTTCATTTTTTGAGTGAATTTCAAAGCAAATTTCTGCTTAGCTTTTAAAAATGGAGATTCCTAATCACTCCATCCTGTAAATAGACTGGCTTCTCTTGGCGAATTCTTATTGCTAACCGTTTATGTAATTCTTACATGTTTTCCACAGAAAAGCCCTGTTCTGAATTCTCAATTCAAATTCACTCTTCTATATTAATTTATGCACAAGAGAATCAAAATAAAACACAAATATCTTAGCATTTTCAATGCATTAGTGCATCTTAGCACCTTGTGTAAGCCTATGTTCACGTTAATAAAGGCACAAAAAAACCTTCCCCGCATTTGTCATTAAATATTATTTTTCATATATTGTCAACAGAAAAGTATGAATTTGGGTTTTTTATTTTTAAAAAATCAGCTTGTTACGCAACAAGGTTTGCCGTTCCTCTCTTTTTGGGAAGCAAAATGTGCTTTTACAAAAATGAAACCATGAAGTTTATTGCTTGTTATAAAACTTTTAGTGTGGGGCTAGCTGGTGGGGAAGATCTTTTTTTAGGTTTTTTAAAAACTATCACGCTTCAATTTTGCAATAAGTTTTCGGGATATCGCATCATGAATAACTTAGTATAACTGCATGTATAGAAAAATAATGCCATAAAGATTTACGCATATGTACTTTTATCAAATGCTAATTCTTTGTTGAGCCGTTAAAATATTTATGAAGCGCATTAAGAATAATACGTAATGAACAGACAAGATAGGGAAGTGATTGATCTTCTACAACAAGATATTGTAATGCGGCATGAAAGTTATGTTGGCGATGCAGATGTTGTGTTTCTTTGATTACTTCTTTCATGTTTTCATAGTGAGCAGTTGCTTTTTGAATCCATTGTTTTTGTACCTTTTCACTTGATGCGTGTGTAAAATCATCATAATAGCCGTTTGGTAAGCCTTTTGCACAGAGATAGTCGTTTCTGATTTGTAGATATTGTTGTGCGGTGTCATATTGTTCTTTACTTATGCCCAATACATCCTGCTTATATCCAAGCAAACAAAGACGCCCAATATAAGAGCTCGAAAGTGGATTTTTTGCTTCTTCTATGCTCAGACTAAAGTGTTTAGCACGCATCTCAATCATAGATTGAAGAGGAGATTTGTGTGGTCTTTTGGCACGTGAAATACGACCATTGGGTTCTCTTAGCTTTCCTGTTATTTTAGGTCTACCGCGTTTTTTCTGCATTTTCATGAACCTATCGTTTGAATTAAAAAGGAACTTCCTCTTAAAGAGGAATAGTGAAGAGGAACAGCAGAGGAAAAAAGCACCTGAAAATATTACAGTGAGGAAATAAGGAATAAAGGCTGCTTATAAAGAGCAAAAGTTATAAAATTATCTTTTGGGCTTAAGTTAAGCGCAGCCTTTCTGGTGTGAAAAAATAATCTCTTTCACAAGTTATTCATTACCATTTTTATCTTGTTCATTTACAGTTAAGCATTTGCCTTCTATCAAAGTTTTTGAACTTATCTTGAGGGATTGAAAAGAGCAATTTTTGCCAAATGTAAACTAGAAAACACAATGGAATACCATGGCACTTTCTGATGCTTTGTTGGATTTGTTTCTCTGATTGAGGGGCCTGTGCAGAAATTTTCAAACTCTGTTCGAGAAGCTATTATTTTGCTGTTAAGCACAGTACCAAGATGCTTGATGTTTATCATTTTGTTAAGCATATATTCATATCCTTTTTGAAGGAAAGTTCATCATATATTGAATAGTCCTTCAAAAATAAACTTTATCTCCCCTCCATTATAATACCACAACACGGCTTATCGTTTCAAATAAAAATATCAATAATACATTGATAATAATATATAAATAGAAGAAATATCCAGTTATGTTGATTTCTTTGTTATCTTTGCTTTTGTTTAAAGTTATAATTATGGAAGATAAAATAAACTTTGATCTCTTAAACTTTACTGTTCTGTAAAAAGTTAAGATTTATGGGGGAGCTATCATGAAACCATGGAATCTCATATTGAAGAGAGCGGTTTATTTAATTACTGAATATTTATGAATGGGTGTGCAGTAGAGTAATGGAATTTTGACCTTTATATTTCTCTATACACTGTAGGCAAATGCTGGAATAGTTTATCACATTCATTTTGTACATAAATTAAATTGTGAATAAAATGATTCAGAGTTTGGAAAAATCATTAAAATGGCAAGATGAGCGATTATTTCATAGAATGCGATGAAGAGAAAAAGTAATGCTTTATCGCGTTAATTCCGCTATTGTTCATTCCTTTAGTAATTGGAGCATATATCATGGTTGGTGTTTGTGCTAACTTTAAAAGGCATAATTTCTTGCTATTTTTAAATATATGCGAACGCCTTTAAGCTATTATAAAAAACAAAAAATATTATGCAGGGCTTGATAGAGTTATGGAGAAAATAAAACAAAATGTAAAAAGAATGGCTTAAAAGTTACTTAAATTTATAAAATGAGAAAGAGTAACCGCTTTAAAAAAGATATTCTACAGCCCGCAAAGAAAAGATTGTAGCTTTATCCTTTGTATAAAAGCTAATCAATTTGTGGATGCAAGTTGTTGTACAGAAATAAAAGAGTATTGTCGGCTATAATAAAGTAAAATCAAGGTCCCGTTTTTTGGGGGGACCTTTTTAATATTTAACTTTGTAATATATTGCAATCTATAGAAGATTTTGGCACACTTTTCTCTATGCGCTCTGTGTTATATGAAGTTACATGAAAAAAGATTCTACGCAATACATAATAAGAGAACGTAGAAATCCAAATATCGCATTTAATAAATCTTTCCCCTTTTTATATAGATCGTCTACTCTGTCCTGTCTTGGTTCACTATTACCTTGCGGTTCTTGTGTATCCAATGCACTTAGGGTTCTAGATGTAATACCTGTTGGTTTAAAAAGCTCTACAGCATTTTTATCAACAGTATGGGGCGTAACAATGGGAGATGGTTGTTTAGTATCTATATAATCAGATTCTAGAAGCGCGAGAGACAAAGCACTAGTAACTGCGCCTGCTATAAAAAAATATCGAATGTCCATAGTCTTCCTCCTATATTTATTTTCCATAAATATCAAAATGGAGCATATATAAATTCACTTTAAATAACTATAGTAAAAATGCAACAGTCACAAAAAAGAATGAAGTTTGTCTATAATTTGACAAAATTTTTTCTTAATTGGTTAAATTAATTCTTTCAAATTCTGTTTTATATGTACATAAAGTGTAGTTTAAAGTATACATATGTATAGTTACATGAAAATTGGTGACAAAATAGCTATCGGTAAATTTCTTGTGCTATGGAAATAGAGACTCTGAAAGTGGAACATCGATGAAAGCTAAGGAGGTTCTCTAATGAATGGGGGTGCATCCCGTGAAGTCGGGTGTGCTCCGTGAGGAGTGGAGTGTGTCCAGTGGGGTTTTAGGTACACTCCGTGAGAGCTGGGATGCACCCTGTAGGATTTGGGTGCATCCCTGTAGGGGGGGCATATAATACGAAAAGTAGTGGCGGCTAAAGAAAGATGCTCAGTATCTTAGCTGATCATGCGATGGCGTTAAAAGCTGGCAGAACGGCACGAAATAATGCACAATGTGCAATAATTTAGACATTTTTGTGCTTTTGTATGGCCATTTTTTGATTTTTATTCGTGCCATTTATAAATATGGTTGTATTGCAGAAAATAAATATAATGCAATAGTATGCAAAAACAACTTAAGGATTATTCATTTATCCTAAAATGGCGCTATAACACATTATTATTGATTCTTTTATTCCAAAATGTACTCTATGAGTTATGTTTTAAAGTGTCATAGTCAACAAGGCTACTCTTGTAAAAATACTTTTATTCTTTGTTGAAAATAGAATTGCTATGGGAAGAATTAAGTCTGAAAATCTGGGGATGCATCAGACAAAGTGCTAAGAATAATGCTATATACTCGATAGATAAAGGATAAGGCTCTGAAAAAAATGTAAATTTTATAGGAGCGGCAGTATCTTAATGAGCTTGATTAGCCAATGGGATAAGTTCCAGTTTGGTAAATGTTGCTCAAATTGGCTTCTGCTGAGGGGTGATCCTCCAGGGAAGTAGCTCGCTGTGAAGTAGTTGTTGGTGAAGAGATCTAACAGAATTGGTTTCCGGTATTTCTTTTAGTTCTTCAGATCCATTGCATGGGGGGGTGCCATTGTATCGATTGATATTTTATGTCATTCAATGCTTTAGTGGCTCTATAGTTGGTTATGCGATGCTTCAATTTTATGTCTTAATTATTTAGAGCAGGAGATTATTCAGAGTATTTACGATTTGCATAACCCCAATGAAATGCTAACAAATCTAAACAATCTCGTAAGTGGTCAGCAAGAGAGTTTTGTTTGCGCTTCGAGGAATTTAATTCTTTTATCGCTTGACCGTAACCAACAACCTTTTCAACAAGTGAATAGCCAAGAATTCCAAGCTGAACCTTGATTATTTTCAAATGATTGGATGCTTCTATTTGACGTTCAATGGGATGCGTATAACCTTGGCTGCACCCAACCTTTTGCCGAGTGTAATCAGGACTCATATGGAGGTCAGCCTGACTCTGACGCCAGTAAACATAAAAGCGTTCTGCTGCTTGATATTGCGCTTTGCTGATATGCCCTTTTGCATACAAAAGGGCAATGGGACGGCTTTGGACATTGACAATGGCTTTAACAGTGCGAGGGTTGTTGCAGCTTTCTGGATGGGTTGGTTGAAAGTAAGGATTGCTCGTTTCGATCTGCACTTCTCGTACTTTAACATGGCCAATATGTTCTTTTTCTTTGTCTTGGCGGAAGCAAGGGGAAGTTTTTGTATTTCTTTTTTGTTCCTCTCTATTTTCTCTTTTCTTTTGATGTTGCATATTATTTCCTCAAAAATTGTGGTTTGGCTTTAAAAAAATTCGATGTCTATGATGTATGCTCATGAAGAGAAGTGTGCATGCATGTTTCTCTTGCAGCAGGTAGAGTCCCTGAAGAAGTAGATGTTTTGTCCCGTTACTCAATATAACGACGTGAGGTTGAGGAGCAATCAGAAGAACAGCGATAGCGATAAGTTTGTGGATCAAACCAAAGACCAATTTTTCCTTCAAAATCACCTGAACGTTGTTTTGCGATATTCATAATAACGCCTGGGCGTTTGGCTAAATTGGCTTTTTCTTCCATGCGAGATGCAGAACAAATTTTATCTTCTAATGACCGATTACGCCAAATGGTGATGATGTTGAAAGCATTGGCACCAATTTCTGAAGCACCTTTAATATCTTCAGTACCAGGGACATCTCTTTCCAAGCCACCTTTGCGTGCATGTGCAACAAGGTGAATGTGTACAGCATTTAAAATGGCCCAATCAACCATTCTATAAACTGCTTGTTCTTGCCCAGCATAGTCATCAGAAGCGATGCCTAGCCGCATTAAACTGTCTATGATAAATTGATCGCATCCATGGCGAGCACGGCAATAGTCAAACACATCTAATAATGTGTCGACGTTCGATTTACCAACATGTTCATAAAGAATAAGCCCATCGTCTAAAAAACGTAGAATCTGTTCAATTATCTCTCTTGTTGGTTGTTCTAAGCCTCCCGTTTGTTTTGTTAAACGGCGTAAGGACTGCTCTCCTTTCATTTCTAGTGAGGCTAAGCAAAGACGACTCTTTTGGGAAATCCAATGTGGAATGCAGTCTGATAACAGCTGACTTTTCCCAACACCACTTGCACCGCTCCATAGTGTTAATTCTGCTGGACGAAAATACAGTTTTCCGTTGAGTTTAGGGTAGGGAATTGTATAGCCAAGATGCTGTTGAGGCGCTGGCCAAAACAGTTCTATGACTTGATCTTTATATTCTGAAGCACGTCGTAACCCTTTTGGAGCAAAGCTTTTTGCTGACGAAAAAGCAGCTGCTATGGTGGCTGCATCAATGCCAGCAGTTAAACAGTCATTCGCGTCCTTCCGGGGTAAGCGAACACGGTAGCAGCGGTGGCGGCCAAGCCTGTTGGCAATTTCATATGCTGCTTCTTCACCTGACTTATCCATATCGGTGGCTAAAAAAATGGTTTCAAAAGGTTCTAAATGATCAAATTCATTTTCAATCCAGTTGTGTTTTCCCCCAGTTCCTCCTCCAAATGGTACGGAAACTGCTGGATATCCGTAGGCGGCTAATGAGAGTGCATCAATTTCTCCTTCGGTGATGACAATTGTACGATTTGTTGAAGAAAAAGCTTTGCTTGCAAGGAAGGAGGCAAAATCCGTGAAGGCAGCTCCCTGATCCGTGGAGGTAGAGGCCTGATTCGTAGAGGCAGAAGCCTGATTCGTAGAGGCAGAGGCCTGATCCGTGAAGGCAGAAGCCTGATTCGTGAAGGCAGCTCCCTGATCCGTGGAGGTAGAGGCCTGATTCGTAGAGGCAGAGGCCTGATCCGTGAAGGCAGAGGCCTGATCCGTGAAGGCAGAGGCCTGATCCGTGAAGGCAGAGGCCTGATTCGTAGAGGTAGAGGCCTGATTCGTAGAGGCAGAAGCCTGATTCGTAGAGGTAGGTGCCTGATTCGTAGAGGTAGAGGCCTGATTCGTAGAGGCAGAAGCCTGATTCGTAGAGGTAGGTGCCTGATCCGTGAAGGCAGCTCCCTGATCCGTGAAGGCAGAAGCCTGATTCGTAGAGGCAGAGGCCTGATTCGTGGAGGTAGAGGCCTGATTCGTAGAGGCAGAGGCCTGATCCGTGAAGGCAGAAGCCCGATTCGTGAAGGCAGAGGCCTGATTCATCTTACAAAGAGCTTGCCAACCAAATAAAATCGGTTCGCATTGCGCTGTTGTTGGTTTTGCTTTTGCTTTCGCTTGCGCTGGCCGTTCTTTCACTAAGGCGAGGGTGCCATCAGGCTTATAAAAAGGAAAAATAATTTTCTCACCATCTTCTCCTATGCGGTAACGCTTTATAATCTCAAGAGGAATGCAGCGCTCTTTGTGTAGATAGGTTTTCACTAAATTCTGTGGTGTGTTGCCTGAAGGAGCAGGTGGACGCCGATAGGAACGATAGGGTGCCATAAAGGGTTTTGGGCGCGTAAGATTGAGAGTAGTCCGAGCTTCTTCTAATGCTTGAGAAAGAGTGATTCCTTTTACCGCGCACCAAAGGTCTAAAAGGTCACCTCCAATGCCTTCCGCAAAATCGTACCAAAGTCCGGCTTTACTGCCGCTTACGCAGACCAATAAACTTTGGCCACTTTCACCACGCGTATTGCCAATAATCCAGTTATTGCCACGTCTGCGCCCCTGTGGAAGAAGCATTTCTGCTATAGCGTCTGCTTGAGACGAAAGCCTTTGTTTGATCTCAAAAATTGTATTCATGTTAATTTGTGTGGTAGTTTATAAGACTTCTGTAAAGATAATCGTTATCGCTGCAATGTGAGGTGAGAGTGGGGTGAGGGGAGAAAACCGCAAGCCTTTCTCGAGATTCCTTTACTCTTTCAATTTCATGGCGAAACCAGTTGCGCCATGTGGCTTGCCAATCTGCTTTAAGTGCTTCTTTGCCGCTTTTGGCGTGCCAGTAATCACGAAATTTCTTTTCTTGCCAACGGGCTTGCTCTTCACTCAAACCTTCTGAAATAGCTGCGTGGATGTCTGCTTGCCAATCAGCCGGAAGAGGACGTCCTTCGGGTATCGCTGTGCGACCCTTCGTTTTCTTCCCTGAGCCGGATGCGTTTTTGGTTTTTGCGCTTAAGCTCACAGGATTTTCGACGTTTGCCATAAGGCCGCTAGGGTTTTCTGTGTTTGCAGATGCGTCAGAAAGATGCTCCGTTCCGTTTTGTTCATTGGCTATGTGAGGGGAATAGAGGTTCGAAGATTTCACTTCTTGCTCTCTCTTCTGGTCTATCAAAAAAAAATTCTTTTCTGAAACACCGTTAGGTGTTTCCTTTTCTTCTTTCTTCTGAGCTTCTAAATTTTGTTCATCATCTCTTACACTTTCGTTGAGAAGCTGTTGAATTTTATCATTGATTTTTTTACGTTTTTTTGCTGAAGAACGTCCCGCAAAAGATTTCTGTTCAAGCAATTTTTTTCGATCTTGGAATACATTTTCGCAGCGTTTATTCCATAAACCACTGGCTAAATGTAAAATCTTTCTCTCTTGAATTAGCATTTCTAAAACATTAACAAAAGTTCGCTTGTCACAACCGCAAAGACGCGCTAAACGTTCTTCTGATAGTTCTAGAGGACGACCGCGGGCATACATTTCATTGAGAAGAATTGTATAAATTCCAATTTCGTGTGCACGCATTCCACGAACTCCCCCTAGAAAATCATTCTGATACCAACAAACATATGGTAGCCTAGATAATTCATAGTGAGGATTTTCTTGTTGATTGGTGTGTTTCATGCTTCAATCCACTTTCTTCTTGTTTATACATTTTTATTTACAATGAAACCGAGGACGGTGTTTCTATGCGTTTATTGGATTTTTATGTATTCGTTGGCATTCGCTTGAAATTTTTATGCTTTAGTAAAGTGTTTCAGTTTTGTTGCAATTTGTTCTATTAAATGACAGCTTTTTAGGTGTTTCTTTATGGAAATCTAGTAAATGATTGGGCTTGTTTAGGTGTGAAGTCTTACAGTTTAAGATTGTGTAGATGGCAAAAGGTAAACAGTAAATATTTCTAAACGCATGAGCTTTCTGGAGCTTTTTTACACTCTTTGGGATGATAAACTGTTCTTTTGACCATAACATAAAATGAACTTTTATCTCCTCTAAAGGGTGGGGCTTATTTTATCCTTTTTAGAGGATAATGCAAGCCCGTTTTGCAAAAAGGACGTGTTTTTTTAAAAAGGCACGCTATATGGTGAAACTATGAATATCGATGGTTGGCGTAAAAGATTAAGTGTTGCGCTTGAAAAAAGTGGTCGGTCAAAAAGATCTATCTCCCTTGCTGCTGGTAAAGGCGCGGGGTACCTTCATTCTATTCTTTCTGAAGGAAAAGAGCCAACAATTGAATCACTGGCACGCGTTTGTCACGAAATTAATATCAGTATGAATTATATCCTTTATGGTCAGGGGGCAAGCCCAGAAGATAAAGAGTTTATTGATCTTCTTTCGAGGCTTTCTCCTGAAGAGAGACAAGCGATTTTAACTCTTTTGCGGAGACCAATTGGCGAAGCATTAAGATAATATCTCTCTGTGTTTTTTGATCAAGCGTACACCAGTGTTGTATAAATTCTAAATCGCTCATATCAGCTCCCCTGTCTGTTTGTAGTTTCTTTGTGTAAGAACAAATAGAGAACAAAATAAAGGCATTGAGTGAATAAAATAGAATAATATTTTATTCACATATGGCCTTTGAATGTTTTAAAGGCTAAAAATAATATTTGTTATCGAGGATAAAATATTTGACATATCTCCTATAGAGGATATAAGACTAACGCTATATTCGGCCTTGTCAAGACAAAGCTGTGCTTTATAAACTGTCCAAAGGGGGAGAATCATGAAAAATGTTCCGTTCGTTAAAGAGGATGAAATGTTCATCATTTTCTGTGAAGGTGAAAAGAGTGATGCCTATGAGGGACCATTCGAGCAAATTGAAGAAGTGCTCGAGCTTGTTGAAGAATGTGAAAATGTTCAAAGACTTTTGCGCCTCGATCTCACTACTCTTCACGCAGAAGATGTTAGTGAACAACTCGCCGATGTATATGTCGAAAATTATGAAATTGATGAACAAAATACGCAACTGCACCCCTTCATTTTTAATAGCGATGCTTACCATGCTTATTTAGATGAAAAAGTCGCACGTGATTATGAGGATAATCTTTGTGGATCTTATGAAAAACAGCATCGTTTGCGTCCATGTGATGTATTGAGTGATTACTGGTGGTAAAGAAAATCATGGAAAGCTATCTTAAGACTTCTTATTGAAGAACCCCACTTTATTAAGCTGAAAAGATTCACAACATAGTCTGATGCGAATCACAAAAGCATAATAAAACCCACTTATATCATAACGGGTTGCAGAGTGTGTTGCAAAACTTTCCAGAAAAATATCTCTGAAATCTTTTTGCTGTCGGGAAAAAACATGGTTGAAAAAGGCTTTGGGGTATCAATGTCAGGATATAGACTTTAAACGTTTTTTCTATGAGCCCCGGGGGGGCACGACTCAAATATCAGGTCTTTTGTCAAAGGGAGCTGTTATGTCGGGGGAAAAGTCGTGGGGCTGCATAAGGGGGGGGAGATATGCTTAAGGGAAAGCTTAAGTAAAAGCGTGTTAGGGGGAATTTCCATTGAAAGCAGATATATGTTTGAGAATGAAGGCATATGAATGAAAAACAAAAACTAATTGATAGGAGGGGGCAGAATCTTAGATCCAAAATGGGAGCCAAGGATCAAAAATTTCTATAAAAATATGCTGAAAAAGAAACAGTCGCTACTTTTTTACAACAACGCAAAGCGTGTCTGCAAAATTCAAAAATAACAATCCAAAAGCATTCAAAGCAAGCAGAAGCTGCTTTAATAACTAAAGAAAAAGCTCAAGATTGATCAATTGCAAAGTATTTCAAAAAGACATGCACTTAAAAAATATCCGATATTTCAAATGATGGAGAGTGCTTCAATTGAGAAAAGCGCCTCAAATTTAAGGGGAGATAAAATACTATGCCAATTATTATTGATTGTATTCAGGGAACAGATGAATGGAAAAAACTCCGCAATGGTTTGATCACAGCTTCTTTGTTTGAAATGGTGGTTGCACAAAAAAAACAAGGACAAAAAACTTCACGATATCATTCCCTTATGATGAAACTCGCTGGAGAAAGAATTACTGGAAAAACCGTCGATGAAGGGACAACACTCTCTATGCGGCGCGGAACAGAATTAGAACCAAGTGCACGGAAGCTTTATGGAACACTCACTAAAACAGAGCCAGAATGCATTGGATTTGTGATGGCGGATGATCGAAAAAAAGGCTTCTCTCCCGATGCTTTTGTTGGAAAAAATGGATTATTGGAAATTAAAACAAAAAAACCAGAAATCTTGATCCCTTATTTCTATCAAAAAAGTTTTCCCGAAGAGCATAAAGCACAATGTCAGGGAGGCTTATGGATTGCTCAACGTGAATGGATAGATTTGATGCTCTATTGGCCAGATATGCCACCCCTAATTAAGCGCGCTTACCGCGATGAAGGGTATATTCGGAAACTTGAGCAGGAAATTAGCCGCTTTAATGAGGACTTGGAGATTATGGTACAGCAAATTAAGGGGGGCGAAACAGGATTTGGCATGAGAATGAATAATGCCATAGAAATGGGAAAAATAGAGACTTTGGGAAGACCGGAAAATATGCTGGAGGAGCGTAAAAGCCATAGGCTTAGAGGAAGAATTGGAATAAGATATGGGAAGCAAAAGAAAAGAAGAGGATCAGTTCAACATTGAAAATATGTACAATAGCTAACCAATTATAGCTTATAGTTATAGCGTGAGGACGTTAAAAACTAATAAAGGGAGCCTTGTCTCAGTGGAGAAAGATATTCTACCTACAATGGTGCTGCGAGAGAGGATTGAACTCTCGACCTCTCCCTTACCAAGGGAGTGCTCTACCACTGAGCTACCGCAGCTGTTTTCAATCTTCGCGCTGTTTTGTGCCATATTGTCATAAAATAGGCAAGAGAACATTTGTACATTCTTGAAAGAAATCCCGTCTTGTGTCATGACATACATTTCTTATACAAAAGCCATGAGTTGCTTGAAAAAACCCAAAAGGTTGCGCAATGACACAAATGCCTAAAAAACAAGAAGAACTTCATCACAAAGACGAAAAAGCAAAACAACGCCAAGAAAGATTGGCTAAACAATTGCGTCAAAACCTGAAACGTCGAAAAGAGCAAAGCAGAAAAAGAGCAGAAAAAGAGCTTTGAAAAACATTTTACGGCGTCTTTGCAACCAAACTTCTCAATGATTCGTTCTAATATGTGGGATTCAGTTGGAAAACATAAAAATAATCTCCCAAAAAGCAAAATCTTTGGGAGAAAAAATGCAAAGGGAGAGAGGGAGAGCACTATGGATTCTATTCAAATTGTTGGAGGGAAAAAACTTGAAGGAACCATTCCTATCTCAGGAGCAAAAAATGCTGCATTGCCCCTTATGATTGCTTCTTTGCTCACCGAAGAAACCCTCACTTTAGAAAATATTCCCCATCTTGCTGATGTGGAATTGTTAATTCGTATTCTTAATAATCATGGTGTCGGATATGCCGTTGATGGACAAAGAGGCCACCAGCACGATTGTGTGAATTCAAGAACAATTCATTTTACTGCTAAAAAAATAATCACAACACGTGCACCATACGAACTCGTGAAAAAAATGCGCGCAAGCTTTTGGGTTATCGGAGCATTGCTTGCACGATGCCTAGAAGCCTACGTTTCGCTTCCTGGAGGATGCGCTATTGGAACAAGACCCGTAGATTTTATCCTCGAGGGGCTTAAAACTTTAGGAGCACAGATTTCTCTCAAAAATGGATATGTACAGGCCAAAGCTCCAAGGGGATTAAAAGGCGCTTACTACAATTTTCCTAAAGTTACTGTCGGTGGGACACATGTTATGCTTATGGCGGCTACAATGGCAAAGGGAAAAACCGTTCTCGATAATGCTGCTTGTGAACCAGAAGTGTCAAATCTTATTAGGACACTCAACGCAATGGGGGCAAAAATAACCGGTGAAGGAACAAAAACACTCACCATCGAAGGTGTTAAAAAACTCAATGGTGCTAGAGTACAAGTCATTTCCGATCGAATCGAAGCAGGAACCTATGCAATGGCCGTGGCTATGACAGGTGGCGATGTATTTCTTAAAAATGCAAACTCTAACCATCTTACCCAAGTGCTAAAGGTTCTCCAAAAAACCGGACTCGAGATTCAAATAGAACCTCAAGGAATTCACGTTAAACGAAACCCAAAAAAAACCAAAATAATACCCGTGGACATCAAAACAGGACCCTATCCTGCTTTCCCAACAGATCTTCAAGCCCAATTCATGGCGCTGATGACATGCGCTAAGGGAACCGCTCGTATCACTGAAACGGTTTTCGAAAATCGTTTCATGCATGTCCAGGAGCTTATACGTTTGGGCGCTCAGATAAAGCTGAATGGGCAGACAGCAACCGTCTATGGAACAGATAATTTGCAAGGCGCACCAGTCATGGCTACTGATTTACGTGCTTCTGTCTCTCTTGTTATTGCTGCGCTGGCAGCAAAGGGAGAGACAATCGTCAACCGCGTGTATCATCTTGATCGTGGCTTCGAGAGGTTGGAAGAAAAATTAGCTCGATGTGGTGCTATCATTCAACGTGTAAATGTCTAATCATATTCACTATTCTTGCGTCAGTAAAACAAACTATCCAGGAATCCCACCGGGAGATAAAACCTGATTGGAGATCGAAGAAGGGGAACTGTTTAAAAAAATCCCTACATAAAAATACGCAAATAGCGTTACCAAAAATCTGGAATCTCAGGCTTTAAATGAGGACCAATTCGTACCGCCGAGATCTTTTCTGCTAAACCTGTACGGTTTGAAAGCTCAACCGCTAAACCGCAAAGGGTAGCAGGACCGCAGGCCGGTTCATATCGACCTTTCTTTTCTTTATAAAGAAAACGATGTAAAGGCTCTTCCTTATCCATACCTAAAGACGAGTTATAATCTCCACACATTCCTGCATCCGACAAATAACCACTGCCGCCTTCTAAAATTTGGGCGTCAGCGGTAGGAATATGGGTATGCGTTCCTACAATAACGCTGACACGACCATCAAGAAAATGTCCAAAACATTGCTTCTCACTCGTCGTTTCTGCATGAAAGTCAAAAATAATCACATCAGCTTGCTCCATCAAAGAGCACGCTGATAGAATATTTTCAGCTGTTTCAAACGGGTCATCCACCTTGCACGGCATAAAAACACTGCCCAAGATATTCGCAACAAGCACACGAGCCCCATTCCTTGCAGTAAAAATATCAGAACCCCTTCCGGGGGACTCTTTAGCAAAATTGGCTGGGCGTAAAAAGCGATCGCTCTCGTGGGCATAGCGTATTATCTCTGGGCATGAAAAAGCATGGTTTCCCGTTGTTACAACGTCAACACCAGCCATCAAAAAATCTTGATAAATCTCCCGTGTAATACCGAAACCATTGGAAGCATTTTCACCATTCACAACAACAAAATCAAGCTTCCATTTTCTGATCAGCTGCGGTAGCTGTTCAATAACAGCTACACAGCCCGTTGTTCCGACAATATCACCTAAAAATAAAAAACGCATAAGCGTTTTAATCACACTTTAGCATTTTAAAAAACCTTTTTCTGTAAAAATTTTCTGCAAAATTAAATCATGCTTCGCATGGGGAATGGATTCAACTTCCTGACATGAAAAGCCGAAGCCTAGTAAATTAATCCGATGTCCTTGTTTTTTAAGAGATTTAACTGTGCGATCATAATATCCTCCTCCATAGCCAAGGCGGTGACATTGACTGTCAAATGCAGAAAGTGGAACAATAATAAAGTTGGGTATAACAACTGCATTTTCTGCACCAGGCCCAAATGTGCCAAAGCGCATCGGTTCTAAGACGGTACTTTGTGAAAATGCACGAAAAACCATGGTGGTTGAATCAAGCACTGCCGGTAACGCTAAAGACCCACCGTGTAATGCTATAACATCAAATAAAGGACGAGGATCCATTTCCGATTTGATTGGCCAATAACCCGCCAAAATCAAGCGCGACAAATTTTCCCCATTTTGTTTAAGGCTATGAATTAAGTGGGAACAGGCGCGGTGCGAAAAAACAACGCGCTCTTCTGCTGAAAGAGAATCACGACAGGATAAGCCTCTCTTCCGTAGCCGTGAGCGAATGGATAAAGTGGACTGTGGGTGCTTTGCGTTTTGGGTTAGTATATCCATTAATTATTCTATATATTGATACAGAGGCATAATAATATATTTTAGCCGTCAAAATTTCACAAATCTTGTAAAATAGCAGAGAAATTTACTAGACCTGAAAAAGAGCTATAAAAATTTGTCTTATCTATAGCAAAAATGGGTGATCCACAACAGCCGATGGAAAAAGTTGATCCCGGGAACCTATACAAATAGGTGGGCGCCATATGAAAAAGCCCACGAGCTTTATCAGGGACAGCTCCCTCGAAGATCACTAAGGTCTCAGGAATACGTTATTTCCTGTCGAGAAGCGCAGAACACCCTTTCTCACTATAAAATAGTTTGAGATTTTCTGCTAGATATAAAATGATCTTGATTGTATCCACTTTGTAATATTTTAAAATAATATATGGAGAAACGTTTTGGGAGGCGATCTTTTTCATTTAGAGAGTTTGTGGTGATTCTTCGTCTAACAGAATTTCAATGCGCTTTTGAAGCTTTTGCATTTGTGGATAATAGTCAAGAGCCGTTTGATAAGCTTTTAGGGCAAGGTGTGGGTGCTCTGTCGCTTCCATGGTAACCCCCAGCTCAAAAAATGCTATGTAATTGCGTGGTTCAAGTTCTAGAGCATGGTTAAGGTCAAGCATGGCAAGTTTAAAATCACTCAGTTGAATATGAATCCAAGCACGCCTTACCCATGCTTCAGCATAAGTGGGCAAAAGTGCAAGAGCATTGTCTATATAATCAAGGGCAAGGCCATAATTATCGGCGCTGACAGCATTCTCAGCCCACGACATTAAAAGATCAATCGTTTCACTACCCGATTGTGACCATAAACGTTGGAGCTGCTGACTTATCTTTTTGGCTTCGCGAACATCAGCACAAAATTTTAATTCTTTGAGTAAACGTGAAATTTCCTTTTCTTTGCGCTGCTTTGCTCTGCTAGCAGAGGATTGGTGTGGTGAGTCAAAATCTTCAAGAACTGTCACTGCTGAATCAGATTCCTGCGATTCTGAAGGGGGCTGGCCGGGTATTAGATCATCTAACGGCAAAAGCAATTGTGGAGAGGGTTGATTATGAGGAAGTGAAGGAGGATTTTGGCCGTATCCAGTAGAAATGAAACAAAAGCTGCTGAAAAGAAAAAGCAAAAAAAACTTCCGGAAAATAAAACAGTTCCGCAATTGAAAAATTTTTAAAAAGGTAAAAAAAACCATTAAAACAAGCCCTCAAACGATGAATTATCAAACAACGGACCTGTAATTAAAAACAAACCTTCAAGAGACAAAAAGCTTTATACCGAAAAAACAGAAGGCATGAAAAACATTAGCCTTGACGTGCTCTAAAACGTGGGTTTGTTTTATTAAGGATATAAACACGACCTTTACGACGCACCAAACGGTTGTTACGGTGACGCTCCTTTAGTGCTTTAAGCGAATTTTTAATTTTCATTATACCCACCGTTTATACATGTTTACATAATACAACACTATAACAGAAATACTACAACACACAGCCATATTATACAACATTGTGTTATAATTATACGATTGCGTTAAAAGTATCGTATTACACACTACCTCATTGTGATCACAGAAGAAAAACACACCCCAAAAACAAAGGAATACGTTAACACATCTAATTAGCACAATAAATTAAGTGAAGATTGAAAAAACTAGTATGTTTCTAACAAGGAGTCTCATTCTTGTCAAGTGAATATTCCTTGCAAATTCTCTATAGTGCAGAAAATAAAAGAGAAAAAGATATGGGAAAACTTACAATTCTTTTACTCTTGATGAAATTATGGACAAGCGAAGGAAACTCTAATGAAAGAGTTCATATTATGAGAAGGCGTGGGAGACACAATACAAAATGCGTCATAAAATTGATTGCTATAGATATTCGCTATAAGTTGGCCTTCGTAGCCTAGCGAAAGGAAAAGTGGGTGGGGAGCCCAAATATTTTAAAGCTGTAAAACAAAAACTTGCTATGCTGCGAAGAAGAAACTTGAAGAGGTGCTGGGAGCCGGTTTTGCAGAGTATTTTCAACCCTTGTATTAAAAGGGCTTTGAAGAAAAGCCCTCGAAACTTGTTTTTGTGAAATCAGAGCTGTTCTTGAAAAAATGCAGAAAAAGTTGCTTTATCGGTTTCTTTCGCTGTTCTTTGTGGGTAGAAGCGTTTGGGTAAAAGGCTCTGCTATAAAGATCTTGTGGCTGGTCCTGTTAATTGGATGACATGCCCCATTTTGCGTAGGGGGTGAATAGAACTTTTACCATATAAATGAACCGATGTGTGCTTTTGCGTGAGAAAATATTTGAAGTCGTTCAAATTGTTGCCAATAAGATTGATCATCTGGCAATTGCTATGGCGATGTGTGCTGCCTAAGGGAAGATCGCAAATGGCGCGGATATGCTGTTCAAACTGTGAGGTCACACATGCTTTTTGCGTCCAATGCCCAGAGTTATGGACACGAGGCGCAAATTCATTCACTAAAAGACTACCATCTATTAAGACAAAAAATTCAATGCAAAGAACACCAACATAATTTAGGGCATCCATCACTGTTACGCTTATTTCTTGTGCAGCTTTCTGCACGTCAAGTGGAACATGCGAGGGAACAAATGATTTATGAAGGATGCCGTTTTTGTGCTGATTTTCAGGACAATCATAAAAAATATGCTCCCCTTGCTTCGTCCGTGCCGAGAGAGTTGAAATTTCCGATAAAAAAGGAATAATTTCTTCTAAGATCGAAGGTTGACCTTGAAAGGCACTCATGGCTTCGTCAATTGCTTTCTCATTTGGATGATCCAACATTATCTGATTTTTTCCATCATAACCAAAGCGGCGGGTTTTCAAAAGACCACGCCCACCTAACGCCGAAAGGCCTAAACGCAGAGAAGAAGAATTGTCAACAGCATGCCATGATGCTGTGCGGATACCTTGATCATGCAAAAATTGCTTCTCAAAAAGCCGATCTTGCGCAATCTCTAACGCCTTGGAAGAGGGATAAACATTTTTGGTTTTCTCTATATATTGAACCGTTTTAAGCGAAAGATTTTCAAACTCATAGGTCACAACATCGCACAAAGAAATAAAACGATCTAATGCTGAATAATCATCATAAGGCGAAGCAATGTGTTCATTCGCTGTTTGTGCGGCCGGGCAATCTGCTTCAGGGCAAAAAACAACCGTTCGAAACCCTAGCTCTGCTGCTGCTATGGCTAACATACGTGCTAACTGTCCTCCACCTATTAAACCGATCACGTTCCTTGAAGGTAACATAGCGGGTGCAGAGGTCATGTTAGATGTAGGGGATGCGCTAGATGTGTGGGATGCGTTGAAAGAGTGTATCATTTTAAACCTCTGTTACAGGAGTTTGCGCAACACTGGCGCTTTGTTGCTGACGCCAATCTTGTAGTCGCTGTGCCAGATTATCATCGTAAATCGCCATAGCTGCTGCAGCTAAAAGTGCCGCGTTAATAGCACCTGCTTTGCCAATTGCTAATGTGCCAACTGGTACTCCTGCTGGCATTTGTACAATTGAAAGTAAAGAATCTTGACCAGATAAGGACTGTGAGTGCACTGGAACGCCAAAAACAGGAAGTGGAGTGAGGGATGCTAACATACCAGGAAGATGCGCTGCGCCTCCTGCACCAGCAATCAAAATTTTAAAACCTTCCGCTTTTGCACTTTTCGCAAATTGGTAAAGTCGTTCAGGAGTTCGGTGTGCTGAAATAATCTGCGAAATATGAGAAATACCAAGACATGCCAAAATATCCGCGCTATGACGCATTGTTTGCCAATCTGATTGGCTACCCATTAAAATCGCTATATCACATGATTTTTTAGTCATCTTACGTCCTTTTCAAGTGTTCAATGCGATTCTTTTCCCTTAATTTCTTAAGAGTTCTATATTCTTTTTGCAAAGTCAATTGATTACAGAGAAACAGTTTTTGCAATTTAATTTTAGGGTGGACTATAAATTGCACAAAGTATCATCTACAGAAGTTTTATAAAACTGTGATAGATTTTTCTTTTCATCTTTATGGTGTGTTGTCATGGAAAATACTTTTTACAAAATTTAAAAGCGTGAATCTCAAAAATCAAGCCAGTCTACTATAATAAATAATTAAGAAAACAAGCATATTTATAGAGTGATGCTTAAAATAAACCGTGAAATTAACGTAAAATTTTCCTTATTCTGTTTCCGGATGAGTGATGTTTAGCTCGATTTGCTTAAGAAAGTGATTATGCAGATTAAATAAGGCGGGTCTATTTTGCGCTTTATTGTTATGGGTATAAGGTTTCTCAAAATATATGACGATAGTCTTAAGGCAGTCTCCGGCGGTGGATAAAACGTTGGACAGAGTGGCACGTTGTAGCCTCTTCAGAAGGTTTTATCATTTCCTATTTTGCGCAAGAAAAAAGAGAGGGCAAAAGATATAATGCAAGGAATGCAGCAGTCTAGGCTTCTGCTTATCATAAATAAAGAGATTTTAGTGGCAAAAGTAAGTCAAAAATATTTTAACGCAAAATTCTAAGAGGGATGCAAAAAATATTAGCCTTTTGTAAATTATGATTATTTTTTTGTCCAAGTGATTCTATATTATCAGAGAAAAAGAATCTTTCATACCTTAAAAACAGGAAAATAAGGCTAAATGCTTGCTTTATATTCGCTTACAGTAATTCATATACATGATAAAGTATAATGAATGAGTTAAATAAGTATAAATAATAATAAATGGTCTCTTTTTTGCCTAATTTTGCAATATCTTTTATGTGTCAACAACAAGATCAGGAGATTTTAGGTCATGTTTGTTCCATTTTTAATCGCTCTAGGTACAGCAATAACAGCTGTATATGGTAAAAAAAACATAAGTTATGCTTTGTGGGCAATTTTGCTTTTTGTTATTATTTTTAATTATCACGCAACTTCTACTTTAAATTTAGCTTTTTGAGGATATAGTCATGGAAAATGTTGAACAAAAAAATCCTCATTTTGTCATATTTATGAATGCATTGGGGCTTATTGGATTATCCATTGTATTGGTGGTAGTTTTTTATTATCAACTTGTAAAGTTTGAATTACCTTGTTCCTTATGTCTTCTTCAACGCGTTGGATTGATTCTTGCGGGGTGTGGTTTTTTGTTTAATATTCACCATAAGGTTAAAAATACCCATTATGGTATGGTTATTTTGGGTTGTGTGGTAACCAGTATCATTGCTGCTCGGCAAGTGTTTTTGTATATCACACCAGATGATTTTGGATATGCTTCAACTTTCTTTGGGTTGCATTTTTATACTTGGGTATTCGTTACCGCAGTTCTTTGGATTCTGGTGGTTTCCTTTATCATGGTTTTAAGTGAATTGGCGCACAAAATTATGATCTTTTCTCCTTTACCAATGTTGGACAGAATGGCAACTTTCTTTTTTGTGTTTTTGATTGCAGCAAATTTAATTTCTACTGTGCTGGAATGCGGTGGTGGACAATGTAGCGGTGATCCTGTAATTTATGAATTGTCATCCAGTTAGTTTTATTTCTCAATCTTGAAAGAGATTTTCCAGTGGAATCTCTGGATGTATAATCCGAAGACTTATAAATAACAGAGGCAGTAATATTGAGAATTCCACTTCTTTTGCAGAAATTTTTAGGATAAAGATAATCCAGATTTTTAACCTCCCATGCAGAAAAGAGCTTTTATTTGCGCTTTCGATTAATCCCATGAAATTTTAGCTACAAAGAGTATTGCGGATAATAAAAACTTAATGATAATCTTTTATGAGAAACTCTTTGATTAGCATATCTACTCTTATGTGAAAAATTTTTGCTCTCGATGTTTTTTAATGCGGCTTTAAAGAAAAGCATTTAATTGAGCACTTCTGGCCTATTTTACTAACTCTATCGTGTGGGATTTTCCATTTAGAAAGTTTTTGTTAAAGCATTTCCTGTGGAGGTTCATATTCCAATGAATAAACCTCTTTTTTCGATGTTTCCTTTTGGTCTCTCAATGTTTTGTTGGTCTGGCAGTCTGGCATATATGGCAATATCAATGTAGTGTGTTCTTGTGCGCTTTCGTGCTTAAATTTCATTGAGGATTTTGTTTAGTGAGAGAAAACAGTTTAACAATGCTTCTTATAGTAGCAACAGAGTGAAAAGTAATATAACTCCATTGTTTTGATAGTTGTGATTATACTGCTCAAAAAACACGAAAAACAAGAAGCGTTTAAAGGTGTAGAGTGCTGCGATACTGATCGTGTGGTAGTGTTCTTCTTTAATATTTTGAGTGTTTTGTGTGGATGTTCTCTGGTCGGTTCTAATTTTATTCACGACAGTGCGTGTGGATGCTATAATGCAAAACTCTACGAGGCTTCACCGTCTTTTCGCTTAGACAAGGCACAAGCCCGTATAATCATTTTATTTGCGAGCTTTCAATTTTGCGCTTCAGCTAGCATTGAGACCATTCATTAAGAGAGTTAGAGATATAGGATGTCCATTCTCAAACTGCCTTATTCAAACATTCATTTTCACCTTATGATATCAAGCAAGCGGTTTTTATTGATGTATCATAAGAGAGCTTAAAATGTTGAATCTTTTCAAAGAAGAAATCTCGGGTTTAAAGACAACAGCTTAACGTGCTCGCATCTATATGTTTGTTCACAGATTTGCTATTTTCCTATGAAATTATAAAAGATGAAAATGTAAATCTATAAAAGAAAATACAAAAAATATGCTTCATGAGTGCCTTTGTAAATACAATGGAGGCGTTAGTTGCAGAGTTTGTAAGGGGGCAGAGTGTATAAATGAGATGACGGTTGTTGGAAAAAGTGCAGATTTGGAGCAATCAAGCTATGCTGAAAAAAATGTTGGAGAATGCTCAAGAAAATCCCGTCTCAGATCTATTCAAAAGGTCATGCCAGCGTATCTGATAAAACTTTTTGAGGGTACTTAGGGAACAAGTACAAAAAGAAAAACCTCTTTCTTCTCGTTTTTTGTTCACAAAACTATGAAAATAGAGTATGAACGCTGAAAATAACGAGCAGCTCAGAAATAGACGTATTGTAAAGGAAATTATTGTTTATGTCAAAAGAAGAAGTTTTGGAATTCTCTGGTATCGTGACAGAACTTTTACCAAACGCAATGTTTCGTGTGAAATTAGAAAATGATCATGAAATTATTGCTCATACTGCTGGAAGAATGCGGAAAAATCGTATCCGTGTGTTGGCTGGTGATAAAATTATGGTGGAAATGACACCTTATGATTTGACAAAAGGGCGTATCACATATCGCTATAAATAGGTCATGAGTGGTTTTCTTTTTCTGTAAAAGTGCTAGTATACTATTCATAGAGTAACTTATGTTTCTTCCAAAAGTGGAGAATTAAAAATGAGTTTAGGAATACGTGAAGTCAATGTATAAAGGGTATCTGTAACTTCAAAATAAATTGGGTGGTGGCTTAAAATTATTCTGAGGGGCAAAAATGGAAAGCTTAAAGAAAACCCTCTTAGGAAAAAATCATTTGAGGGAAAATCCTTTCGAAAAAGTCCGATTTGTGCTTGCTTCTGCTTCGCCGCGTCGTTTGGCGCTCTTAGCGCAGATTGGTCTTGAGCCTCATGAGGTTTACACAAGCGATATCGATGAAACTCCAAAATTAAGAGAACATCCCGCAAATCTTGCAAAACGTTTGGCAAAGGAAAAAGCGCTTAAGGCACAAAAGACTTTGCTATGGCGTACTCAAAATGACCAAGAAGAGACGTTAGCGCAGAAAATTATTATCTTGGCTGCTGATACTGTGGTTGCTGTGGGGCGCACTATTCTTCCTAAGCCAGAGGGCGAAGACGAAGCTTATGAATGTTTGCGCTTTCTTTCTGGACGTTCCCACAAGGTATATGGTGCCGTTTGTGTACTTAATGAATGCGGGAAGATAAACATAAAATTGGTTGAAAGTCGCGTCCGTTTTAGGCGGCTGACTTCCACTTTGATGGATGCTTATCTTGCTTCTGGAGAATGGCAAGGAAAAGCAGGCGGCTATGCTATTCAAGGAAAAGCAGGAGCTTTCGTAGTCGATCTTGCTGGTTCTTATTCCAATGTGGTTGGCTTGCCGTTGGCTGAAACAATGGATCTTTTGACAGCTTATAAATATCCACTGCTTCCTCATTGGGCTGAATAAACGCGTTAGAGAAACTTAATCAACAGGCAAAACCTATGGAACAGTGTAAAACGCAACAAAAAGGGGAAGTACAAGATGAAAAAAAGGAAACAGAAAAACAATTAGGCAAAACACATGAACAAATAATAAAGGCACATCAAACGCTAAGAGAACCAAACTCAACGCAAACAGAAAAATCTCCAATCCGTCCTCCACATCCTTGCCCCATTTGTGGTCAGATAGCACAACAAAGTGCCTATCCTTTCTGTTCAACACGATGCCAATCTATTGATCTTAATCGATGGCTTTCAGGTGCTTATATTTTACCGCCACCGCCGCAAGTAAGTGATGAAGAAGAGTAACAGAGTATAAAAAATAATTTAAAATGAGGCTGTGGTGTGGAAGAGGAAGATACCTGAAAGCCTACAGAAAAATTTAGGGATGTGCTCTAAAAAACTGAATGTTTACCAAGGAAAACGCGGGAGATTGAAGTGGGCGAAAAAGCTAGATGCTTTTAAGTGAAAGTTTTTCTTATCATAAGAGATAAGAACAAAGCTTTTTTCAAAGTTAAATTGCGTCCAGAAAAATATTCATGAAATTGAGAAAAACAACAGTTGAGAAATGAAAAATAATTCCTCATTTCGATTTGCTTTTAAACTATAGCTGTAAGAATTTTCTATCTTTAAGGAATAAGAAGGCCACTTAAATAACTTGCTAAATTTTCCCATCAGACATAGACATAATCCGCTTTTTCGGTGTGACCTCTTGTATGATTTTATTGACGTGAAGTGATAAAGCAAAAATGTTGCAATTGTCTGCAAAGATTTATTTCCACTTAAATGGATCAAGAGGCAGGAAAAAGATATGAGATGTTTAAGAACTATCTTGCAAAAGAATGGTGATAAGCTTTCTTCTTTATTGAATCCATTAAAACAGTTTTTCAGACAGATCTTTCCCGTTAGCAATGCTAAAACTTCGTGCAGTGGGGAATGTTAAGTCAAAAAGATTGCTTAAGCTGATCTTACGTGATAGGCAGATGACATAAGGAATTTTCAGCTTCCCCGAGAAGATGTATTCAACAGAGATTCGATCTTGAAAGCATCTTCGGTATTGATCTCCAATATCTCACGATAACCCAATTGCGCACCGCATTCTCGAGCCTCCGTATTTGTTATTGGCAATAAGCCTGAAAAAGACTGAACTTTACGGACTAAAAACACGATGAAAAAGTCTCTTCTAATAGGGACGCTCTTTAGCAAAACGCAAAAATTTACAACATTTATTAAATATGCTTGTCACTTTCGATGATACAAACTGTTGCTTCTATAGGATCTGCGGTCGGTTATTATTCTTGTCGTTAGATTTTCATTGTCATCATAACTTAGTGGCTGAAAAAAAGAGAATATATTGAATAGTGCGTTGTGCAGTCATGCGTGTTGCATGGTAATAACTTTATCAGCAAAAATGGCATAGCTTTGTTTGCTTATCAGAAAGTATTTATAATATTTTTTACGTTGAAGTACAGATCTAGCCCCCTTTAATTCCATAATGCTAGTAATGTACATGCATAAATAGACACATATCTAATATTTTTATAAAAAAGATGAAAAAGACTTTTTGTTTTTTCTCTTAACCTCATCTAGCAAAGCGTTCCTTTTTTGAAGCGAAAGGTTTATTTGTACACTATTTTCTGTCGTGTAAAGCCAACTCTTAAACTGTTATGCATTCTTTAGTGGTGAGGGACTGTATATTGTACAGAGGAAAGCTGTGGTTTTGTGGAAAAATGATATCGCTTCTTCTTCGTCCCCCTTGCTATGGAGCCTGTAAGAACCCATATTCGCCTTAGCACGACGGTTATTCTTTATGCTACCTCATTTATGATGATTTGTAAGGTCTTCTTGGTCCTTGCATGTGTCTTCTGGGGGTGGGGACAGTGTTGGTGCAAGAAAGGAAAAAAAATGAATTTGGAGAAATACAGCGAACGGTTGCAAGGTTTTTTACAAACAGCACAAAACAACGCTCTCTCTTCTGATCATCAGCAGTTTGTGCCTGAGCATTTTCTTAAAGTGTTGTTAGAGGATTCCCAAGGATTGGCGGCTTCGTTGATCCAAAAATCTGGCGGCGATCTCTCTCTTATTAAACAAAAACTCACAGAAGAACTCAACGCTTTGCCAAAAGTGCAAGGCGGTAATGGGCAACTCTATTTGTCACAGCCATTAGCAAAAGTTTTCTCTATGGCAGAAGATCTTGCACAAAAAGCCGGTGATCAGTTTGTAACCGTGGAACGTGTATTGCAAGCGCTTATCATGGAAAAAACTGCAAAAACAGCCGATATTTTAACAAAAGCAGGCGTGACCCCGCAAGCGCTTAATCAAGCTATTAATGATTTGCGTAAAGGAAAAAAAGCGATGAGCCCCCACGCCGAAAGCCAATATGATGCTTTGCAAAAATATGCTCGCGATCTGACAAAAGATGCACGTGAGGGAAAACTGGATCCTGTTATTGGGCGTGAAGAAGAAATTCGCCGAACCGTCCAAGTTCTTTCACGACGTACTAAAAATAATCCCGTTCTTATTGGTGAACCCGGAGTTGGGAAAACTGCAATTGTTGAAGGGTTGGCGCTGCGCATTGTTAATGGCGATGTACCAGAAGCCTTGCGTGATAAACAGCTTTATGCTCTGGATATGGGGGCGCTTATCGCTGGGGCAAAATATCGCGGTGAATTCGAAGAACGCCTCAAAGCTGTGCTTGCTGAGGTGCAATCCGAAACCGGCCAGGTTATTCTGTTTATTGATGAATTGCACAATCTTGTTGGAGCTGGGAAATCCGATGGCCCGATGGATGCTTCCAACTTATTAAAACCCGCTCTTGCACGTGGAGAACTCCATTGTGTCGGAGCAACGACGCTCGATGAATATCGCAAATATGTCGAAAAAGATGCTGCACTCGCACGCCGCTTCCAACCTGTTTTTATTTCTGAGCCAACGCTTGAGGATACAATCTCTATTTTGCGTGGGATCAAAGAAAAATATGAACAACATCATAAAGTGCGTTTGGCAGATAGTGCTCTGATCACTGCGGCCCGGCTGTCTAACCGCTATATTACCGATCGTTTTTTGCCTGATAAAGCTATTGATCTTATCGATGAAGCTGCGGCCCGGCTGCGTATGCAAGTCGATTCAAAACCAGAAGAACTCGATGCTCTTGATCGACGCATCTTGCAGTTGAAAATTGAACGCGAAGCTTTGAAAACAGAAGTGGATTCAGCAGCGAAAGAGCGCTTAAAAAATCTACAGAAAGAACTGGAAACGTTGGAACAACAATCTTCCGAAATGACGTCCGCTTGGCAGGCCGAAAAACAAAAATTAGGGCATGCAGCCGATTTGAAAAAACAACTTGAAGAAGCACGCAATGCTTTGGCTATTGCTCAACGCAATGGACAATTCCAAAAAGCTGGAGAACTCGCTTATAGTGTCATCCCGCAGCTCGAAAAACAATTGGATATGGCAGAAAGTGATGATCAAAAAAATCATCTCGTCGAAGAAACTGTAACTGCTGAACACGTTGCCCAGATCATTTCACGGTGGACCGGAATTCCTGTTGATCGTATGCTCGAGGCAGAGAGAGAAGCGCTCTTGCGTATGGAAGACGAAATTGGCAAGCGTGTTGTTGGACAAGATGAAGCCGTTCAGTCCGTGTCACGTGCTGTACGACGCGCGCGTGCGGGGTTGCAAGATCCAAATCGCCCTATAGGCTCTTTTATGTTCTTAGGCCCGACAGGTGTTGGGAAAACCGAATTAACCAAAGCTCTCGCTGCTTTTCTCTTTCAAGACTCTAACGCAATGCTGCGTATTGATATGTCGGAATATATGGAAAAGCATGCCGGTGCGCGTTTGATTGGCGCACCGCCTGGATATGTCGGATATGAGGAAGGCGGGGTGTTGACCGAAGCTGTGCGGCGAAGGCCTTATCAGGTTATTTTGTTCGATGAAATTGAAAAAGCTCATCCCGATATTTTTAATCTCTTGTTGCAGGTTCTTGATGAGGGACGCTTGACAGATGGTCAAGGACGAACTGTTGATTTTCGAAATACTTTGCTAATTATGACCTCAAATCTTGGAGCAGAATTTTTAACCGCGTTGCCTGAAGGGCAAATAACCGATCAGGCCAAAAATGACGTCATGGATGTCGTAAAAGCTGCTTTCCGCCCAGAGTTTCTTAATCGTATTGATGAGATTATCCTCTTTCAGAGATTACAACGGAACCATATGGAAGCAATCGTTGATATTCAGATCCAACATTTGCAAGATTTGCTCAATGAACGCAAAATAACTTTGAATATCAAGCCAGAAGTACGAAAGTTCCTCGCTCAAAAAGGCTATGATCCCCTTTACGGAGCGCGGCCTCTCAAACGCATTATCCAAAAAGAAATTCAAGATCCTCTTGCAGAAAAGATCTTGTGTGGAGAAGTCCAGGATGAATCAACTGTGACAATTGAAAAAGAAGGCGATCAGTTAGTTTTTTTGTCTCGTAATTGAGAAAATGTTCATCATATTTTAGAAAAATAATCATGAAAACATAAAATAAAGTTGACAAGGTACATCTAAATATGTATCATTATGAAACAATAGGTATTTTGTACTTTTTCATAGTGAATGCAATTGAATTTGTGGGAAAGTCCCATTACGTAGAGTAAATTCTCTGTGCATGAAGCATAGCCTGTTTCTACAAATTTTTAGAATCTGTGATTCTTTGCAGTTTGCAGTTTGCAGTTTCTGAAAAAATAAGTTTTGTAGTTTCAATTATGTGCGGTTAGCAATTATAAATTTATAATTCCTTGAACTTTATTGGGTCGTAGAGTGGACTTTTGTGTAATCAATAAGTTTTCATGTGTCCTATAAGAGAGATATCTAAGGAATGTATTTTTCTGGAAAGAAGATGGTTTGGGTTGTCTTTGTATGGTAATCCATTGGAGGCAACGCTTTTCTCGATAACCAAGCAGGAATGTGGGGGGCGTAAGTATAATTCTTCTCTCGTTTTTATCGAGGATTATACTTTTATTCTGCATCAGATGCTTCAGATGCTTCACTTTCTATAGTGCCGTTATTCTTTTTATCTTCTATTGCTATTTTCCTTTTTATGCATCCTTTGTTGGTGTTTTGAGGCAGTCTTGTTTTTTCTTTGGAGGATAAGAGGACTAACATTATGCGGGGGGGGACCTGTGATAAAAAGGCACAAAGGCTTTTGCTTAATTATCCGGAAAAGGATTACAAAAAATACGATGTGTCATCATGCATAGATTACATAAGTCGTCCTATATGTCTTGATCTCTGATCAAAAAGTTCTTTTGTTCTTGAAATTTTATTGCTGATTTTCATGCTATTTTTATGTCGTGGGATCAGTTCCTATTTTTTTGAAGGAACATGATGATGGCGGATAAACCTTGTCTTCCTTTACGCCGAAGAGGGCGGCCAAAAGGTGCTGTAAATAAAACAACAAAGCGCTTTAATGAGGCTCTTCTTACAGCTGCTGAGCAAGCAGGATATCATTATGGTGAAGATGGATTGGTGTCTTATCTTCAATATCATGCACTTAATAATCCTGTACCTTTTTTTTCGCTTCTTGCAAAAGTCTTGCCTCTACAGGTTACTGGAGAAGCAGGATGTGATGTTAAAACAATTTCACGGGTTGAGATTGTGCCGGTAAATTCAAAGAATGTGGTTTCTGTAGATCGTGAGGTCTAAAATTGTGATGTTTGAGGATTAATGACAACTGCGCAAATTGCTCTCATCCCAAAGCTTGTTCCTGTTTTTACCGGAAAAGCTGATGTGCGTGCCGCTTGGGGAGGTCGGGGATCTGGAAAAACACGTTCCTTTGCTTTGATGTCTGCAGTGATTGGATATCGGCATGGAATGGCTGGAGAACGGGGTATTATTCTCTGTGCACGACAATTTCAAAATTCACTTAATGAAAGCTCGTTGGAAGAAATTAAACGGGCGATTGAAGCTTATCCTTTTCTCCAAGGCTATTATGAAATAGGTGATAAATATATCAAGTCAAAAGATGGACGTATAGTCTATGTTTTCGCTGGTCTTGATCGCAATATAACGAGTATTAAATCGATGGGGCGCGTTTTCCTCTGCTGGGTTGATGAAGCAGAACCTGTTACCGAGACCGCTTGGCAAACTCTCATTCCCACTTTGCGCGAAGAAGGAAAAGATTGGAATGCCGAATTATGGGTGACATGGAACCCTTGCCGTGAAAATGCTCCCGTGGAAAAACGTTTCCGAAATGTGAATAATCCCAATATAAAAGGGGTTGAAATTAATTGGCGCGATAATCCTAAATTTCCCGAAAAGCTCAATCGGGATCGTCAGGACGATTTGCAGCAAAGACCTGAGCAGTATAACCATATTTGGGAAGGTGGGTATCTTCAAACTGTTCAAGGCGCTTATTACCAAAAAGCACTTCTGGAAGCTGAACAGGAAGGACGCATAACTACTGTTCCCCGTGATCCTCTGATTCAAGTCCGAATCTTTTGGGATATTGGTGGAACAGGAGCGAAAGCCGATGCTACAGCTTTGTGGGTAGCTCAATTTATTGGACGGGAAATCCGTGTCCTTGATTATTATGAAGCTCAAGGACAGCCTCTTTCAGAGCATGTTGGGTGGGTGTTGCAAAGGGGATATGACAAGGCTCTTATGGTTCTGCCTCATGATGGAGCAACCAAAGATCGTGTCTATAATGTAAGTTTTGAAAGCGCCCTTCAACAAGCTGGCTTTCAAACAAAAGTTATTCCTAATCAAGGGATAGGTGCCGTTAAAATGCGCATCGAAGCCGTAAGGCGATTGTTTCCTGCCATATGGTTTAACCGTGAAACAACGCAGGCCGGACGAAAAGCGCTCGCGTGGTATCACGAAAAACGTGATGAACAGCGTAATATCGGATTGGGTGCTGAACATGATTGGGCAAGCCATGGCGCCGATAGTTTTGGACTCATGTGTGTGGCTTATGAACAGCCACATGCTCGACCCAAAAAACATGTTTATCGTTCTTCTTACCATTCTCAAACTTCATGGATGGCTTTTTAATGAATAGTTCTACAAATTCTTTTGATCAAATCGAAATGCTTGAACATCAAGCGCTCTTTAAAAAACTTGTCAACTGGTATCACGATGATATCACTCATGTTGAGCAATGGCGAAAAAATGCTCAAGAAGACTATGACTTTTATAACGGGCGGCAGTGGAATGAACAAGATCTCGCCGTGTTGCAAGAACAAAATAGACCAGTTATGACTTTTAACCGCATTGCTCCTTTGATCAATGCAGTGATCGGTGCAGAGCGCAATAATAAACGACAAGTGCAATTTATTCCACGCCAGGAAGGTGCGGCCTTTGCCAATCAGATCCTTACCGGAGCTGCTGAGTGGTTTCGTGACGAAGCCGATGGCGAGTATGAAGATTCTGATGCTTTTCAAGATGCTGTCATTTGTGGAATGGGCTGGACAGATACAAGACTTGATTATGAAGAAGACCCGCAAGGAAAACCAGTGATTGCACGATTAGATCCCATGAAGATGGTTTGGGATGCAAGTGCCGTGAAACCGAATCTGGTTGATGCACAACGTATCTGGTATGTCGATGAAAAACCTTTGACAGTTGCTCAAGAAATGTTCCCTCATGTCCATTGGAGCGATCTTAATGCGGATTGGGTAAAGCATCATACATTTTTACACAAAACCAGCGATGGTGATACGAAAAGCTATTACACAGACGGCGATGATATGGACAGTTATCAACGTCTCAAAATGGTCACACTGGTTGAGTGCCGCTGGTTTGAACGCGAAGTTGTTTATAAAGTCCTCGATCCCCAAAGCGGAAAGTTTATCGATTATTCGGAGCAGGATTTCCAAAATTTGAGAAAAGATTTTCCTTTTCTTCAAGCAACAAGGTTAACTAAAAAAGTTGTTAAACGGGCTTTTTTGGGTAGAAAATTGCTAGAAAAACCTGATAAACCCTTGGTACCGCAAAATCAATTGGGATGGGAATGTATTACTGGAACTTTTGATAAGTTTAGTCGGCAATTTTACGGTATTGTTAAGCCAGCAAAAGATCCGCAACGTTGGGCAAATAAATATTTTAGTCAAATTATGCATTTGCTCAATAGCCAGTCAAAAGGCGGCATTATGGCAGAACGTGATGCTTTCGATGACGATCGCCAAGCCATGGAAAGTTGGGCTAGGGCAGATAGTATTACTTGGCTTAAAAGTGGAGCTGTTTCTGGTGGAAGAATCCAGCCTAAACCCATTGCTCAATTCCCCCAAGGCTTCTTTCAATTGTTTAATGAAGCAAAGAACGCTATCGAACAAGTAACTGGTTTGTCTTCCGAATTTATTGGAACAAGGGCGGTCAACCAACCTGGAATCCTTGAAGAACAACGTCGACAATCGTCACTTAATTTGTTGGCCTCCTTCTTTGATGGTTTGCGTCGGTATCGGCAAAGACAGGGAAAAATTATCCTCTATCTCATTCAAAACTATCTTTCCGATGGGCGATTGGTGCGTATTGCTGGTGATGAAAATGCGCAGTATGTTCCTTTGACACGTGAAATGATCACTAGTTTGGAATATGATATTGTGGTTGATGATGCTCCAACAAGCCTCAATGAAAAAGAACGGACATTCGCTATTATTATGCAATTGCTTCCTTTGATGCAAAGTTTCACAACTCCAGATATTATGCTCGACCTGTTACGTTATTCGCCTTTGCCGGCATCGCTTATCCAAAAAATTGCTATCAAAGCGCAAAAGCAGAGCCCTTTCCAAGAGCAAAGCAGTGCTCCATTGCACGATAGCAGTAATGCCGGAGTGGAGCAGATGGCGCAAACAATTTTACAGATGGCAAATGTGCAAAAATAAGCTGCTTTATTTGAAAAAATATATTTTTATGTCCAAAAAAGAGAAGGCAAACTATGGATCAAGAACACTTAACGCAAGCAGAACAAAGTCAATTACAACAGAGTGTTGTTCCAGAAGCTGAACGAAGAGAAGAAAGCAAAATTGGAGCGGGAGAAAAAGAAAAAATTTTTGAAGAAAACTTCCAAGGGAGTCAAAATGGACATCAACAACAGAGCACATTGCAAGAAGGCGTGCCATCACAAGATGCTCCAAAGGCGCTAAAGGGTGATGCTCCCCCAGATCCGCAAGAAGATTTTATGGGTTATATGCAATGGCTTGGAAAAACACTTCATAAACAGGAATTTTTGCACACCAAACAACAACAACCTTCCACTGTTCGTGAAGCAGAAAATTTGCACGCTTTTTATCAACAATCTGTAGCTACTATTAAACAAAAGCATTGTGATTTTGATAAAGCTGCCGATTTTATTTATGATATACGGGCTAAGCAGTTGGCTGCTTATGCTCCGCTCTATCCCGAAATGGCAGATCCAAAAGCCATTGATGCCGTGATCGGTAATGAACTGAAGCAGATTTTGCGCGATTGTGCACAAAGAAATCAAAATCCTGCTCAAGTGATTTACACTATTGCGGAAAAATTTGGCTACACAAACACTCAAAATGATATTGGTGAAAATTTACAGGAAAAGCACAATTCTGCACGCACACTTGCTGCCCATAACGGCTCGATTCCAAATGGGCCTATTTCTTTGGATATGCTCGACAAAATGTCGGAAGCAGAATTTAGTAATTGGATTACTGATTCCAAAAACAAAACCGCTTTTAACTGCTTAATGGGTGGAAGAGAACTTTAAAAGTAAGAACGCCAAGGAGCTTTTTAAGTGGGAAAATGCAATGAGGAGATTTTTCAAAGGGGGGCAGGCAAAAACTATCAACAAAGATCATATAAAATACCCAACAACTGATCCACCATTTGCAAACGAGAAATGTGGAATGTCAATAACCGGCGCCTTGCCGGTTTTTTTATGTCGATAACCTTAAGAGGATAAAATGGCCGTAACTTGTATAGGACTCAATGACCCAATGGCAGTACGCACATGGTCTAAACTACTGAACCAAGAAATATCAAAAGCAATCCCTATCGCACCGTTGATCGGAAGCGATTCAAATAGTATTGTACAATTAAAAGATGAAACGAATAAAGCGAGTGGTGATGCGGTTAGCTTTAATTTACGCGTACAGTTGTTCGGCGATGGGGTGAGTGAAGGGCAGGCGCTTGAAGGCAATGAAGAAGCCTTACAATTTCTCAACGATCGCTTGGCAATTAATGAACTTGTTCATGCTGTGCGTGTCAAAAATGAAGGCACAATTGATCAGCAACGTGTTCTACACGATTTGCGTACCGAAGCTAAAAATGGCCTGGTTGATTGGTATGCTGATCGTCTCAGTATGATGTTCTTCATTCAAGTTTGTGGATATACCGCAAAAACCATTAACTTTGAAGGACGTAGCATTACACTCAAACCTGTCCATTACGGGTTTAATGCACCAACAGCACCAACTGATAAACGCGTTGTGCGCCCCAATGGAAAAACAAAAGATGAAGAGTTGACAAAAGCTGATGTCTTCGATCTTAGTTTGATCGATAAAGCTGTTGAACGCGCTAAGCTTGCAAATCCAAAAATTAGACCAGTGCGTGTTAATGGGGAAAGTGTCTATGTGCTTTATCTGCATCCAACGCAGGTCACACAGTTACGAACCAATACAGATGCTGGACAGTGGCTCGACATTACAAAGGCGATCTATAGTGGAAGCCGGCTCAACAATCCACTCTATGATGGCTCTTTGGGCATGTATAATGGCGTCATTTTGCGCGAGGCTGAACACGTTACTGAAGGTGTCGAGTCTACTGTAACAAAAAAAGTGGTCTCAAATGTTCGTCGTGCTGTTTTACTGGGGGCACAAAGTGCTGTTATTGCTTTTGGAAAAGATCGTGGTGCTACCCGATATAAATTGGTGGAAGAGCTTTTCGACTATGAACGAGAGTTCGGTGTTGCAGCAAAAACCATTATTGGTATGAAAAAAACTTGCTTCAAATTGCCAGAAAGCACACAAGGAATGCAGGACTTTGGAACCATCGTGATCTCAACTTATGGAGCACCAGCCTAAAGGCTTTAGTGAAAGCTTTAAAACCCTTTTCCCCAACGAAACATTCTTGTTGGGGGAGAGATATGTAACATGCTTCATACATAAAGGATTATGACTGCTCATGATTGTTTTTCCTACTGAACACGATAATCTGAAAACTTCACACTTAAATAATTCTAAGACTTTTTCCTATATGGTCACGCTCATTCAAGATGAAATAGACGATACAACAGATGAATATTCTGTCCAAATTCAAGATTCAATTTTTACTGCTTTGCGGGTGTGTGAACGGGAACCTTGCTTCTTCAATGAAAAAAAAGAGGTGACGTTCAAAACACAAAGTGGAAAAATGTGGTATGGGCAAGAAGAGGGAATTTTTATTGAATCAGAAAGAGCTATTGAATCTGTCCTTTTAGGAACATGTGCTGCAACACAAAAAAAATTGTTGTTTAAATCTGTTAAAGAATTGCGACAAGAGTATAACTTACAGTCTGAGCAAGGAACGCCCCTCTTTTATAGCTATGTAGATAAAAAAATAGGAATTTTTCCAATATCTCAACAAGCTGAGACCGTGCGCCTTTCTTATTCTCTTGCCTTTTTTGGGGAAAGACGGATGATAAAGGATAGTGATCCTTGGTTGATTTATGCATTTGATCTCATTAAAGCACGTGCAAAATACGAGCTCTATAAAAATATCCTTAAAGATCCTGAATATGCCGCTGTTTCTTTTAGAGATTTTCAAGAACAGCTCCAAGCTTTGCGATTTGAAACATCGCGTCGAAAAGGCGCTTCAAATATTGTGCCAATGAGGTTTTAAATGGCTTTTTTCCCAGTTGCTGAATATCGACCTGATGTTGCTAACATTAATGGTCTCTTCACTGATGAAATCGTCAATGTGCTTCCGGCCGATGGATTTTATATGCCTATGCCCCGCTTTGAACCTTTTTCAAAGCCTTTTCCTGGCTCTATTTTAGGAGCTATTGCTATTAGAACAAAAAATGGTGTGTATATTATTGTCGGGACGGGACAAAAAATCTACTGCCTAAACAATATAACCTTGCAGTGGGATGATATCAGCCAAGAAGGAAAGTCCTATTCAGCAAATATTGATGCTCCATGGTCGTTTGCTTTGTTTGGTGATAATGTCATTGCTGTTAATGCTAATGATAAACCACAAGTGTTCAACTTTCATAAGGATAGCAAATTTAGAGATTTAGGGGGAAATCCACCACAAGCGGGAATCGTTCGTGTGTGGGGAGATTTCGTTTGCTTGATGAAATTGACAAAGTATCCAAGACGCATCCATTGGTCTGGGTTGAACGATGCCGAATTTTGGACTGTTGGAAAAAAAAGCTGCGATTATCAAGATTTTCCTGATGGGGGGGTTGTGCAAGGGGCAACGGAAACAACAAATCCTATTATCTTTATGCGTTCTGCAATCTATGCCGGTTCTTTTATTCCTGGGTCAAAGATTATTTTCAGTTTCCAAAAAATACACGATAAACGCGGTGCAAGAAACGCACACTCTATCGTTTCTCGAGATAATTTTGCCTTCTTTAACGATGAAGGTGGATTTTATCAGATCTCTGGTGAGGGACAGATTATACCAATTGGTTTTGAAAAAGTAGACCGAACAATGTCGGAAAAATCTAATTTTGATAATCTGCCCACTTTGTTTTCTGCTATCGATGGGGTTTTTAATCGCGTTTATTGGGTGATTGATTCTGATCGGAAAGACAAAAAGCGCACCTTGCTTATTTATGATTGGGGATTACAAAAATGGACAAAAGCTGTTGTAGACATCGAAATGATTCTACCCATTTTCTCGTCTGGAGCTACGTTAGAAGCACTTGATGGGGTTACACCGAACATTGATGATTTACCCTTGTCTCTCGACAGTAAAATTTGGAACAATGAATCTCCTATTCTCGGCGCATTTGATAATCAGGGAAGGCTTGGCTCGTTTTCTGGTTCCCCTATGGCCTGTGAGATTACCTCACAGGAGATGGGACAGACAAATGGTCTGGTAACTCGAATAAAAAATATTATGCCTCAAGTGAATAGTGGACAGTTTTACGTGTCTGTGGGAATACGTTTTCGTCAATCACTTGAAGAGAAAACGGTTTGGTTGCCGGAAAAAAGGCCTTCTCATAATACGGGGCAAATTCATTCTCGTGCAAGGGCACGGTTTTATCGCTTTAAATTGCGGATTCCTGAAGGAATGAATTGGTCTCATATAGCTGGATTCGACGTGGAGTTGAAGCCCGCTGGCATGCGTTAGCCTTGCCCTTACTACCCCTTATAATAACGTGCCTTACTAATCAAGGAGTAAGGCGATGGTAAGCGTCTCATTTAAAGCAGTGCGTTAAGCATGTTGCATAAATGAGCAGTAGGTTTTTATGCTGCATAATTGGTCATAGGGTTCTATTTGAACAGAAAGTCAAAAGAGCAAAAATCATGGCACTGCAACACGACAGTCAAAGTTTTTATTCTGCCCATCTTACAGATCAATGGTCATGGGAAAAAATAGCACGCTATCAAGGTACTCTAAATGCCGCATTGAAGAAATATGCTAAGCGCTTTCCTGATGATGTTTGTCTAGCGACAATTGCCGAAGAACTCGCTACTGGAAAAGCACAATTGTGGCTTATCTTGAAAAATAAAACCCAATTTAGCGCTTTTGCGATTACCAAAGTTGAAATAACCCTTACGGGAAAAAAACGCGTCGTCCTTTCAGATCTTGCTGGAGAGGGAGGACTGAAATTGGTCAAATTGATCAATAAGGTTGAAGAATGGGCGCAAACAATCAATGCTGAGGAAATTCAGATGTGTGGAAGGGTTGGATGGGCTGAAACACTTGCGCATCATGGATATTCTCGTAATCTTATTCATTATAGAAAGGTTCTTGCTTCATGAGTAGAAAAGTAACACCTCAAGTGCAAACAACGACACAAACAAATGCACCACCTGCGTGGGCCGCAGATATCTTTAAAAATGCTAGTTCTCAAGCACTTGACCTGTACAATAAAGGTGTTGGCGGAAATGTTTATCAAGGTGAGCGCGTCGCTGGTCTTAGCAATATGACAAAAAATGCTCTCACTGGTTTAGAACAGGCTACAGGTCAATATAATAATCCAGCATTGACTCAGTGGTTTAATGAACCAACCCAAAGTGCTAAAAATCTTTTAAATATGGCTCAAGGAAACCAGATTGGAAGCAATAGTAAATTTAATGCTGCGTTGCAAAATGCGCTCAACAAAACCTCTGATGCCATTAATCAATCTATGTCTGGGGCTGGGCGATATGGATCTGGTGCTCATACCGGAGTGCTTGCTGATGAGCTGGGAGCATTAGCAACAAATGCCACCGCACAGCAATATAATCAAGATATTAATAATATGATGCATGCTAATCAGATAATTGATGGATCTTTGCGTGATCAGATTAATGCTGCCAACACTTACTTTCAGGGACAAAGTAATGCGCAAAGTAATGCTTTGAAAGGCGGTATGATCCAAGATGCAAATCGTCAAAATGTCTTAGATGCTGAACGCCAAAAATGGACAGAACAAGATAATAAAGCATGGAACCAATTAGAACGCTTATTACAAGTAGGAACACAAGCGGCTGGAAATTATGGAACGGAAACACAAAAATCTACGACAATGCCTTCCACTGTAAAAGATCCGCTGCGCGATGCACAGAAAGTGCTCGGATTGTTGGGAGGAATTTTAGGACTTTCTGATGTGAGAGCTAAAGAAAATATTGTTCCCGTGGGCAAAAAAAATGGTTATCCGCTTTATACCTTTAATTATAAAGGAGATCCGCAACGCTATCGTGGCGTTCTTGCTCAGGAAGTGCTGCAGTTGAAGCCAGATGCTGTGTATATCAATGAAAAAACAAAATTATTGCATGTCGATTATGACAAGATTGGTTTGAAAATGGAGAAAATTCCAGCCCGTAAAAATAAAATCGCTGCTTTATTTTCTTCTCTCTTGACCCACCTGCCTTTTTTAAAAACAGGATGTGTTCTATAAGTGCGGCCTGTGATTGTTTGCTTATATCGTTTGAAAATGCTTGCATCGATAAGATTATAATGGGGTAAAAGGATAATTTCAAAGCTTGGTTAATCATCGTGTGAGAACGATGATGCATTATACCAAAGAATATTTATGTGATATATTGGTACATACAGTTTATGCTCTGTGAGGAGAAGAATGCAATATTTATGGGTTTAACACCCATTTTTGTGTCGAGGCGTTTATGAGTGGCATAGTTGTGTGTTTCAAATTACAAAAGTGAATAGAGAAAAAACAAATGTCATCTTAAACTAATTGCCTGAACGACCGAGGTATAAAGTAAATGTAGGTTATACAGTGCTTTTAAGGGGTAGGAAAGTTCAAGGAATGGTCTTTATGGGCTTATCTCTAATTGGTGACATGGCTGTAAAAATCTTAAAGATCAGTTTTAAACCAAGCATTAAAATACTTCCTAAAGCTTTCCTATTTTTTTCCGTAAATAAAAGTTTTTCGCTTCGCTTTATTGATATTTTGCTACGGAAAAAGCACCTACTGCTCGGCCGTTATGTGATAAAATCCTATTCTCATATATAGCATGTTCGCTGTTCTTTGTGAAACATAAGGAAAAGGAGATAAGCACGTAAGATACAATGCTCAAGATTTTTGTGGGATAGATAAGAAAAGAGATTGATAAAGGATACTGCCTAGGAAATAGAGAAGAAAAGTCTTTATAGTCTATATCCATTAAGAAAAGACAGATGTTTTGCGGTTATATGGGTAAAATTAGTATTGTGAATTGCCGAGAAGTAGATAAACTTTATGGGGAGATTTTTGAAGCACTGCTTCTGTACATGCCAGATAATTTCCTAGCTGTTATAGGGGGGTATGAAAATAAAGCCATTTTGTAAAGATAGGCTATGATGAAACGTTTCCCGTTAATATTGCAGTTGTTTATGCTGTTAAAGCATGAAAATTGAAGCTCTTATTAGAGCTAAAACTGATCATCAGAAAAAAGCTCAGTTAAAATCACGGGGTGTATTAAACTTTTATGATAAACAGTCGATTTCAAAAAAGAAGGCAGCCTGAGTTTATTTATCCCTATATAGTGAAAGCGTCTACTGTTGCTGAGTGGAGTGAGGTCAGCTGCGGGTGGTATGTTTTTCCAATGTTGAGATGTATTTCTGCATCTTTTTGTCGTTTTTTCTATTGTTACATAGGAGAGGGTCAAGGAACCCGCTTTTTGTTAAGGGAACAAAAACTTGGCTGCTATAAGAAAAACTATTCAAGAAAAATGTTCGGCCAAGATTTTCAATGCAGGCTTTTTAATGTTGGTGGAGAAAAAAGTGCCCGGCTTTTTAAGAAGCCTTTGGGACTTCTTGACGTTTGTGATGATTAAGAGAATGCAGAATAATGCTATTATGACTCTAATCTGTGGGCGGTATATATTTTATAAATCTCGTGACTTTTGCAGCATCAAGTTTTTTCCAGCCAATTTACTTGAAAAGGATAATATTGGTATCGAACAGTCTATTTATGCAAAGAGAACGATTGATGGAATAGCGTAATAGTTGTCTTCCTGCTTTAGTTTCCAATCGTGAGAGCATTGTTTTCGTGAAAGAAAAAAGAGCTGCAATTTCAAGAAATTTCTTTGCTTAGGTCTTTTAGAATTTTTTTCAAAAGTTTTTCAATAAGTTTGTATTGTGCAAAAATTTGTCAGTGAAAATACACTGAAATCTGAAAATTTTGTTGTTTTATAGTTCATAACAAAGAGGGAATACAATGGCGTTTTTTCCATTTTCTATTGCTGATATTGATGATCCTGAACAGATTCGTGTGGTAATTTGTACCAACGGAAAAACGGGATATGTTCCTTTGAAAGTGTTGTTGAGACTAGCAGCTCAAGACATTAGTCGTTTCGATAAAGAACAAACCACAAACATAACTGAAATATCGCAGCGTGTTGATACTTTAGAACAACAGTTAGAACAATTCTCAAAGATCTTTAAAATTTCAAATAATTAAGCAAAATGCTAAATAATGTGATGCAGATAGCACAATCGCCGATTGATCATCTGGGTTTGCTGTTTATATTTCTCATTCTGCTGTCGGTAAAACTTGAGAAGTTCTAAAAAATACAAGGTGTGATACAGAAACACAAAAAATATGTATGAGATGTTTGGATCTTTACCGCGAAAATAAGTGTGTTATTTTCAATAAGGTGTATTTATTTCGAGTAAAAACTCATTTATATTATCTGTATTGGATTTTACTTTAACAAAGCCTTCAGAGTACTTTTGTATCCTTTTCATAAAAGTGGACACGAAGATCGTTCAATAACAGTTTTAAGTAACAAAGAGAATAAAAACGTTAAGAGTATAGAGAAAAAAGGCTGTTTTGGTATAAGAAAATTAATAATATGCAGCTGTAATATGTATTTTTACGTTTATCATTTTTTATTATAAAAAAGATGAACTTCGGATATTAAAGGATACGGTCTTTATGGAAAAAAGAATCCGAGCAAGGCAAAAAGCTTATTTTAAAAAAGTGTATCGCAAGATTGCCTTTGTTTGCATATTGTTCTTTTGTGTATTTGCTCTTTGCTTTGGCATTGTAAAAATTGTTCGTTATCTTTCTCCCAAAAAACAAGTGATACAACAAGCTCCTATTGTAGTAGCTATTCCAATGTTTGATCTACGTGTGTATTGCAAAGAAGTTTCTGCTTCAGTTCCGTCTGATATGGAGAGAGAAGTTTATAAGCACTGCGTTAATTTGGAAAGCAACGCCTATTTTGCTATTCGTGAAATGTGGGACTTTCTTTCAGAGAGGGAAAAGAAAAAATGTGTGAAAAGAGTGAGACCAGGAGATGGAAACTACTTTCTCTTACGGGATTGCTTTATCAATGAAAGAGAGGCTAGTAACGGTCAAGTGCGCAATTACTTTTAAACTTTCACGCAGAAATTTAAGAGTATGAGAAGTGTAAAAATGAGCGGACAAAGGCAAGCTGTCAAAGAATATCTCACTATTGTGCGGGTTGCCTCTTTTTAATATTCTGCAAGATATTACAAAGCACTGCAAAGATAAAGAGATAAATGAAGCATTTTTCTCATCTTCATGGCCGTAGAGAGAAGTAAAAAATACAGCCCAAAGCACATCCTTTTAATTTTGGTGCAGGTAGCATCAAGATCTTTAACTTTCTGGGGATGCAGCTTTTTCGTTTTTAACCTGAAAAGCATTTCAAGATAAATCATAAAATTTCTATATTGTTTTTTATAAAGAAGATTGTTTTGATATCTGTTGCTGTGTGCGTTAGGTAGCAAAAGGGCTGTTGTATCTTTTCGAAGTGGGATTCGTGTTTTAGCCCTTTGAATTATTGCTCCATGGAGTTTCGGTAGCTCTCATTACAGTTGATTTGTTGGTGTTAAGCTATTTTGTTGAGAGAAATGCGGGTTGTTTTCTGTGCTCTGCTAAAAAGGGGTTAAAACTCTTACGTTTAAAATAAGAAGGGTTGTTGTGCAAAGGATCAGGCGTTGGGGTGCTGATTTCATCTGCAAAAACATCGAGTGTGGGGTTTTTGTGTTGATTGAGTTGTTTGCAATAAGACCCACATATAGCACAGGTTTCAAATAAAATACTGTCGGGCATATTTTCGATAGTGTGGCTAGAAATATTCTGCGTTGATTTACAAAAGGTACATTGGGTGTTTGGGATATGCCAGAGGGTACCGCAATAAAGGCAAGAACAAACTTTTATACTCTTGTGTGATTTCCAATCGATAATGAGGTTGGCAAAGTGTGTACCGCTACAGGCAGGGCATAGGTTTTTTTGTTGGGGGAAAAAGTTTTGAGCATCAAGCTGTGAAGCGGCAAGAGAATAGATGATTTGTAATGCACCGATGATAAAAATATGTTCTGTTAATTGTTGTGGGGGAAGTATGTGGTTTAACAGATTATGTCCCCACAGGCGCCATTGGTCTTTTTTCTGTCTTGTGCAGCTTAAAGCTTCGTATCTTATTGTCGAGAAAGTTTGGGTTGATAAATGTTTCAAAAAATCTTCAGCAATGCTTTCATATAAGCCCAAAGACAATAATTTTGATCGATCAAAAGGGGGAGCTGAAACAATACAAAAACGACTAAGAGGGGTGGCAAAATTTTTAAATTTTTCTGTCAATTGTTGTTGGGCATTACAAAAATGAGCAAAAAAAAGAAGAGATTCTTTATCTAGGATGCTGTTGGGGTTTGGTGCGCTTTTTGCCAAATATGCAAAACGCTGTGCTCGTTTTGCAAATAAATTTTTCTTATCAGGAAGTATAACCAAAGATGGGGCATGCATGATTTTATTCTTGTTTTGAGATTTTGAATTTTTTTTTCGAGAATCTTGCATTTTTTTTTGGCATGGCATTTTAATGATTTCTTTCTCATAAACCTTTTTTTTATAAATAGATACACAGATTTTATGCTAAGTTGTCATAAATTACAGATTCAATCTACTTATAAATTTTTTGGAATTACAAAGAAATTTATAGCACAAGTTCGCTAGCTTTAGCAAAAAGACTGATTTGTTGATGATCATAGGACTTGAATAATGCTTCATGTTAATCTATGTATAAAAAGCGAGAGGTTTTGTGAAGCGATAGTGGATTGTTGCTCACAAGGGGATTGCTTTAGCGCAGAAGAGAGGATATGTTCATTGAATTGAATGTGTTTGTGTAGTGTTCGTGGGCGTGATTGCTGAGAAATTAAGTGCGCGAGGGGTAGGGGATATCGGCGTTTTGTGATCAGTGGCCTAAAAGCGAAAAAGAGGGCTTCTATTTGTTCTTTAGCAGAGGTTGTTTTTTGCTGGAGATGTTTGTGTATGTTCTCGTTTTTTGTTTTTCCACAAGATGGTTATTTTTTTTAATGAAATATGGTTTATTTAAAGAAAACACTTGGCATTTTATGTAAACATCACTAGGTTTCTGCTGGTTAACAGAGAAATAGGAAACTTTGGGCTTATAGTTTCCAGGCTGTTTTTGTGGTTTTCAAGAAATATATGCTTTTATCAAATATCGATAGGTATCATTTGAGTGAAAAAGACGCGGATAGTCTGATAACCGTATTCTAAACATAATCAGCATTATCGGAGGATAATGCAATGAAGAAAATTCAATTAAGACACACATACTCCAAAAAGGGATAAAAATGAGGCCACAACAAAATAGACGGGTACGCGGTCGCAACAATAATAACAATAATAATAATAATAATCGTCGTGGCCCTAACCCGTTGTCTCGGAATTATGAAAGTAGCGGTCCGGATGTTAAAATTCGCGGAAATGCTCAGCAAATTGCCGACAAATATATAAGTCTTGCGCGTGATGCACAGGGTGCTGGCGATCGCGTTATGTCAGAGAATTATCTACAACATGCTGAACACTATCTGCGGATTATTTTGGCAGCAGTTGGGCAATCGTCCCATTCAGTTCGACGTGATGAAAACAACGAACAAGAATATGCTGAAATAAACGCTGAAAGTGAGAAAAAAGACGCCGTTAATTATGATCCTGATGTATCACAAACACAGCAGCCAAAAAATAGTAATGGTCAATATGCAAAAGCACAAAATGGGCATGCGTGTGAAGGTGCATTAGAAGTTGATACTCTTTTGGAAGAGGTTCATACTCTGTCGAATGAAAAGATAAACGAAGAGCAATCTGCTGTTGAAGAAAGTGTTGAGTCTGTCAAAAAAACACGCCGACCTTCACGTCGGCGTGCTGTACGTTCTCAAGAAGAAGCATCCCTTGATCTTTCACAGACAACGTCTGAAACTGCTAAAAATGGGGATGTATCAACAGAGAAAGTTGTTTCTTTGCCTGTGTTGGGTGAGGAAATACAGAGAAAACCACGTCGGCGTCGAGTGGCAACATCTTCGGCAGAAGAGAATATTTAAATAAGACAGTGTTATTTAAGTGCTTTTAGGGGCTGCTACTGACTTTTTAATGAGGTTGGGAGCTGGTTTTCCTTTTGTTGTTTCAACAGAAAGAACGGCAATAAGTGTGCCGGTGTGGTAATTGTAAACCATAAATTGTGTTGTTCCGTCTGGTGTTAAGATCTTCAACAATATATTGTGTCCGGAGAGGCTTTGCGACAAAATCTGTGTTTTTTCTGGTAAAGAGAGTGTGTAATAGGCAATTTCTGAATTTTGTTTACTGGAGGAAAAGGGGTCTATTTGTTTTGGAGCTGATTTCATTGCTATAGTTTTGTAGACAGCTAGAAATAGTACAACAAGAACAAGGATGAACGTTATTGAGAGAGTGGTAATCATGAAGAGCATGAGCTTTTTTCTCACGCGTTCTACCGCAGGATCTACGGGGGATTCTTCAGGCAGAGCAGTATGCTCTGCTCGATAGTTTTGTGAAGTATGAGGTTGTTTATTGTAATCCATCATGCTGTACTCTTTTTTACTAATTGTTTGCTTAGAGTCTGATGGGTTTATGCTTTTAAGATTTTTTGTGCAAGAGGTTTATGGAAAGAGGATGTTGAAGAGGGGATGATGCAGGTCAAACATCTGCTTCATGGGATTTTGGCATCTCATCATTTATATTTTGGCTTTTAAGCAGAAAATTACCTCTTTTTGTTACGGACCAGATAAGCTTTACGGTTTGTTTATGTAAGTTTGTGTGTATGCTTGTACATTGAGCAAAGATTTGTTGCCCATAAGGTGCAATTTTTTTTGTAGATGGTACCATGGCTTGCTCACATTCTTGAGCTGTTGGATAGATTTTTATCATTGTCCTATTAGAATAGCAGCTATTAAAGTCATCTGTACATGAAACCAATAAAAGGATATAGATGAGGGCATTGTTCATAAAATACTTTCCAAAATGATAGACTGACAATGTGCAATACAGTTTGTCAGACTAGGGGAGGCATAAATAAACTTTTTAAAAGGTTTTTTGTTCCAGAAGACTGAATTTTAAAGACTAAGTTTCCAGAAATTAGTTGTGTAGAAAAATATGGTTATGCTGGGCGGTGGGTATTATGAGAAAAGCTCTTTGGGTGAGTGGTTTACTTTTTTATTTTGTTGTATCTCAACCGCTTGTTTAAAAAAAACTATCAAAATAAGTATCAGGAACACACAAGCGATACACGATCCCTCCTTCTGTCAATTTAAAAGAAGCTGAACCATTTACAGAGATGGGCACAATTTTTTCTAGAACAGCACTGCCAAAACAGGCAGTTATATTGCTGGAAGGAAGTGTTCCTGCTTCAAAATTTTCATTCCAGGTGATGAGGAGTTGTGTTTTTCCATCCATATTTGTGTGGATTTCACAGTGTACACGAATGTTTCCATTTTCCTGTGATAAGGCACCAAAAGAAAGAGAATTGACAATGAGTTCATGAAAAGCCAAACCGATATGTAAAGCTGCATTTGGGAAAAGATGAGGATCCACGCCTTCAATAGAAAAGCGTTCTGTTCCTTTCATTAAATAGCCCAACGCTTGTGAGTAAACCAATTCGCGAAATTGAGCACCACGCCAATCGGAATCTGTGATGAGATCTTGAGAATGGGAAAGAGAATAGAGTCGTCCTTGAAATTTTCGTAAAAAAACCTGTAAAGATTCAGTATAACGTGCTGTTTGGCTGGCAATACTTTGAATAATGGCGAGTAGATTTTTAGAACGGTGACTGACTTCGCGAAGTAATATTTTAAGCACCTGCTCACGTCGGCGTAGTCCAGAAATATTAACACCTGTGGTGATGATACCGATAATGTCTCCATTATCATTGCGGTGGCAGTCAATAGAAAATTTGTACCAAATGGCTTGCTTAGCCATATCCTCAAACCGTGCTTCAATAGTTTGCATTTTGCCGGTGGCTAAAACTTGCAATTTGATTGTTTCCATATTGTCTGCAAGATCAAACGAAAAAAAATCGCTATCACGACACCCCACACACCATTTATTATGCAAATGTTTGGGTAGGTTTTCAGCCCATAAATAGACCAGATTTGTTGTCTGATATAAGACACAAATATCGGCCCCACGAATCGCTTGCATGAGGGCACTAAGATGTGATGTATCCATGGGCGGCTTTGTAATAGGAGTAACGATCATGATTTAGATGTTGCTCGGTTCTAGGCGGCTTTTGAAGCATTCTCTTGAAAAAATAAAGCCTGTGAAATAAGTGCTTTCACCATATCAGGATTAAAGGGTTTTGTGACTAAAAAAGTTGGTTCTGGGCGCTCTCCGGTTAGTAATCGTTCTGGAAAAGCAGTGATAAAGATCACTGGGATACAGTCTTTTTGTAAAATGTCATTAACCGCATCAATACCGGAACTATTATCGGCCAATTGAATATCAGCCAAAAGTAATCGTGGTTTTTCTTTATGGTACATGATGACAGCTTCATCGTGGGTTCGTGCTATCCCCACCACCTGATGGCCTAGGCTTTCTACCATTTGTTCAATATCCAGCGCAATAAGAGGTTCATCTTCAATAATCATAACCTGTGTGGCAATTTGTTGAGAGATATCAGTCGATGCCTGATTGAGTAGTTCGCGGAATTTTTTTGCATCAAGATTCATGATTTCGCTGGCTTCTTGTTCATTAAATCCTTCAACGGCAATCAGCAAAAAGGCCTGGCGTGCACGTGGGGTGAGATATGATAGTTTGGCACTAGCTTTTTGTTCAAGACCAAATTGTGGCAGTGGCTCTGGTATATTAGGTGTTGTTTGGTCAAAAAGGTGGCAAAAAAGCCAATAGGTACCAATGCGGTCACTGGATGCTTTGGGGAAAATAGAAATATCAGCAATGAGTGCTTCCAACATTGCTGAGACGTAAGCATCGCCAGATGATTGGCTGCCTGTAACAGATCGAGCAAAACGTCGAAGATAGGGAAGATGCGGTGCGATACGCGTGGATAATGACATGATTGATAACTCCTTTACCTTTGAAGCATTGAGTTGGTTAATCCTTAAGCAATGAAAAAGTTCCTTTGCCTGTATGGAACTTTTTACATACAACTATATTTACAACCATGAAGAGAAAAACTCTCTCAGTGCTACCAATATTATATGGATTAGGGGGATAAAAAATGAACGACCGTGATGAAAAAAATCTCGCACATCACTTCAATTTTGGCGATGATCTCCTGGGGATAAATAGCGAAATAGCACGGAAACTGCGACAGTTTTACATGGAAATTCAAGAAGAAGCACTTCCTGTGCGTTTGCTGGAACTTCTAGAGAAATTAGAGCGAGCAGAGAAATTTAGCTTAAAAAATGTGGAAAAGGTTTGAATCCTTTATGGCAAAGGTAACGAAGAATTTTAAGCAGGAATTGCTCTTGGTTTTACCAGCTCTCAGGGCTTTTGCTGTTTCTTTAAGTGGAAAGCACGATAAAGCTGAGGACTTAGTTCAAGATACTATTATGAAGGCATGGGCTAAGCAGAACAGTTTTGAAATGGGAACCAATCTTAAAGCTTGGCTTTTTACTATTTTGCGTAATGAATTTTACAGTCAAATGCGCAAAAGAGGAAGGGAAGTTCAAGACACTGACGGAGTGTTTACCCAAAATGTGGCTGTTCATCCTGCTCAATATGGGTCGCTTGATTTGAAAGACTTTAAAAAAGCTTTAGATATGCTCTCTGCTGATCAAAGAGAAGCCATTATTCTTATTGGGGCATCTGGTTTTTCTTATGAAGATGCTGCGGCTATTTGTGGCTGTGCTATTGGAACTATTAAAAGCCGTGTTAGCAGGGCGCGTAATCGCTTACAAGAACTTCTTGGCGTGAATGGTGAATCAGATTATGGCCCCGATTCTTGTTCCGCTGGAAGTATATTGTGTTCATTTAATGGCTAAAAAAGCATAATAATTATGGTTGGTAGCCTTGTTTTTTTTATTCTCGTTATAGCTATTAAAGTAAATAGATCAGTATCTGAGGAAATTCAGAGTCTTTGGTGTGTATCCTTGGGGAAAATAAGCAGAGCCTGCGTGAAAGCATGCATCGGGCTTTTTTGCTATGTTTCATAAGGCAGCCTTCCTTTGTGCTGAAAAATGACGATTTTCAGGTTCGCCGATGGAAATTCTATGACAACAAAGAAGAATTTGCTTCCTCAAATGCCCTCTTCTGATTCAACCATATCAAGTTGGCGTTGGGTGGCAATTGTTGTTTCTCTCATTATGGCTCTTTTGGCATCGGCTTTTATTATGCTGTTATCAAATGCTGTTGATCGGGAAGTTGCGCAGTTGAATACAAGTTCAGAACTGCGCGAACAGGCTGATTTAGTGCTCATTAGTTTGATCGATATGGCTGTCGCTGATCGCAGCTATGCAAAAACCCGCAAGGCGGAAGATAAAGCACGCTTTGAAAATGCAGCGCGTGAGCTTAATGATATTCTCGATTATATAGCACTTATTGTTTATGCGCATCCACAGTGGTATGAATGGTTTACTGCTTTTAAAAAAGAAGTCGAAGCGCGCAGAACTTTTATGAATGCCCACATGCATGATCTTGAGGCGACTCCTGATCGATATCCTCAACTTTCTTCTTCTGTTGAACTCCAAAAGATTCAAGTGGCGCGTTTAGCTCAATTAATGACAAGCTTTATTAATGGCGATGATGTGGTGCGACAAAAACAGCGCGAGGGCATAGCACTTATGCGTGCTGCTTTAACATTGGCGGCAATTGTTTCTGTCGTCAGTACTTTTATCTCTGCTTATTTTGTCATTAACCGCTTTCATAACGATGTGCGCTCCTTAAAAATGTATCAATTGCTGCTTCACAGTGAAAATTTAGCCCTTGAAGCACGTGTGAAAGAACGCACACGAGAATTGGAAAGGGCGCGAAATCACGCTGAGAAAGAGCGTCAACGTGTTGAAATATTATTGCAGGATGCAAGCCATCGTATTGGAAACTCTCTTGGCACGGTTTCTTCTTTGCTTGGTTTGCAATTAAATCGTAGCAAAAATGAAGAAGTGCGTTCTGTTCTTGGTGCTGCACGCGACCGTATTCAGACCATATCTACAGCACATCGTCGTTTGCGTTTGAGTGATGATATGGAAACAACTTTATTGGCAGAGTTTCTCAGTTCTGTAGTTCATGATGTCGAATTGGCGGTACCATTTGAATTGCGCGAAAATATCACCATTCATACGTCTTTTAAAGATTGTCGCTTGTCTTCAAGAGATGCTACAACGCTTGGAATCATTCTTGGTGAATTGCTAACAAATTCTTTAAAACATGCCTTTCCTGATCAGCGTGCAGGCCATATTTATATCTCATTCGGTTCTCAAAAAGATGGACGATTGATGTTAATTGTGGAAGATAATGGTGTTGGCATAAAACAGCGAACTTTAGATCAAAAAGCAGGCCTTGGACGTTTGGTCGTTGAACAGCTTTGTATGCAGTTTGGTGAAAAACCACTTTTTGAAACTTCTGATTTTGGTGGCACAAAGGTTATGATTCCTTTACCGAAACTCAATACATATGGTTCAAAAGATACGTCTACTTGATTTAAAAATATTACAAGCTCTTCTCTTTTTCTACTTTTTGGGGGGGAAGTGATGCAATAGCACATGTTGGTCTATATGAGTTTCTTCGTTGTGTAGTCTTTATCTGCCTGAAACTCAATGCAGCGTTCAATTTAAAAAATTTGATTCCATGCTTCTTCATGTGAGTTTATGGAATAGAAATTTCTAGCAAAACTCCTTACACTTTGGTGCAGTAAACTTCAGAGTAGCAAAGAATCAACGGTAAAATTCGCAGTAAATAACGCATTTTGCCCATTTTAAAAGAACAAGGAAAGAAAGAACCCATCCTTTTTTCTTATTTTTTCAACAATGTTTCTTTGTGACAAAAAATTTCAAAAACAAAACTATTTTAGATTATAAATGCTTTATGTGTCGTTTAAGAAATATCTTCTGATGGCAGATTCGGGCTATTTAACAAAGCATCAATATTGCTTTTTTCCTTTAGGAATGCTTGTAACTCTTGATTAGCTAAAGCTTTACTGTCAGGTATACGGATGCGCATGGGATCAACTTTTACGCTATTGACAATGATTTCAAAATGACAATGGGGACCGGTTGCCATTCCAGTTGATCCAACATATCCAATAATTTGTCCTTGACGTACTTTAGTGCCTGGTTTGATATTTGGTGCATAACGACTTTGGTGTGAATAAGTGCTGATATATCCATTGCTGTGCCGAATTTCTGTATGGTTGCCATAGCCGCCTGTTACGCCTACTTTTATGACAACACCATCTCCTACAGCAATAATGGGCGACCCTTTTGGTGCTGCCCAATCAACCCCCGTATGCATTCGAACATATCCTAAAACAGGATGTTTGCGTATTCCAAAGGGGGAAGTAAAAGTGCCGTTTGGAACGGGTTTGCGGAGCAAAAAGGGTTTAGAACTTTTTCCTTCTGAGTCATAATAGTCGATGCTCCCGTCTTTTGATTGGTAGCGGTAATATTTATATGTTGTATTGCCGAAAGTAGCACTGATATAACGAATTTCAGGATCTGCATTTGTGGGCCCTTTATTTTTTTCTGTATCGTTTTGTTGTGGTACGGCATAAAATATTTCGAGCTGGTCGGCTGGCGTTATCTGGCTTTTCATATCAATGTTGGTTGCAAGCAGATGAATGAGACGCTGAGAGAGAGAGCTTGATATATTATGACTGAGAAGCGCAGTGTAGATAGCATCATAAGCTGTTGGTAATTTTTCTGTATTGACATAAGAATGCGGAATACCATTCCGAAAAGCGGTTTTAAGTGCGTGGGACATTATGGGTTCTGCACTTTCAACAAATTGCCCTTTATCATTCAGAGCAATTGTGAGAACATGATGCATTCCTTGATAAATACTTGCCCGCACCAGATGATCTTCTTCTCCAGTTTGTGTAATGATACCAATGCGTAAAAGGCTTCCTTGTTTAAGCGTATCCGAACGGCTAAATTTCGTTAAAGTGTTTATAACCTGTTTAATTTGCTTTTCTGTATAGTTTGTGTCTTTGAAAGCATCAGCTATCTTTTGTTTTTTACGAATAGGAATAATATCTTCAGCATAGTTTTTAGTGAGATCAACGCGATGGGTTTGAGGGGAAATGGTTACATTTTCTTGAACGATTCGAACTTCAGGGGTCTCAGTAAATTGGGGGGTAGAAGATAAGTTTTCTAATTTTAAAGGGTCGGTGAAAGTGAGGATTGAAAGGAGCTCACTGCTTTTTTCCAAAGAAAATCCAGCTTTTTTTAATTCTTGTTGTGCTTCATCCTCTGTGAGGGTATCTGCGTCATCAAAATTTATTTGATCAATAATAAAATTATGGTTGCGTAAGATGATTTTTGTTTCCACCTTCGCTCCATAAATGTGTCCAGAATCTTGTAGTTGGGTGGTTTCATTTTCCGAATTATTGGCAAGAATGCTTAAAGCATCAAATTTAGGATAGCTATATTTGTGTGGGCGTTCCTCGATTAACGCCATTCGAATCCATTCAAAATGTTGTGTTTGAATGACCTTTTTATCGCCCTTTTTTTGTAGAATTGATAAGTCAAATTGGCGCTTACTGTCAAAACTTTGTCGCGCATGCGTGGGAAAAATACGATCACCTTTATATCCGTTGGTATTGGAGGCTTGTGTTTCTGAGAGGTTTTCCAGGGTAAACCATTGTGGAGGTGTTACCAACCGTTGTTGTTCATCAAGGGCTGCAAAAAGTGCAATGCCCATAAGAATGCATGAAGTTATCCCCGTAAGAACCGTTCCTGTAAGCCAACGGACAGAAACTTGGCGGCGGGCAGGCAGTAAGCGTCTGACTAAAAGAGCAGGAGTTTGCCCGGGGTCGTTTTTCTGCTGTTCGTTATCCCACATAGATTTTCAGAGCACTTTCTCCAATATTGTAAAGACAAAAAACTAACATAAGTTAGCGTATTTCTACAAGAATTTGATTCTTAAAACCACAGATAACGCCAATCCTTTTTGTATAGCAATGGCTTTTCTTGGTTATCTTTGAAAGAAGAAAGATAGAAGAGTAATAATTAAAGAATATCAATACTGCAAGACGGGGTTGTTCCTGTCAATGAATTAAGTATGAGCTTTTTATAAAATAATAATGCTATGTTATCATAGATGGTGTAATTTTTTAAGATAGGACTTTACACATTTTTGAATGTATTTTATATAGATACAACCTATGAATGTATATTTATTTTTAA